>CAYZYC010000076.1:9459-11881 GCA_964481165.1 uncultured Limnobacter sp. | reverse complement strand
CGTCGTTCCGGTGGTGTTCACCTGCGTCGACGACGTCGTGCAGTGGCTGCGCAGGAGGTGGCATCCGCGGCCCGCCGATCCGGCGAGCGCCGAGCCCTCCGGGCAGCCCGGATCGTAGCCGGGGCGCGCAGCCCGGGCGCGACCTTGCGCCGGGGGCCGCCGCGTCAGCCCGAGGACGACTGCATCCGTCGCTCGGTCTGCAGCGAAATGCGCGCAAGCCGGGCGACGACGTCGGTCTCCGCCTTCTCGGCGGCGGCGAACAGCTCGCCCTCGACGCCGCCGAGCAGCTTTTCGAGCGCCTCGCTGAGCGCTTCCAGCGGCTTTTGCGCGGCGATCAGCAGATGCACCGGATTCGACGTGCCGGCCGCGTCGACCGTGCCGGCCGCGTCGACCGGAACCGCGCTGCCGGCGCGCGCCTCCTGCTCCGAGCCTTCGCGCGGCCCGGATGCGCCGGACCCGGGCGGCATCGACCCGGCGATTTCCTCGAGCAGCGCGGCGCTCTCGTCGTCGCCCGCGCTTCGCAGGCGCGCGGCGATCGAGCGGTGGTTCGCCGCGATCGCCGCCAGGCGTCGTCCGACGAAATCGTCCAGTTCCGCCACCGAGACGATCTTCGACGGCGGCTCGTTGCGCGCCGGGCGTTCGCGGTGCCAGGCCGCGCGCCGCCATCGGCGCAGAAGGGCGGCGTGCTGCAGTTCCTCGGATGCGAGTTTCTCGGCTTCGGTGGCGACGCGGCTGTCGTTCGCGTGCGCCGCGAGATACGAATAGAAGGAGAATGCGCGCTGCTCGTTCGCGACGGCGATCGCGAACGCGCGATACGGCGTGAGCAGCGCACTTCCGGCGATGTCGTTCCACGACGCCGACAGATCGGGCGGCAGGCTCCACTCGAAGTCTTCCGGCGCCGGAACCGGCTCGCCGAGCTCGGCGGCCCACCGTGCGACCGCTTCGACGTGCGCACGTTCCTCCTCGAGCATCGTGCGGAATGCCGCGGCCGTCTCGAACTCGCCGCGCCGTTCCATCGTCTCGGCGAGCTGCGCATATCGGCGCATCGCCTCGTGCTCGATCGCGTTCGCGATGCCCACCAGCGTCGGCATGCCGATCGAGTGGATCTGCGGATCGTGCTTCAACAGCGACGTGCGCATCGACCGGTCTCGCAAGGAGCGCTGCTCCCGTTGCCCGTATACTGACTCCCGAATCGATCATCGCACAAGCCCGCCGCAGTGTCCTCGTCGCAAGCCTCGCGGCTCGTCATTGCAGCTCTGGGGTTGCTGACCGTCGCCTGGCTTGCGTTGGCTTCGCAGCCGGTCTTCGCTCAGGCCGCAGTGCCGGCGCTGCAATCGACGCTGCCGCGTCTCGTACCCGCGCAGATCGTCCCCGGTGCCGATCGTTTCGGCCCGCTCCAGGGGTCGCCTCCGGTGGTCGAGGCGTACCGCGGCAACGAGCGCGTCGGTTTCGTCTACGTGACGTCGGACTTCGTCGACACGGCCGGGTATTCGGGCAAGCCGATCGACGTGGCGGTCGGCATCGACAACGCGGGAACGATCGTCGGTCTCGAGCTCGGCCGGCATAGCGAGCCGATCGTGCTGATCGGCATTCCCGAAGAGCGTGTCACCGAGTACCTCTCGGCATTTCTCGGCTACAACGCGCTGCGTTCGATCGCCGAGCGACGCGGGCCGCCGAAAGCCGACATCGTCAGCGGCGCGACGGTCACGGTGCTGATCATCGGCGAGAGCATCACGCGTTCGGCCGTGCGCGTTTCGCGAATGCTGCAACTCGGCTCCGCTTCCGCAGGCGCTTCCGCAGGTGCCGTTGCTCCTTCCGCCAACGTGCTCGACCTGCAGGCCGGCGGCATCTCCGACTGGAACGCCCTGCTCGACGAAGGCGCCGTGAGCCGCCTGCACCTGACGATCGGCGAGGTGAACCGGGCCTTCGTCGATTCGGGCAATGCCGCCGCGGCAGCACGTCCGCAGTCGGGCAACCCGGATGCGACGTTCATCGACCTGTACGTCGCGCTGGTGTCGCATCCGGCGATCGGCCGCAGCCTGCTCGGCGACGCGGATTTCGAAAGCGTTTCGCGCATGCTCGCGCCGGGCCAGCACGCGGTGCTCGTCGCCGGGGACGGCGTCTATTCGTTCAAGGGTTCGGGATACGTGCGCGGCGGCATCTTCGACCGCATCGAACTGCTCCAGGACGGCGAGTCGATCCGTTTCCGCGACCGGGGGCATCGGCGGATCGGATCGCTGCAGGCTGCCGGAGCGCCTGCATTGCGCGAAATCGGCGTGTTCGTCGTGCCGCCGGACGTCACGTTCGACGCAGTGCAGCCGTGGCGCCTGCAATTGCTCGTCCAGCGCTCGGTCGGCGCGCTGGATCGCGCGTTCGTTTCGTTCGAGGTCGATTACCGGCTTCCCGACCGGTACACGAAGCC
>CAYZYC010000076.1:0-9359 GCA_964481165.1 uncultured Limnobacter sp. | reverse complement strand
GCTGACGGTGATCTTCTTCTTCCAGGACGTGCTGGTGCCGCGCGAAAGGCTCTTCGACGGCATCCGGCTGGCGTTCCTGGCGACGACGCTGCTCTGGCTCGGATGGATCGCGCAGGCGCAGTTGTCGGTGGTCAACGTGCTGACCTTCACCAATTCGCTGCGCACGGGGTTCAGCTGGTCGTCGTTCCTCCTCGATCCGTTGATCTTCATCCTGTGGTGTTCGGTGGCCGCGGCGTTGCTGTTCTGGGGCCGCGGGCCGTTCTGCGGCTGGCTGTGTCCGTTCGGTGCCCTGCAGGAACTGAGCAACCGCGCCGGCAGGCTGCTGAAGATTCCGCAGCTGAAGATTCCCTGGGGCGTGCACGAGCGGCTGTGGCCGATCAAGTACATCGTCTTCCTCGGGCTTTTCGGCGTCTCGCTCGGATCGCTCGCGTACGCCGAACTGCTCGCCGAGATCGAGCCGTTCAAGACGGCGATCGTGCTTCGTTTCGTGCGCGATTGGGGATTCGTCGTGTTCGCCGTCGCGTTGATCGTCGCCGGGCTGTTCGTCGAGCGCTTCTTCTGCCGCTACCTCTGCCCGCTCGGTGCGGCGCTGGCGATACCGGGGCGGATGCGGATGTTCGACTGGCTCAAGCGCTATCGCGAGTGCGGCAACCCGTGCATGCGATGCTTCAACGAATGCCCGGTCGAGGCGATTCACCCGGAAGGCCACATCAACCCGAACGAATGCATCTCGTGCCTGCATTGCCAGGTGCTGTACCACCACGACCACAAGTGCCCGGTGCGCATCCAGCGCCGTGTCAAGCGCGAGAAGCGCGACGCGATGTCGCGACCGGCACCCGCAGCGGGTCCGGTCGAGATGCCGGTCACCGTGCATCGGCGCATCGAGAAGCCGTGAAACCCGCGCCGCAGGGGCGCGCTCTCTCCAGGAGGAATCGATGGACGACAGCCGTTCCCCCAATCCCGATCCGAAACGCCGCGCCGTGCTCGGCGGAGGTGCGAAGGCGGTGGCCATCGCCGGCGCGGCCGGGCTCGGCGGCGTACTCACGGCGTGCGGCCGCGAGGATGAGGCTGCAACGGCACAGGCGCCCGCGCAGCAGCCGGCGCCCGCGCCCGCAGCGCCCCCACCCGGCCCGGCATCCGCGGCCATCGCGAAGACGCACGTCGGCCCGGGGGAACTCGACGAGTACTACGTGTTCTTTTCCAGCGGGCAGAGCGGGGAGATGCGCATCGTCGGCCTGCCTTCGATGCGCGAGTTGATGCGCGTGCCGGTGTTCAACCGCTGCAGCGCGACCGGATGGGGCCAGACCAACGAGAGCCTGAAGGTGCTCACCGAGGGCCTGACGCCCGAGACGCGCAAGTACCTGGAAAGGCACGGTGGCACGTACGTGAACGGCGACCTGCACCACCCGCACATGTCGTTCACCGACGGCACCTACGACGGGCGCTACATCTACATGAACGACAAGGCGAACACGCGCGTGGCGCGCGTGCGCTGCGACGTGATGAAGTGCGACCGGATCATCGAGCTGCCGAACCAGCAGACGGTGCACGGGCTGCGCGTGCAGAAATACCCGAAGACCGGTTACGTGTTCTGCAACGGCGAGTACCGCGTGCCGATCCCCAACGACGGCAGCGACGTCGAGGACCACAAGAAGTACCAGTGCGTCTTCACCGCCCTCGACGGCGAGACGATGCAGGTCGCCTGGCAGGTGCTCGTGGACGGCAACCTCGACAACGTCGACGCCGACTACCAGGGCAAGTACGCTTTCGCCACCTGCTACAACTCGGAGGAGGGACTCACGCTCGCCGAGATGACCTCGGCCGAGCAGGACTGGATCACCGTCTTCAACCTCGGGCGCATCGAGGAGGCGGTGGCGAGCGGCGAAGTGAAGAAGATCGGCGGCGTACCGGTCCTCGACGGCACGCACGGATCGCCGTACACGCGCTACATCCCGATCCCGAACAGCCCGCACGGCATCAACACCGCGCCCGACGGCATCCACGTGGTCGCCAACGGCAAGCTGTCGCCGACGGTGAGCGTCTTCGACGTGCGCAAGTTCGACGAGCTGTTCGATGACAAGATCGAGCCGCGCGACTGCGTCGTCGCCGAGCCCGAACTCGGTCTCGGCCCGTTGCACACCGCCTTCGACGGCAAGGGCAACGCGTACACGACGCTGTTCATCGACAGCCAGATCTGCAAGTGGAACATCCAGGCGGCGGTCGACAAGTTCGCCGGGAAGAAGGAAGTCGATCCGATCATCCAGAAGCTCGACGTGCAATACCAGCCGGGGCACAACCACACGTCGATGGGGCAGACGAAGGAAGCCGACGGCAAGTGGCTGTTGTCGCTGAACAAGTTCTCGAAGGACCGCTTCCTGAACGTCGGGCCGCTCAAGCCCGAGAACGACCAGCTGATCGACATCTCGGGCGACGAGATGGTGGTCGTGCACGACGGTCCGAGCTTCGCCGAACCGCACGATGCGACGATCATCCACCGCTCGAAGGTCAACCCGGTGCACGTCTGGAGCCGTGACGACCCGATGTTCGCCGACGCCGTCGCGCAGGCGAAGGCCGACAACGTCGTGCTCGAGGAAGCGGCGACCGTGATCCGCGACGGCAGGAAAGTGCGCGTCTACATGTTCTCGGCGGCGCCGCTGTTCAGCCTGACCGAGTTCAAGGTGAAGCAGGGCGACGAGGTGACGGTGTACGTGACCAACCGCGACCAGATCGAGGACCTGACGCACGGCTTCACGATCTGCAACTACGGGATCGCGATGGAAGTCGCGCCGCAGGCGACCGCGTCGGTGACCTTCGTCGCCGACCGTCCGGGCGTGTACTGGTACTACTGCCAATGGTTCTGCCACGCGCTGCACATGGAAATGAAGGGGCGCATGATGGTGGAGCGCGCGTAGCGCAATGCACGCAGGCACGCCGGGGACGCGCGCAGGCGCGCGGGGGATGCGCGCAGGCGCGCGGGGGATGCGCGCAGGCGCGCTGGCGCGGCGCGGCGCGGCGCTCGTCGTCGCGTGCGCGGCCGCGTCCGGCGCCGGGGCGCCGGCGCCGGTCGCGTTCGCCGGATCGGCCGAACACGCTGCGCTCCCCGCGCACGATGCGTCGTCCGCACAAGCTGCTTCGTCCGCGCATGCCCCATCGACCGCATCGCTGCAATCGATCGTCGACGCGGCTGCCGCGGGCGACGTCGTGCGCATCGCGAAAGGCCGGCACCGGGGGCCGCTGCACATCGACAAGCCGCTTTCGCTCGTCGGCGAGCCGGGTGCGATCGTCGTCGGTCCGGGAAAGGGCAGCGTGGTCACCGTCACGGCGCCCGACGTTCGCATCGAAGGGCTCGAGATCACCGGCTCGGGAACCGACCTGCCGGCGATGGACTCCGCGGTGCTGGTGCGGCGCACGGCGCCGCGCGCCGTCGTGCGCGCGAACCGTCTCGTCGACAACCTGTTCGGCGTCTACCTGCACGGCGCCGCCGAATCGGTCGTCGAGGCGAACGACATCGTCGGGCGCGCCGGAATGCGCCTGTCCGAGGCAGGCAACGGGGTGTCGATCTGGAACGCCCCGGGAGCCAGGGTCGTGGGCAACACGATCCGCCGCGTGCGCGACGGAATATTCGTCAAGGTGAGCCGGAGCAACGCGTTCGAGGCGAACACGTTCTCCGAGCTCCGTTTCGCGATCCACTACATGTACGCCAACGACAGCCGTGTCGTCGGCAACCGGTCCCGCGGAAACCACGTCGGCTGGGCGATCATGTACTCGGATCGCCTGGAGATCCGGGACAACGTCTCGGAGGGCGACCGCGACCACGGGCTGCTGCTGCATTCGACGAACCTGTCGAAGGTCGTCGGCAACGTCGTGCGCAACGGCGGCGAGAAGTGTGTCTTCGTCTACAACGCGGTGCGCAACGAACTGCTCGACAACTGGTTCGAGGGATGCCCGATCGGGATCCACTTCACCGCGGGCTCCGAGGGCAACGCGGTGTCGGGCAACGCGTTCGTCGCCAACCAAGTGCAGGTCAAGTACGTCGGTACGCGCTTCGTCGACTGGGCGCGCGACGGCAGGGGCAACTACTGGAGCGACAACCCTGCGTTCGACCTCGATGGCGATGGAGTCGCCGATCGGCCGTACCGGCCGAACGACGTGATGGACGGCATCCTGTGGACGTTGCCGGCGGCGAAGGCGCTGCTGAACAGCCCCGCGGTGCAGATGGTGCGCTGGGCGCAGTCGCGGTTCCCGGCGCTGTATCCCGGCGGAGTCGTCGACACAGCGCCGCTGATGCGTCCGCCGAGGACACCCGACGAGCCGAAACCGGTTCCGGCCGCACCGGGATCCGCCGCAAACGCTGCAGGGTCATGACGCGCATCGCCGAGTGGGACGACGTGACGAAGCGCTACGGCCGCGTGACCGCGGTGCGCGAGGTGTCGCTCGCGCTGAACGCCGGCGAAGCGACGGCGCTGGTCGGTCACAACGGAGCCGGAAAGACGACGCTGATCAAGCTGATGCTCGGGCTGATACGGCCCGAACACGGAACGGTGCGGGTCGCGGGCGTCGATCCGGCGGGTGCGCGCGGCGCGGCGGCGCGTCGAAACCTCGGATTCCTGCCCGAGAACGTCGCGTTTCACGGCGCGCTGACCGGGGCCGAATCGATGGCTTTCCACGCCCGGCTCAAGGGCGAACCGGTGCGTGCGAATGCGGCGCTGCTGTCGCGCGTCGGGATCGCCGATGCCGCCGACCGGCGCGTCGCCACCTATTCGAAGGGAATGCGCCAGCGGCTCGGGATCGCGCAGGCGCTGATCGGCACGCCGCGACTGCTGCTCTTCGACGAGCCCACCAGCGGGCTCGATCCGGCATCGCGGGCCGAGGTCTTCGAGACGATCGATGCGCTGCGCGACAGCGGTGCGACGGTGCTCGTGTCGACGCACGCGCTGGCCGAGATCGGCGATCGCGTGGATCGTGCCGCGATCGTGCACCGCGGTCGATTGCTCGCCTCCGGAACGCTCGCCGAACTGCGCAGCGGCGGCGCCGGGCAGGTGCGCTTTCGCGTGCGGGTCAGGCCGTGCACCACGGCCGTCGTGCTGGCGGCGCTCGGGCGCGCGGCGACCTGCGTCGAGCGCGACGAAGGATCGCTGACGATCGAAGCACCCGTCGGCGCCCGGATGGAAGTCCTGCGGGCGCTCGCGGCCCTCGGCGACGTCGTCGAGGACGTCGACATGCGGGCGCCGGACCTGCAACAGCTGTACCAGCGCATCGTCGCGGACGCGGAAGAACGGCAGTGAACACGCTGACGATCGCGCTGCACGAAGTGCGCATCGGGATGCGCAATCGATGGGTCGTCGCGACGACCGTCGTGCTCGCCGCACTGGCGCTTTCGCTGACGCTGCTCGGCAGCGCGCCCACGGGGACGGTCAGGGCCGATCCGTTGGCGGTCGTCGTCGCAAGCCTCGCTAGCCTCACGATCCTCCTCGTTCCGCTGATCGCGCTGATGTTGTCGTTCGACGCGATCGTCGGCGAGCAGGAACGCGGAACGCTGGCGCTGCTGCTGTCGTATCCGGTCGCGCGCTGGCAGGTCGTCGTCGGCAAGGTGCTGGGGCAGACGGCGATGCTCGGCATCGCGACGATGATCGGCTTCGGCGCCGCGGCGCTCGCGCTGTGGTTCGATCGCGGCGCCACGCAGCCGGCGTGGGGCGCGTTCGGCCTGCTGGTCGGCACGTCGATCCTGCTCGGGTCGAGCTTCGTTTCGCTCGGTTGCCTGGCCAGCTGCGTCGTGCGCGAGCGCGCGACGGCAGCGGGGATCGCGGTCGGCGTGTGGTTGTTCTTCGTGCTGCTCTACGACACGGCGCTGCTCGGCGTGCTGGTGGCCGACCAGGGGCGCATCGTCGGCCAGCGCACCCTCGACGTGCTGCTGCTGCTCAATCCCGCCGACGTCTACCGCCTGTTCAACATGACTGCCAGCGATGCCGTTTCGGTCTACAGCGGAATGGCCGGCCCCGGCGATGCGACGACGTTGCCGGCCCCGGTGCTGCTTTCCGCTCTCGCCGCCTGGGTCGTCGCGCCGCTGCTGCTGGCGATCGCGGCATTCCGGAGGAGGCCGGTGTGAAGCGCCTTGCCGGGAAACCGCGCGCCGTCGCACGGGCGAGTGTCGTGATCGCCGTGCTGGCACTTTCCATCGGGCTCGCCGGGTGCGAACCTGCGCAGCAGGCGACGGCACCGTCGCCGTCCGAAGTGCTCGCCGAGGCGACCGGCCACTACTGCGGAATGCTGCTCGTCGATCACGACGGGCCCAAGGGGCAGATCCACCTGTCCGGTCATGCGCAGCCGGTCTGGTTCTCGTCGGTGCGCGACACGATCGCGTTCCTGCGCCTGCCGGAAGAACCGCGCGACATCATCGCGGTCTACGTCAACGACATGGGTCGCGCGCGGAACTGGGAGCAGCCCGAATCCGGGACCTGGATCGAGGCGCGCAGCGCCTGGTTCGTCATCGAAAGCGATCGGCGCGGCGGCATGGGCGCGCCCGAGGCGGTGCCGTTCTCGGAGAGGGACGCGGCCGAATCGTTCCGCGATCGGCACGGCGGAACGATCGTGCGACTCGACGCGATTCCCGATGCGTACGTGCTCGGCCCGGTCGACCTGGAGCGGCCTGGGGCCGACGAAGCGCATTCCGGACACTGACCTGCAACGGAACCTGCCCGCCGTCGTGCGCGTGCATCCCGGGGCAGGCGGCGGAGCCTGCGACAATCGCGGTAGATGACGGAGCGATCGATGAAACCCAACCCTGCGTCGCGACGGCGTTTCCTTTCGGTGGTCGGCGCGACGGCGGCGTATGCCGCGCTGCCGCCCGCGCACGCCACGGCGAGACCCGTTCCCGTCGTGTGGAAAGGCACCGCGCTGGGCGCACTCGCGTCCATCACTCTGGTGCACGAAGATCGCGCGCATGCGCGGGCGGTGCTCGACGGATGTCTGGCCGAGATCGAGCGTCTCGAGCGCATCTTCAGCCTGTATCGCTCCGATTCGTCACTTTCGCGACTCAACGCGGCGCACGTGCTCGACGAACCGCCCGCCGAACTCGTCGAGTTGCTGTCGACGTCGCTGGCGCTGGCGCGCGCGAGCTCCGGAGCTTTCGACCCGACGATCCAGCCGCTGTACCGGCTGTACGAGGCGCATTTCCGCGCCCGCGATGCGGCGCCCGAAGGCCCGGCAGCCGAGGCGATCGCGAAGGCGCTCGCCGACGTCGACCATCGCCGCGTCGAAGTCGCGGCAGGCCGGATCGCGTTGCAGGCGCCCGGCATGGCGATCACGTTGAACGGCGTCGCGCAGGGATACGTCACCGACCGTATCGCCGACCGGCTGCGGCGCGAAGGTTTCTCGGGCATCGTGATCGACCTGGGCGAAGCGCGTGCCGCGGGGCGTCGACCCGACGGCGGCGCTTGGACCGCTGCCGTGGTCGACCCCGACGTGCCGGCGCGCACGCTGTTCGAGCTGACGATGGGCGACGCGGCGGGCGAGATCCGGGCGCTCGCGACGTCGGCGGGTGCGGGTACCCGCTTCGGCGCCGATCCGCGCGTGCACCACCTCTTCGATCCGCGCACCGGCCGCAGCGCGAACCGGTACGCGTCGGTGTCGGTCGCAGCGTCGCGGGCGACGATTGCCGACGGACTGTCGACCGCACTGTCGATCGTCACGCCGGCGCGAGCCCGGCAACTGCTCGCCATGTACCCGACGGCACGCGCGTGGTTCGTGCACGCGGACCGGACGATCGAAACGATGCCGGCCGGGTGAACCGCCGGGCCGTTTCCGGCAGCAGGCGCGCCGTATACTGGCGCCCGCGCATGAGCACTGCATCCAGGTCGTTCCGGTGACGAGTCGGCATCGCTTGCAACGCGCGATGCTGAAGGCACTCGCCGTCTTCTGGATCGCGGCGGCGTGCTGTCCGGCTTTCGCGCAGGCCAGGCCTGCGCCGCTGCTCGCCACGTTTCTCCCGAAACTGAGCGCGGGCGAACTGGTGCAGGGCGCGACGCGTTTCGGCGCGGTCCAGGGCAGCCCGCCCGTAGCGGCGGTGCTCGAGGGTTCCGAGCGCGTCGGTTCGGTCTACCTGACCTCCGACATCGTCGACACCCGGGGCTATTCGGCCAAGCCGATCCACGTCGTGGTCGCGCTCGACAACGAAGGCACGATCGTCGGCGTGCGGATCGTCGAGCACAGCGAGCCGATCCTGATGGTCGGCGTTCCCGAACAGCGCATCGTCGAGTCGCTGCGCACGTACGTCGGCTTCAACCCGCTGCGCGCGAGCGCCGCATCGAGCGGACCGCCGAAGGCCGACGTCGTCAGCGGCGCCACCGTTACCGTGCTCATCATCGGCGACGCCATCGTGCGATCGGCGACGCGCGTCGCTCGCGCGTTGCGTTCCGCCGGTGCACTGCAGGCGGCGGGGGCGCCGGCCGCGCGTGGCGCTCCGGCAGCAGGCTCGCCGGCCACCGCCGCCGCAGGCACGGCGCGGTCGGCGGGCAGTGCGCCGGCGCCGCGGGCGCCGGCCCGCGTCGTCGATCCGGATGCCGGACGAGTCGCGAACTGGAAGACGTTGCGCAGCCAGGGCGCGATCGCGCACCTGCGCGTGACGGTCGGCGAGGTGAACCGTGCGTTCGAGGAATCGGGCGACACCGTCGCGGCGTCGCTGCGGCAGGGCGGGAGCGCCGACGACACGTTCATCGACCTGTATGCCACGCTCGTTTCACAGCCGGCGATCGCGCGCAGCCTGCTCGACCCTGCCGAGTACGCCGAACTGCAGCGAAGGCTGGAGCCAGGGCAACAGGCGCTGCTGATCGCGGCGAGCGGCGCCTATTCGTTCAAGGGCACTGCCTGGTTGCGCGGCGGCATCTTCGATCGCATCGCGCTGATCCAGGGACTCGAGACGATCCGTTTCTGGGACCGGCATCACCTGCGCATCGGGCGGATCATCGCCGACGACGCGCCGGATCTGCGCGAAATCGGCGCATTCGCCGTACCCGGAGGCGCGGAGTTCGATCCGACGGCTCCGTGGCGGCTGCAGTTCATCGTGCAGAGGTCGACCGGCAACTTCACGCAGGCCTTCGTCGATTTCGAGCTGCCGTATCGACTGCCCGAGCTGTACAGCAAGCCGCAGCCGCCGGGCGCGGCGAGCGCCCCCGCGGCCGCGGGCGCTGCGTCGGCAACGGGGGGTGCTGCGCCGGCTGGTGGGCAGTCGTCGCCCGCGGTTGCGCCGCCGACTGCGGGTGCCACGGCACCCGCCGGGGCACCCGCCGCGGCGGCCGATGCGGCAACCACGGCACCCGCCACGGCGCCGGATGCGGCAGCCACGGCGCCGGCCGAAGTGCCGG
>CAYZYC010000075.1:0-12136 GCA_964481165.1 uncultured Limnobacter sp. | reverse complement strand
CGCTGGCCGCCGGTCATCGCAACCGCGTCGTTGAAGAGGATCTTGTAGGTGATCGGCGTCTTCGTCGCGACCGCGTGCCGGATCGCCAGCGATCCCGAGTGGAACCACGTTCCGTCGCCGAGGTTCTGGAACACGTGCTTCGTTTCGCTGAACGGCGCGCGGCCGACCCACGTGGCGCCCTCGCCGCCCATCTGCGTGAACGTCGCAGTCGAGCGATCCATCCACATCGCCATGTAGTGGCACCCGATGCCGGCAAGCGCCGTCGATCCCTCGGGCACGCGCGTCGAGGTGTTGTGCGGGCATCCCGAGCAGAAATACGGGATGCGCTCGATGCGCTCCCGGGGTTTCGACTCCGGGCTCTCGCGGGCGTCGAGCTGCGCGATCCGCTGCGCGATGCGCGCCTGCAATCCCGCGGGCCAGGTGCCTTTCGCATCCGCCGGTTGTCCGCTCCATCGGCGCAGCCGTGCGGCGATCAGCCGCGCGCACGATGCGGGCGCCAGTTCGCCGTAGTCGGGGGCCAGCGGCGCGCCGTTCTCGTCGGTCTTGCCGACGATGCGCGGCCGCTCGGCGAGCGCATACAACTGCTCCTTCAACTGCGCTTCGACCAGCGGGCGCTTCTCCTCGAGGACGAGGATCTCCTCGCACCCTTCGGCGAACGAGCGCAGCGCCTGCGCCTCGAGCGGCCACGGCATCGCGACCTTCAGCACCTTCAACCCGAGCGCGCGCGCGACCGCGTCGTCGATTCCGAGGTCGCCGAGCGCCTGCATCACGTCGAGCCAGCTCTTGCCGGTGCTGACGATTCCGAGTCGCGAAGGCTCGCCGTCGGGCCGTCCCAGCACGTTGCGATCGAGCCGGTTCGCACGCGCGTAGGCGCGCGCCGCCGGGATCTTCCAGCGGTTCAGGCGCTCCTCGAGCTTGAGGAACGGCTCCTCGGGCCAGCGAAGGTTCACGCCCCCCGGCGGCAATCCGAAGTCTTCGGGCAGGACGATCCGCAGTCGTGCGGCCGAAACGTCGACGATGCCTGCCGACTCGACCGTGTCGGTGACCGCCTTCATGGCGACCCACAGCCCGGAGAAGCGCGACATCGCGAAACCGTGCAGCCCGTAGTCGACGTAGTCCTGCACCGTCGCGGGCGCGAGCACTGGGATCGAGACGGCACGGAACACGTAGTCCGACTGCGCGGCCACCGTCGAGGACTTCGCGCCGTGGTCGTCGCCCGCCAGTGCGAGGACGCCGCCGTGCGCGGAAGTGCCCGCCTGGTTCGCGTGACGGAACACGTCGCCGCTGCGATCGACGCCGGGTCCCTTGCCGTACCAGATCGAGAAGACGCCGTCGTACTTCGCGCCGGGCAGCGCTGCGACCTGCTGCGTTCCCCAGATCGCCGTGGCAGCGAGGTCCTCGTTGACTCCGGGAACGAAACGCACGTGATGCGCGTCGAGCAGCGCGCGCGCCTTCTCGAGCGCCTGATCGTAGGCGCCGAGCGGCGAGCCGCGATACCCCGAGACGTAGCCCGCCGTATCGAGGCCGGCTGCGCGGTCGCGCTGGCGCTGCATCATCGGCAGCCGGACCAGCGCCTGCGTGCCGGTCAGGTAGACCTCGCCTTCGGTTGCGCGGTATCGGTCGTCGAGCGTTGCCGCGCGCAGCGGCATCCCGGGCGCATTCATCGCGTCGTCCCCCATCAACGGATCTCGCCGCCGAGCGCCTGCACGCCTTCGCGCAGCCGCGCGAAGGCGATGTCGAGCGTCGCGGCCGGTCCGCGCACGCCCAGTTCGATGTGCCGGCGCACGCCGTCCTCGCCGACCGAAGGCAGGCTGAACACGCGCACTCCCGCGAACTCGTGCTCGATGCTTTCCATCAGCGGCGTTGCCGTCGCTTCGGCGAGGCCGAAAGCGAGGAACGAACGTTCGCCGCGCGGGTCGCGGTGAAACAGATGCGCGAAGCGTTCGTCGAGCACCGATTCGATCATCGGCCACGCCATGACCGGGAAACCGGGCACGAAGAAATGATTCCCTATCGAGAAGCCGGGGATCCGGTTGAACGGGTTCGGGATGATCGCCGCACCGCGCGGAAACTCGCCCATCCTCAACCGCTGGCGATTCTCGGGCAGCGACATGTCGGCGCTCGCGCCGCTCTCGGCGGCCATTTCGGCGGTTCGCGCGGCGATCAGTTCCGCGGCCTGCGGATGCAGCACGAGATCGACACCGAGCGCCGCGGCGGCGGCCTGCCGCGTGTGGTCGTCGGGCGTGGCTCCGATTCCGCCGCAGCAGAAGACCACGTCGCCGGTCGCGAAGCTGCCCCGCAGGAACGCCGCGATCGCATCGCGATCGTCTCCGACGTAATGCGCCCACGACAGCAGCAGCCCGCGACCGCGCAACATCTCGACGACACGCGCGAAGTGCCGGTCCTGCCGCTTTCCGGACAGGATTTCGTCGCCGATGATGATCAATCCGAAAGGCATCGATGCTCCGGTTGTTCGCCGAATTCGATCAGGCCACTGCGCGATCAGGCCACTGCGCGGCGCTGGCGAAGCGACGCGAGCGAATAGTGCGTGAACGCGAGAGCGGACAGCACCGGGGTCACGAGGAACAGCGGTGGAACGAAGTTCAACGCCGTCACGAGAAGCGCAAGCAGGAAGTAGTCGCGGCCGCGCCTGGCGATCACGCCCTTGCGCTCGTCGGTCCCCGCGTGCTCGACGAGGCTGTCGAAACGCATCACGCGAGCGGTGAGCCAGCTCCACCACAGCCACGGAACGAGCAGCGCCAGCGGCGGGATCAGCCACAGCGGCAACGACAGCAGGTAACCGACCGCGAAGACCAGCGTGCTCGAAACGGCGTTCCACACGCTCGCCGGGATCGACAGCGAACCCTCGCGCGATACGTCGCGATACGGTCCGTCTCCGAGGTGGCGGATGACGATCGGCATCGCGAACACGGCGACCAGCACCACCGCCGTCGCGAACATCACCGGAACGATCAGCAGCAGCGCGAGAATCGCCGTGGACCAGGCTGCCAGGTCGCCGAACCCCCGATCGACGGCCCAGGCGTCCAGGCTCGCCAACCAGCCGCCTTCGAACAGCGCGGCCTCCAGCCATCCGGTGAGCGGCGTCCACACCAGGAACGCCGCGAGTGCCCAGAACACGATCGCCAGCACGAAAGGCACGATCAGCAACGCAAGCATCTTCGGGTGCAGCTGGCTGACGACTGCCCTTCCGAACGCGCGCAGGACTTCTTTCATCGGTTCATGATACCGGCGCATCTCCGGGCCTGCCCGCGTCGGCCGGATGCCGCCGCCGGTCGCACCGCGGGTCGCAGCCCGGGCCCGTGTCGCGTACGATGCGAGCGCGCCCGCCCGCGACGGACGCCCGCCCGTGAAGGCGCTCCAGGCAAACGGACGCCCGCGGCGGAACCCCGTCGGGCGGCACTGCACGGTCGAGTGTCCGGGCCCCATCATGGTCAATCTGCTGGTACTGCTTCGATTCGAGTCCGGCGACGACGCGGCACCTGCCGCCGACGCTGCGATGCTCGCGTACACCGAGCGTGTGGAGCACGGCGGCGGCCAGGTCGTCGACCGCGAGGCGGACCAGTTGCTCGTCTGCCTGACCGACATGCGCTGGGGGCTGCAGTCGCTGCGCGAACTGCTTGCCAGGGCGCGACGCGAAGGCTTCGTGGTCCGCGCGGCGATCGTCCAGGCGGTGCTCGCGCGCCCGGATCCGCGTGAACTGCGCCCGGTCTTCACGGCACGCACGCTGGAGACGCTGCTGCGGCTGGCCGGCCAGGTCGGGCGCCAGCAGGTCGGCATCACGCCCAAGCTGCTGAGCCTGATCCAGCTCGCAGCCCCCGAGTTCGCCGACCTGTTCGAATCGCCGGCGCAGCCCGAATCGGTGCTGCCCGGAGAGACCCGCGCCCAGCCGGTGCTGGTGATGGCGGGGTGACCGCCGGTATCGCCGCGGCTCAGGCGCGCAACGTGGCGAGCGCCTTTTCGATCCGCTTGACCGACACCGGCATCGGCGTACGCAGTTCCTGCGCGAACATCGAAACGCGCAGCTCCTCGAGCAACCACCGCACCTCTTCCAGGCGCGCGTCGGGCTGCCCGCGCCGCTGCGACAGCATCTGGCGCCACCTGCGCTGCAGCGGCGCGATCTCGGCAAGCCGCTGCGCGTCGCGTGTCGGCGCTTCCCGCAGCTTGTCCAGGCGCAGGCCGACCGCCTTCAGGTATCGCGGCAGATGCTTCAGTTGCGCGGGCGGGGTCTGCGTGACGAAACGCCGCGGCAACAGTTCGGCCAGTTGCGACTGCAGGTCCGCCAGCGTGGCCGGATGCGCTTTCGCCGCCCCCATCCTGCGCATCACGGCCGAATGCTCGGTCAACACCTCGGCCACGGCGCGCGCGATCTCCTGACCGATCAGGTTCACGCGCGACCGAGATTCCGCGACGCGCGCGGCGAACGACGCCTCGTCGTTCGGCACCGGATCGACCAGGCACGCGCGTTCGACGAGTGCCGACACGAGTTCGTCGCGCAGGTCGTCGGCACTGCCGAACGGCGCATACAGCAGCGAGACGCGCACGAAGTCCGGAACGTTCCGGATGTAGAACTTCAGCGGTTCCTTCAGCGCGATCGTGAACAGCCGGACGATGCCCTTGCGCGTCTCGCGCGCCGCCTCTTCGGCGTCGTCGAAGAGCTGGAGTTCGACCGAATCGCCTTCGTCGTGCAACGCCGGAAAGCCGAGCACCGTGTGCCGGCGGCCGTCGGAAACCTGGCTCGTCTCGATCGACTCCGGCAGCGTGCCGAAGCTCCAGTCGGTGAATCGCTGCCCGATCGGAAGCGGAACCGACGCCGGGGCCGAATCGCCGTCGTCGGTTTCGCGCGCCTGCAATGACGGGCCGTCCGAACCGGCACCCCGGACGTCGACCGACTCGGCCGCGGGCGTCGCAGGCGCTTGCCGCACGGCATCCGGCCGCCGTTCGCGCAGTTCGCGCAGTCCGATCTCTCGCTCGAACGCAGCCTGCAGCGCGCCTTTCGCTCGAACGCCGTGCTCGGCGCGCAACACCGACAGTTGCCGCGAATGGCCCAGGACGCAGCCGTGCGCGTCGATCAACCGGAAGTGCATCGTGAGGTGCGGCGGCAACGTCTCGAGTCGAAAATCGCCCGTGGACGCGACCACGCCCTTGTGCTCGCGAAGATCGAGGATCAGCGCGTCGAGCAGCGCATGTTCCGCTTCGCGCCCGGCCCATCGGGAAGCGAACTCGGCGGCGTACCGGGCCAGCGGAACGAGGTGCCGTCGCAGTTTCTGCGGCAGCGACTTGACGAGTGCCTGGACCTTGTCCTGGACCATTCCGGGCACCAGCCAGTCGCAGCGGTTCGCGTCGACCTGGTTCAGCGTCGCAAGCGGCACGGTGAGCGTCACGCCATCGTCGTCGGCACCCGGTTCGAAGCGATAGCCGATCTCGAAGTCGACGCCACGCATCCTGAGCGAGCGCGGGAAGCGTGCGGCATCGACGGCGTCCGGGTCCTTGCGCAGCAGCGCCTCGCGCGACAGGAACAGGCATCGCGGATCCTCGCGCGATGCCTTGCGCCACCATCGCTCGAGCGCCTGCGCCGAACAGACTTCGGCGGGAATGCGCGCGTCGTACCAGTCGTACAAAGCGCGTTCGTCGATCAGCAGCTCCGGGCGGCGAATCCGCTGCTCGAGTGCCTCGATTTCGGCGACCAGCCGGCGGTTGTGCACCAGGAACGGCAGGCGCGGTTCCCGGTCTCCGCCGACCAGCGCCTCGCGAATCATCAGCTCGCGGGCGAGCGGCGCATCGAGCGGTTCCAGCGCCACCCGCCGTTGTGCATAAACGGCCAACCCGTACAGCACCGCGCGTTCGCAGATGAACGCCTGTCCCGCGCTGCGCGACCATGCCGGATCCGACCAGCTGCGGCGAAGCAGGTGCGCGCCGGCACGCTCGATCCACTCCGGCTCGATGCGCGCGACCGTTCGCGCATACAGGCGCCCGGTGTCGACCATCTCGGCAGCCATCAGCCACCGCGGCTGCTTTTTCGCCAGCGCCGAACCCGGATGGATCGCGAATTTCGTCTGGTGCGTTCCCAGGTACTGCGCGTCCTCGGGCGCCTTCGTGCCGAGGTTGCCGAGAAGCCCGGTCAGCAGCGCGCGATGGATCGACTCGTGCGAAGCCGGTCGTTCGTTCTCATGCCAGCGCAACGCACGCAGCGCGTCGCGCAACTGCGCGTGCACGTCGGCCCACTCGCGCAGGCGGCGCACCGACAGGAATTCGCGCTCGAGCCGCTGCGCCAGCCGCCGGTTCGATTCGCCACTGGCCTGGCGATCGCGCTGTGCGACGCTCCAGTGTTCCCACAGCTTCAGGTACGAGGCGAAGTCCGATTGGTCGTCTGCGAAGCGGCGATGCGACTGGTCGGCCGCCTGTTGCGCGTCGAGCGGGCGCTCGCGCGGATCCTGCGTCGACAGCGCGGCGGCGATGACGGCGACCTCGCGCAGGCAACCGAGTTCGCGCGCGGCGATCAGCATCCGTCCGATCGTCGGATCGACCGGCAGCGTCGACAACAGCCTGCCCGTTTCGGCGAGCGCGTTCGCGTCGTCGACGGCGCCCAGTTCGCGAAGCAATGCGTAGCCGTCGGCGATCGCCTTGCCCGGCGGCGGATCGAGAAACGGAAACCGGTCGATGTCGTCGAGCCGCAGCGCCTTCATCCGCAGGATCACCGCGGCGAGCGACGAGCGCAGGATCTCCGGATCGGTGAATCGCGGGCGCGCGGCGAAATCGGCCTCGTCGTACAGGCGCACGCAGACGCCGTCGGCCACCCGCCCGCAACGCCCCGCGCGCTGGTTCGCCGCCGCCTGCGAGATCGGCTCGATCTGCAGCTGCTCGACCTTGCCGCGATACCGGTAGCGCTTGACGCGCGCGGTCCCCGGGTCGACGACGTAGCGAATGCCGGGAACCGTCAACGAGGTTTCGGCCACGTTGGTCGCGAGCACGATGCGGCGCCCGTTCGAACCCGAGAAGACGCGCTGCTGTTCGGCCGCCGACAACCGCGAGTACAGCGCCAGCAGTTCGATCGGCCCGCGCGACCACGGCGAACCGCTGCGAGCGGACCGTTCGCGCGCATGCAGGCGGCGCAGGTGGTCGGCGACGTCGCGGATCTCGCGTTCTCCGGGAAGGAAGACGAGCACGTCGCCGGGCGCCTCGCGCCACAGCGTCTCGATCGCCTCGTCGATGCGCGACGGCAGGTCCGACTCGTCGTCGTCGTCGCGGTGTGCATCGTCGAAGCCCTGGTAGCGGATCTCGACCGGATACACGCGACCCGAAACCTCGATGATCGGCGCGGACACGGGCGCGGGGGCCGGCGCCGGCGCGGACACCGGCGGCGACGCTTCGGCACCGGATCCGGCCGGCGGCGCCAGCGCCGCGAAGTGGCGCGCGAATCGTTCGGCGTCGATCGTTGCCGAAGTCACCACGATTTTCAGGTCGTCGCGGCGCGGCCCGTCGATCAACTGCTTCAGGTAGCCGAGCAGGAAGTCGATGTTCAGGCTGCGTTCGTGCGCCTCGTCGACGATCAGCGTGTCGTACTGGCGCAGAAGCGGATCGGACATCGTCTCGGCGAGCAGGATCCCGTCGGTCATCAGCTTGATCGTCGCGCCGGGCGACAGCGTTTCGTCGAAGCGGATCTTGTGACCGACGTGCGTGCCGGGGGGTGAACCGAGTTCTTCGGCGATGCGTCGCGCCACCGAAGTCGCCGCCAGGCGCCGCGGCTGCGTGTGACCGATCAACCCCTGCCGGCCGCGGCCGGCGAGCGCGCAGATCTTCGGCAGCTGCGTCGTCTTGCCCGATCCGGTCTCGCCGCAGACGATGACGACCGGATGCCGACGGATCGCGTCGGCGATCGCGTCGCGTTGCGCCGAAACCGGCAGGCTCTCGGGGAATCGAAGCGGCGGCAGCGGTCGCAGGTACGGACGCTGCGGGGACGGCATGGAGCGAAATTATAATGCTGCAATGAAACCCGCCGCCCAGCCCGCCGCCCTGTCGGGCGAACCTTCCGCCGCACAGGCGCCGATCGCCGGACCCGGGCGCGCAGGCGCCGCGGCCGACGGCGTCGTCGTGCCGCCGCCCGCACAGCCGACGGCCGAACCGGCCGTCGACGCCTCGGCCGAAGACGAAGCACGCTTCGTCGCGTGGCTGCGGAAGGTCGCACCGTACATCCATGCGTTTCGCGGCAAGACCTTCGTCGTGGCGGTCCCGGGCGAACTGATCCAGGCCGGCCGCCTGAACGCACTGGTGCAGGACCTGAGCCTGTTGCAGGCGATGGGAATGCGCATCGTCGTCGCACACGGATCGCGCCCGCAGGTCAACGAGCAGTTGCGCCTGCGCAGCGTCGAAACGTCGTACGCCGAAGGACTGCGGATCACGAGTCCGGTCGCGCTCGAATGCGCGAAGGAGGCATCGGGCGAGATCCGGCTCGATCTCGAGGCGGCGTTCTCGCAGGGCCTTCCCAACACGCCGATGGCGCATTCGGCGGTGCGCGTCGTTTCGGGCAACTTCGTCACCGGGCGGCCGGTCGGCATCGTCGACGGAGTCGATTACCTGCACACCGGCCTCGTGCGCAAGATCGACGTGCAGACGATCCGCTTCGCGCTGAACAGCGGCGCGATCGTACTGCTGTCGCCGCTCGGCTACTCGCCGACCGGCGAAGCCTTCAATCTCAGCATGGAAGACGTCGCGGCCAGCACGGCCGTCGCGCTCGATGCCGACAAGCTGATCGTGCTCGCCGAATCGGCAATCGAAGGCGTCGACGGGACGCTGCACGGCGAGATATCGGAATCCGAAGCCAAGCGGCTGCTCGATGCCGGCACGCTCGCGCCGGACAGCGCGTTCACGCTGCGTCACGCGCTGCGCGCCTGCGAAGGCGGCGTCGCGCGTGCGCACATCATTCCCTTCGGCCTCGACGGCAGTGTCCTGCTCGAACTCTTCCAGCACGACGGAGTCGGCACGATGCTGGTCGAGGAGACGCTCGAAGCGCTGCGCGAAGCCGGCCCCGACGACGTCGGGGGCATCCTCACGCTCATCCGCCCGCTCGAGGAGGATGGCACGCTGGTCAAGCGCGACCGCGCACTGATCGAACGCGAGATCGGCAATTTCACCGTGATCGAGCACGACGGCGTCATCTTCGGTTGCGCGGCGCTGTACGCGTTTCCGCACGAGTCGATCGGCGAGATGGCGTGCCTGGCAGTCACGCCGAGCGTGCAGAACCGCGGAGACGGCGAGCGGCTGCTTCGGCGCATCGAGCAGCGTGCGCGCGCTGCCGGCCTGAAGCGCCTGTTCGTGCTGACCACGCGCACGACGCACTGGTTTCTCAAGCGCGGTTTCGTCGTCGCTTCGGTCGACCAGCTCCCGGCCGAACGACAGAACCTGTACAACCTCCAGCGCAAGTCGCTGGTCCTGATCAAGAACCTGTAGTCGGAGACATCTCGATGGCGCGTACGGTTTTCTGCATCAAGCTGCAGCGCGAGGCCGAGGGCCTCGACTACGCGCCCTACCCCGGCGAACTCGGCAAGCGCCTCTACGAGAACGTCTCGAAAGAGGCGTGGCAGGGCTGGATCCGGCACCAGACGATGCTGGTGAACGAGAACCGGCTGAGCCTTGCCGACGCGCGCGCGCGCAAGTACCTGGCGGGGCAGATGGAGAACTACTTCTTCGGCGAGGGCGCCGACCGCATCGCCGGCTACGTGCCGCCCAGCGACGCGTGACATGCATCGGGTGCGTCCCCGGCGGCGCGCCCATTCCGGGCGCAACCCGCCGCGGCGAATCGATCAGGTCTTGCGCCAGCGATAGCAGCGCATCGGCGGAACGTTCAGCAACTCGAACTCGACCTCGGGCTCTCCGAGGATCGGGCGCGCGCGATCGGCGACCGCGCCGCGGAACTGGTACGCGACGAAACAGCCGCCCGGAGCGAGCACGTCGCGAATCGCCTCGATGATGCGCGTGCCGACTTCGACCGGCATCGTCGAGAACGGGATGCCCGAGAGGATCGCGTTCGGAGGACGGAGCCGGTGCGCGCTCAGCACCTCGTGCAGGTTCTCGGCGCTGCCCTGGTGCACGATCAGGCGCTTGTCCTCGAACTCGCGCACCAGGTCGGCGAACACCGGGTCGAGTTCGACCGCGAGCAGCGTGGCCGAATCGGGCATCGCCGAGAGAATCGCCCGCGTCGTGCCGCCGGTTCCGGGCCCGAGCTCGACGACCGAATCGGCCTCGGCACACCCGGCCATGCGCACCATGCGCCGCTCGAGAAAACGGGAACTGGGGATCACCGAGCCGACGTCCTTCGGGTCGCGCAGGAACCCCTTCAGGAAGGCAAGGCGATCATCGTGCTGCGGCAGCAGCGCCTCTAGACGGAACATTGCGCGAACTCCTCCGACTCACACGCGTTGAACGATGCGCCGGAGGGGGCAATGGACCTCATCCCCGCGCCCCGGACACTGAACGGCGAACGACTCCTTCCGGCGTGGCGATGATCGCCAGGTCGGCGCCGTCGACTGCGAACAGGCCGACGGTGACCACGCCGGGCCAGCTTTCGATCTCGGTCTCCGTCGCCTCCGGATCCGACAGGTCGAGACCGGTCACGTCGAGAATCCGGTTGCCGTTGTCGGTAACGAAACCCTCGCGAAGCGCCGGCCGGGCACCCAGCCCGCGTACACGCGAGGCAACCAGTTCGCGTGCCATCGGAACGACGTCGATCGGCAGCGGAAACCGGCCGAGCCGCTCCACGCACTTCGAGCCGTCGACGATGCAAACGAATCGCCCGCATGCGGCGGCGACGATCTTCTCCCGCGTGAGCGCGCCGCCTCCGCCCTTGATCATCCGCAATTCCGGATCGATCTCGTCGGCGCCGTCGACGTAGACCGGAATGCTTCGGCCTTCCGACAGCACTTCGTTCAGGTCGAGGACTTCGATTCCGTGCCCGCGAGCCCGTTCGGCACTGCGTTCGGACGCACAGACCACCGCGGCCGGCCGCGCGGCGCGTGCCGCGATCTCGTCGATGAACAGATCCACCGTCGAACCGCTGCCGACGCCGACGATCGCGCCCTCGACGAGCTCGTCGAGGGCGGCGCGCGCGGCGGCCCGCTTCAGTTCGGTGGGATGCATCGGCCGGAGTTTACATGCTCCGGCGGCGACCCCGCTTGCCCGACGCGCCGGTCGGCGCACCGGCAACGGCAACCGCATTGCCCATCGGCCTCGAAGCTGCCCGGGCGTTCAGGCGAGGCCGTTTCGCCCGAGCACCGGTGCCCAGGCTTCCGAAACGAGCTTCCGAAACCCCACGCCATTCGGATGCATCTCGTTGTCCCAGTGTTCGTGCCGCAGCGTGCCGCGTCCGTCCACCAGCTGGATCCGGCCCCCGCCGCTTCTCACGAGAATCTCCAGCATGTCGGAGAACTGGTCGATGACGTACTTGACGCACTCCCGGTGAAGCTCGACCGGAACCTTCGTACGATCGAGCGCCGGTTTCATCCAGCCTCCGGGGCCGAACACGCCACGCCCATCCGGAAACGCGTAGTCGTAGTTGTGAAGAATGACCGACGCATTCGTGCAGGTCGTGAAGATGCGACCGATCAGGCTGGCGTAGCTGGCGTACATCTGCAGCAGCAGCCAGCCGAGCGACGGCCAGTCGGCGCCTTCCAGGAAGCACTCGCGCGCCGACGCAGCCCCGCTGTTGTCACCGTGAAGCAGCGGCAGCAGGTCGTTGATTCCGGCGAAGTCGTTGCCACCGCCGCTGAGGAAGACGGCGGAAAGACTCGAGTCTCCGTACAACCGCAGCGCGTTCTTCACTGCGTTCTTGTACTTTCCGTTCAGGTAGTCGACTGCCTCGGCGCCGTTGTTCCCCAGGGCGAACACCGTGTGCCCCTTGTCGTCGAGAAGCGGTCCGAGGTGCGTAAGCAGCGAGCCGCCGGGGAACGGATACCAGAACCACGAGTCGCCTATCGCGAGAACACTGGGAACGCGCAACTGCTGGCGCATCGTGTGTTCGTCCCAGAACACGTTCTGCATGGCCGACCGCCGGACTCGTCGAGAGGCAATTGGGGTGGGCGATGGGATTCGAACCCACGACAACCGGAATCACAATCCGGGACTC
>CAYZYC010000074.1:0-12164 GCA_964481165.1 uncultured Limnobacter sp. | reverse complement strand
CGGATCAAAACATTCTACCGGCGCCGCCGCACCGGGGAAATCGAGCCGACGGCATAGCCCTTTCGCATCGGCGCATCCACCGAGCCATTCAACACCCGAGCACATGAAAAAGGCCCGCTTTCGCGGGCCTTCGGCACTTCGTTCCGGCGCTTGCGCGTCGGGGCTGCGCAGCCCTCGCGGGCCGTGCCGCGGGACCTTTACATGTCCATGCCGCCCATGCCACCCATGCCGCCCATGCCACCCATGCCTCCGGGCATGCCGCCGGCCGGTTTGTCTTCCGGCGCTTCGGCGACCATCGCCTCGGTCGTGAGCATCAGGCTGGCGACCGACGCGGCATTCTGCAGGGCCGTGCGCGTGACCTTGGTCGGGTCGACGACGCCCATCTGCAGCAGGTCGCCGTATTCGCCGGTGGCCGCGTTGTAGCCGAAGCTGGTCTTGCCTTCGAGCACCTTCGCGACCACGACGCTCGGCTCTTCGCCGGCGTTGTTGACGATCTGGCGCAGAGGCTCTTCGACCGCGCGCATCACGATCTTGATGCCGGCTTCCTGGTCGGAGTTCTCGCCCTTGACCTTGATCGCGGAGCGCGCGCGCAGCAGCGCAACGCCGCCGCCGGCCACGATGCCTTCCTCGACCGCAGCGCGCGTGGCGTGCAGCGCGTCTTCGACGCGGGCCTTCTTCTCCTTCATCTCGACCTCGGTCGCCGCGCCGACGCGGATGACCGCGACGCCGCCCGCCAGCTTGGCGACACGCTCCTGCAGCTTCTCGCGGTCGTAGTCGCTGGTGGCTTCCTCGATCTGCGCACGGATCGACTTGACGCGCGCTTCGATCGCCGCGGTGTCGCCGGCGCCGTCGATCAGCGTCGTGTTCTCCTTGCCGACTTCGATGCGCTTGGCGCGGCCGAGGTCCTGCAGCGTCGCCTTCTCGAGCGTCATCCCGGTCTCTTCGGAGATCACGGTGCCGCCAGTGAGGATCGCCATGTCTTCGAGCATCGCCTTGCGACGGTCGCCGAACCCGGGCGCCTTGACCGCGACGGTCTTCAGGATGCCGCGGATGTTGTTGACCACCAGCGTGGCGAGCGCCTCGCCTTCGACTTCCTCGGCGATGATCAGCAGCGGCTTGCCGGCCTTCGCGACCTGTTCGAGCACGGGCAGAAGGTCACGGATGTTGCTGACCTTCTTGTCGTGCAGCAGGACGTACGGCTCTTCGAGGATCGCGACCTGCTTGTCGGGGTTGTTGATGAAGTACGGCGACAGGTAGCCGCGGTCGAACTGCATGCCCTCGACGATGTCGAGCTCGTTCTCGAGCGACTTGCCGTCCTCGACGGTGATGACGCCTTCCTTGCCGACCTTCTCCATCGACTCGGAGATGATGCGGCCGATCTCCTCGTCGGAGTTCGCCGAAATCGAGCCGACCTGCGCGATTTCCTTGCTCGTCGTGCAGGGCTTGCTGATCTTCTTCAGTTCTTCGGTGAGCGCCGAGACCGTGCTGTCGATGCCGCGCTTGAGGTCCATCGGGTTCATGCCCGCGGCGACGTACTTCATGCCTTCGCGCACGATCGCCTGCGCGAGGATCGTCGCCGTCGTCGTGCCGTCACCGGCGTTGTCGGAGGTCTTCGACGCGACTTCCTTGACCATCTGCGCGCCCATGTTCTCGAACTTGTCCTTCAGTTCGATCTCCTTGGCCACCGAGACGCCGTCCTTGGTGACCGTGGGTGCGCCGAACGAGCGCTCGAGCACGACGTTGCGGCCCTTCGGGCCCAGCGTCACGCGCACCGCGTTGGCCAGAAGATTGATGCCGTTGACCATCCGCGTGCGGGCGTCTTCGGCGAAAAATACCTGCTTGGCTGCCATCTGTTTACTCTCCTGATATCCGTTCGATTATTCGACCACGGCCATGATGTCTTCTTCGCGCATCACCAGCAGTTCGTCGCCTTCGACCTTGACGGTCTGGCCGCTGTACTTGCCGAAGAGCACCTTGTCGCCCACCTTGACGGCGAGCGCGCGGACCTTGCCGTCGTCGCCGACCTTGCCGTTGCCCACGGCGAGGACTTCGCCCTGGTCGGGCTTCTCGGCGACGTTGTCAGGGATCACGATGCCCGAGGCGGTTTTGCGCTCGTTGTCCAGACGCTTGATGATCACCCGATCATGCAGGGGTCGCAGTTTCATGCGGTGTGGCTCCAGAATTCTGATTTGATTGGGAAAAAGGGGAGACCGAAGGCGCCGATCGGGAATCGGCGCCGCCTCGTTCTCCGGTATCCGCCAGCCGGATGCCGACGTATCGGCGGTCCGATTACGTCGTTGCTAGCACTCGTGGCCGACGAGTGCTAATTGTATGGGCGGATCGAAGTCTTTTCAAGGCCGGACGCCGCTGCAGACTGCCCGGGAGCGTGCGCAGCCGCTTCGGGAGCAGCTTCGGCCGCGCGCGCCGGCCATTCGAGCACGACTTCGTGCTCGAGCCGGTCGTCGACCAGCACCGCGACGTCCTCCGGGCAGGGAACTCCGTCCAGGCGCAGCGCAGGCGCCTGCGCCGGCCCGCGTTCGACGCGGATCCGGTACGTGGTGTCGCGATAGCGGTAGTCGATCTCGAACGAATCCCACCCCGCCGGCATTTGCGGCTTCACCTGCAGCCGGTTCCCGTGCACGCGCAGCCCGAGCAGCGATTCGACGATCAGCCGGTACATCCAGCCTGCGGATCCCGTGTACCAGCTCCATCCGCCGCGCCCGACGTGCGGCGCAACGGCATAGACGTCGGCGGCGACCGCGTAGGGTTCGGCGCGGTAGATCGCCACCGCGTCGGCGTCCGAGCCATGGTTGACCGGGTTGATCAGGTTGAACAACTCCCACGCGCGGCGCGTGTCGCCGAGCTCGGCGAACGCCATCGCCGCCCAGATCGCGGCGTGCGTGTACTGCCCGCCGTTCTCGCGCACTCCGGGCACGTAGCCGGCGATGTAGCCGGGATTCGGATCGGGGTCGTCGAACGGCGGATCGAGCAGTTGCACGAGGCCGGCGTCGCGGCGAACGAGATGCGTGTCGAGCGCTTCCATTGCCCGCCGGGCGCGCGTCGGATCGCCGGCGCCCGACAGCACGGACCAGCTCTGCGCGATCGAGTCGATCCGGCATTGCGCGTTGCCGGCCGATCCGAGTGCAGTGCCGTCGTCGAAATACGCCCGCCGGTACCAGTTTCCATCCCAGCCGTGGCTTTCGATCCGTTCGCGCAACGCATCGGCCTCGCTTTCGCAGAACCCGGCGAACGCTTCGTCTTCGTGGCTGCGGGCGACCGCCGCGAAGCGGCTGAGCACTTCGTACAGGAAGAACCCCAGCCAGACACTCTCGCCGCGGCCATCGACGCCGACGAGGTTCATGCCGTCGTTCCAGTCGCCGGTTCCGATCAGCGGGAGCCCGTGCTCGCCGAAACGCATCGCGTGGCGTATCGCGAGCACGCAGTGCCGGTACAACGACGCCTCCTCGGCGGACTGGGCCGGAAGGTCGTAGTACGAGTCTTCCCCGGGGTTGACGGGCCGGCCCTCGAGGAACGAAGCGTTCTCGTCGAGCACGCTGAGATCGCCGGTGGCCTGCACGTAGCGCGCCGTCGCCAGCGGCAGCCACAGGTAGTCGTCGGAACACTGCGTGCGCACCCCGCGACCCGATGGCGGATGCCACCAGTGCTGCACGTCGCCCTCGACGAACTGGCGCGATGCGCAGCGCAGCAGGTGTTCGCGCATCAGTGCCGGCTCGAGGTGCACCAGCGCCATCACGTCCTGCAACTGGTCGCGGAAACCGAAGGCGCCGCCCGACTGGTAATACCCGCTGCGCGCCCAGACCCGGCACGCCATCGTCTGGTAGGCGAGCCATCCGTTGGCGAGCACGTCGACCGCCGGTTCGGGCGTTCGCACGCGCACGGCGCCGAGCGTGCGTCCCCAGTACTCGTGTACCACGTCGAGCGCCTCGCGCGCACCCGACGATCCGCGGAAACGGTCGATCAACCGGTGCCCTTCGTCGGCGTCGCGCGCGACGCCGAGCCGGAAGACGATCTCGCGTTCCTGGCCATCGGCGAGCTCGAACGGCACCTGGATCGCCGCGCAGGGATCGAATCCCGCTCCGACGCGTCCGGACAGCCGCAGCTGGCGCATCGCCGCGGGCCGGCGCAGCGTGCCGTTGCGGCCGACGAACTCGCCCCGATCGCAGGTCGACGAGTGGAACGACTCGCCGACGTGCAGGAAAGCGATGTACGACGAGAACTCGGCGCTGTACCGGTTGCGCGCAAGCAGTGCGCCGCTGTGGGCGTCGATCGCGGTGGACACGTGCATCGCCGCTTTCGAGCGCAGGTCGCCCAGCACCCATTCGACGTATCCGGTCGCCGACAGCTTGCGCGGCCGGCCCGAGCGATTTCGCACGCGCAGGACCGAGAACTTCACGGCAGCGTCGAGCGCGACGTAGACGCACAGCTCCGATTCGATCCCGCTTTCCTGGCGCGTGTACACCGTGTATCCGAAACCGTGGCGCGCGCGGCATGTCGTGGCGCCGTCCCCGGGCAGCGATGCCGGCGACCAGAACTGTCCGGACTCCTCGTCGCGCAGATAGAAGATCTCTCCGCTGGGATCACAGAGCGGGTCGTTGTGCCACGGCGTCAGGCGGAACTCGTGCGCGTTCTCGAACCAGGTGTAGGCGCCGCCGCTCTCGGACACGACGGTGCCGAAGCTCGGATTCGCGATCACGTTGGCCCAGGGCGCGGGCGTCGGCTCTGCGTCGGTCACGACGACGTATTCGCGTGCGTCGACCGCGAATCCGCCGAAGCCGTTCGCGAACAGCAGTTCGTCGGCCACGGGTTCGGGCCGGGCCGCGTCCTCCGGGCGCATCGCACGCACGCTCGGAACCAGCGCTGCGACCCGGCGCTCGGGCGTCCCGCGCCGAGCGAGCTGCTCGGCGAGGCCGCCGTGATGATCGGCGATGATCGCGCGGGCGGCCGATTGCATCAGGATCCGGTCTTCCCGCGAGATCTGGCTCGCGAAGCGCACGAAGATCCCGCCCGGACGATCGAACACGTGCGTGCCGGTCCCTACCGGGACGAGCGCAAGGATGTACTCCTGCAGTTCCTGGCGGTAGACCTCGTGCTCCTCGTTCCAGATCACGAGGTCCACCGAAAGCCCCTTGAGCCGCCAGTACGCATGGGCCTGGATCAGCTCGCGCACCAGTCCGACCTGCGCGGAGTGCGAAACGGTCAACAGCACGATCGGAAGGTCGCCCGAGATCGCGTAGCCCCACAGGTCGGCCTGTCCGCGGCGGTTCCGCAGCAGGACCGCCGACTCCGCGCGCAGAGCCGGGTTTGCGTAGACGATCGAGCTGGCGAGCCGCGCGTACAGCTGTGCGTCGGCTTCGCTCGCACCGAGCTGCCGCAGCACGACCTGGCTGTGGCTCCACGCGAGCTTGAACACGCGGTCGGTCAGGCGACGGTCGCCGTACTTCTCGATCAGCGAGACGCAGGTCGCACGATCGCCGGCGACGCCGGTCACGAGATCGATGCTGACCGACGCATCGCCGTCGAGCGAGATCGCGCACCGGCTCGCGACGATCGGGTCGAGAACCGAGCCCTGGCTGCCGGAGAGCGGGCCGGCCATGCGCATTGCGTTCGGCGACATCAGGCCGTTTCCTCGCCCGACGAAGCGTGCACGGTCGGTTTCGTGCGAGACCGGACCGGCGCGGCTGCCGTGCACCGCCATCAGGTGGAACATCCACGGCACCTGTTCGTCGGGGGAACGCGCGCGCCTCGTGCACAGGATCGACGAGGGCGATTCCAGGATCTCGGTCTGCACGAACAGGTTGCTGAACGCGGGGTGCATCGCGTCGGCGGCGGCCGGTGCGATCACGACCTCGGCGTACGAGGTCAGTTCGATCGTGCGGCGCCGGCGCGAACGGTTCGTGATCGTGACGCGCCGCAGTTCGATGTCGTCTTCGGGAGAGACGACGATTTCCGTGTGCGTCTCGAGTCCGGGATCGTTGGCCGCGATCCGGTCGCGCCGCCGGAACTCGGCGCGCCCCTCCGAGAAGATCGCTTCGTAGTGCTCGGCGCGACGCAGGCTCGGCTGGTGCGCCACCGACCACCACGTGTCGCTCGCCACGTCGCGCACGAAGCAGAAGGCTCCCCAGTGGTCCCGCGTGGGATCCTCGTGCCAGCGGGTGACCGCGAGGTCGTTCCAGCGGCTGTATCCCCCCCCGGCGTGCGTGACCATCACGTGGTACCGGCCGTTGGACAGCAACTGCACCTGCGGCGGCGTGATGTCGGGATCGGCGACGACGCGGATCGGCATCTCGGTCGGCACGAAGCCCGGCTGCATTTCGGGCGAGCGGGTCGTGTGCCGGTGGAACGCCGGGACCTTCGGCACGCGTTCCTGCAGCAGCAGCAGGGTCCCGCGCAGATTCGGGTCGGCAGCGAACCGGCGCTGCATCGGCTGGTCGGCCAGCAGCGACAGCAGCGCGAGCAGGCTCATTCCCTGGTGGTGCGCCATGAACGAACGCACGACCATCTGCGATTCGCCCGGGGGCAGCCGCGACGGCGTCCGGTCGACCGCCTCGTACAGGCCGAACTCGCCGGATAGCCCGTCGTCGGCGAGGCGCTGCAGATTGCGACAGGACGCATGCGGGTCGACGAGCAGCGCCAGCGCGCTGGCGTACGGTGCGATCACCAGGTCTTCGGCGAGTCCGCGTTTCAGTCCGAGTCCGGGAACGCCGAAGGCGCGGTACTGGTAGTTCGCCGCCGCGTCCACCGCGTTGTAGCCCGATTCGGAGACGCCCCACGGGACGCCGCGCTGGCGACCGTATTCGATCTGCCGCTCGACGGCGGCCTGGCAGGTCTGCTCGAGCAGGCTGTTTTCGTAGCTCGGCATCACGAGCAACGGCATCAGGTACTCGAACATCGATCCGCTCCAGGAAACCAGGATCGGATCGCCGTTGGCGCGCGTGAGCAGGCGCCCGAGCGCGAACCAGTGCTCGGTGGGCAGCCGGCGCTGCGCGATCGCGACGAAGCTCGCCAGCCGCGCCTCCGAGGCGAGCAGGTCGTAGAAGCCCGAGTCGGCGCGCCGCTCGTCGACGTTGTAGCCGATGCTCAGCAGCCGGCGGTTCTCGTCGTAGAGAAAGCGGTAGTCGAGCTCGGCCATTTCGCCCGCTTCGCGCACGAGCCGGTCGATCAGCGCGAGCCGCATCGCGGCTTCCTCGTTTCCCGACTGCGCCGCTTCGCGCAGCGTGGGAATCGCCCGCGCATCGTCCGCCATTCGGGCATTGCGCGCATCGGCGTCGTCGGAATCCGGGTCGTCGGACGAAGCATCGGCAAGGGCATACAACTCGTCCAGCGCTCCGTGGCATTGCCGCGAGAGCGCGCGCGCCCAGCGCAGCGCCTCGGCGGCCGGGTCGCGTACGGCCGCGTGCGGATGCAGCGGCGCGTCGTCGGAGACGGCTGCGGCGAGTTCGGCGGCGAGTTGCGAGGCCTCCTGCGCTTCGCCTTCTTCCTGCGCGTCGAAGGTATGCGGGTCCGTCACTTCGGCGACGCGTTCGTCGCTCGCGTCGATCGCCGCGCGCGACTGCGCCGCCGACGCCTGCGCGTCGTTGGCCGAGGCGATCGCCGCGACGCATTCGTCGGCACTCGCCGCGAGCTCGGCAAGACAGCGGCGCGCCGAACCGAGCGTCGCCGGGGGCGCCTGCCGGGCGCGCGCCAGCTGCGTTCCGAAGCGCTTGACGGGGGCGGCGCGCGCTGCCCCCGCGGTTCCCTCCAGAAGCACGCACCACGTGTCGTACAGGCCGTCGAGCGTGCGGCGCGCGAGAATGGGTTCGTCGGCGATCGCCTCGAGCCCGGGCCGCAGCGTCAGCAGTGCACCGGCGAGGTTTCCGCTGTCGACGCTCGAGACGTACGTCGGCAGCAACGGCTTCAGCGTGAGCGTGTCGTACCAGTTGTAGAAGTGCCCCTGGTACCGTTCGAGCGACGCCATCGTCGCGAGCATGTTCGACGTGCGTTCGATCAGTGCGCGCGACGTCAGGTATCCGAAGTCGTATGCGGCGAGATTGGCCAGCGCCGCGAAACCGATGTTGGTCGGCGAAGTGCGGTGCGCGGTCCGCTCTACCGGAGCTTCCTGGTAGTTGTCGGGCGGCAGCCAGTGGTTGTGCTCGTCGACGAACTGCTCGAAGAAGGCCCAGGTGCGGCGCGCGAGGATCCGCAGGAACCGCTCCTGTTCCGCGTTGAGCGCTCGGGGTCGCGCGGCGCGCGGCCGGCTCAGCCACCAGGCGATCGCCGGAGAGGCGAACCACGCGGCGAGCAGCGGGCCCGCATAGAGCAACACCGAAGGCCGCCAGGCGGCGAGCCAGGATGCGGCGCCCAATGCGATCAGCGGCGCGATCGCCATCGCCCACCCGGTGCGCAGCAGGTCCGCCAGCGAGCCTGCGCCGTCGCCGCTGCGTGCGCGATGTTCGACGATCTCGGAGGCCCGCCACTCGAGCAGGCGCCTGCGCGTGACCAGCGTGCGCCACTGCGCGCGTGCAACCGCATCGAGATGGAATCGTGCGTCGTACGGCAGCGAAGCAAGCGCGAACAGCGCCTGCTTCAACTGGCGAGTCGCCGCGCTCCAGCTCAGCGCGAGGTGGCGGACCAGCGAAGTCTCGGGACGGCGACGCACCACGTCGAAGGCGAACGCCAGGATCGGCGGCACGACGAAAATGCCGGCAAGCGCGATGGTCCAGAGCGGCGAGACTTCCGGCAGTGCCCATGCGGCGGGCAGCAGCACGACGATCGCCGGGCTGACGAGACTGCGGCGCAGGTTGTCGAAGATCTTCCACCGCGACAGCAGCGACAGCGGATTGCGCGCGTCCGTGCGATCCGGCGTAGGAACGCGCGGCAGCATCCAGCTCGCCACCTGCCAGTCGCCGCGGACCCATCGGTGCCTTCGCGCGACGTCGTCGAGGTAGCGCGACGGATACGCTTCGTAGAGCACCACGTCGTTGACCAGGCCGCTGCGCGCGTAGCAGCCCTCGAGCAGGTCGTGGCTCAGGATGCGATTGGCCGGCAGGCAATCGGCCTGCGCGCGCTCGAACGCGTCGACGTCGTAGATTCCCTTCCCGATGAACGATCCCTGGCCGAAGAGGTCCTGGTAGACGTCGGACACCGCGCGCGTGTACGGGTCGATGCCCGGATCGCCGGCGAACAGGCGTGCATAGCGCGATCGGTTCGCCCCCGGAAGGCTGACTCCGACACGCGGCTGCAGGATCGAATAGCCGGCGCGCACGATCGACCTGCGGCCCCGGCGTGGTGACGTGAACCGCGGCCGGTTCAGCGGATGCGCCATGTTGCCGATCAGTTGCCAGGCGGCGTCGTGCGGCAGCTCGGTGTCGGTGTCGAGCGTGATGACGTAGCGCACGTCGCGCAGCGATTCGATGTCGCCGACGATGCACGAGAACGCATCGCGCGCCGACGCGTCGTCGGTGGCGCGCAGCAGCCGATTCAGGTCGGCGAGCTTCCCGCGTTTGCGTTCGCTCCCCATCCACACCCGCTCGACGTCGTTCCAGCGCCGGGGACGATGGAACAGGAAGAACCGGTCGGGTGCGACGCCGTCGTCCACCGTCGGTGCCGCGTACTTCAGGTTGAGCGCTTCGATCCCCCGCGCCGCGAGTTCCAGGAGCGGGGCATCGCCGGGCAGGTGTTCGGTATCGGCATCGACGTGGTCGGTGAGCAGGGCGAAACGGAGTTCGTCGTCGCGGTTGGCGAGAAAGCGGACTTCCAGCGCGTCGAGCAGCGATTCGACAGCCGCTTCGTTCGCGAGCATCGTGGGCACGGCCACGAGGGTGCGGAACTCCTTCGGGATGCCGCCCGAGAAATCCATGCGCTGCAGCGGCTGCGGGGCGAGCAACAGCGTGGCAGCCCAGTTCACCAGCGTGATCGCAAGCTGGCTGGTGGCGACGAGCATCGGCAGCGCAAGCGCAACGACGAGCCATGGCGACCGGTCGTGCAGCGGCCACATCAGCGCTGCAGTGAGTACGCCGGTGATCAGGGCGATCGAACCGAGGTACGCCGGCAGCGATACCCGGCCCGCGCGGCTGCGCAGGCGAGCCAGCCACGGCAACCGGGCGCCCACCGCGTGTTCGAGCGTGCTCCGGCCGGCGTCCAGGAGGTAGTAGCCGACGTGCGCAAGCGGTTCGTCGCCCGCGTCGGCCGCGTGCGAAGCGGCGATCTCGACGCACTTCTGCGCCACGTCGATCTCTCGGGCGGGGCTGTACCGGGCGATCTGCTCGACCGCGTGGCGATAGCGGTCGCGGCTCGCGAAATCCATCCCCGCGTACACGCCGGCCGGATCGTCGCCCAGCGTGCGCTCGACGAGGCTCATCGATTCCACGAAGGCGCGCCAGTCGAGAGCGGACAGTTCGCGCAGGCTGCCGATGCTGTTGCTCACGAGCACCTGGTCGGCCGCCTGCAGGCGGTTCTCGCGCCGGACCAGCTGTTCGATCGTCAACCCGGACTCGGCCAGATGCTGCTCGACCCACGTTATCGGCAGCGTGAGCGACGGGCTGCGCCCCTGCAGCCGGCGCGCCAGCTCGGCAACGAACGCGCTGCCCAGCGGCGGGTCCGACCGTGCCATGTCGGCGATCACGACGATCAGGTTCTTCGGGTTCCTCTCCGCCGTCTCGATCATCGCGTCGGCCCACATGTCGGCCATTGCGCGCTGCAGGTGTCCGCGCTCGATCCGCTGCCCGGCGCGCGCGAGTTTTTCGATCAGCGCGAGCCGCAGCATGATCGGAATCGCCCACAGTTCGCCGAGGTCGAGCGGTTCGACCGTCTGGTAGGCCGCGACGAATCGACGCAGGTTCTCCATGTCGACGCGACCGTCGGCACGCGAGATGCTCTCGATCGCCAGGTCGTAGACACGCGGCAGCCCGCCGGAGGCGCCTTCGAGCAGCCGCGGCAATTCGCGGCTGTAGTCGGCCGGCAGATGTCGGCGCGCGATACGGATCTGCTCTTCGATCAGGTAGAAGTTGTCGAGCAGCCACTCGCCGGCCGGTGTCGAGCGGCCCGATTCGGCCGCCGTGTCGCACAGCTGCTCCCAGACCGAAACCAGGATCGATTCGTTTGCCGACAGCTGCTTGAGCAGCGTGTCCTCGCCGCTGGCCGGCGAAACCTTGTGCTGGCCGGCGAGACGCACGCCGTGCTGCGCCATCTGGTCGGCCGTGAAGATCTCGGCACCCTGCAGGCCGTCGTCGTCGGCCGGTGCCGGACCCGCGCGGATCGACGCCAGCCACGGCGCCCATGCGGGCAAGTGCCAGAGCGAGTTGCGGGATGGCTTCAACGGCAGGTACCTCGTTCGGGCCGGCGAGCACGCCGCCGCGCAATCGTCCCGTCACGCGAGCGGCCCCCGAGGAATGCGATTCTGCGCCGGATCGTCGTTGCGGTACGCAATGTCCGTCCGGTACCGCCGGCGCAAACCTCGCGCGAGTGCACGGCGCGTGCATGCGCGGTGCCCGCTACGCAGCGGCACGAACGAGCGGCACGAACGCGAACGGCCGCACATACGCGCGGCCGTTGCCGGGGACAACGAAAAACGGCCGCGCGTTTGCGCGGCCGTTCGGTATCGGCGCTGCCCGCGCTTTCGCGCGGGCCGGACGCCGACCAGGCGTGCTTACAGCGGGCGGATCGCCGATGCCTGCAGGCCCTTCGGGCCTTGCTTGACCGCGAACTCGACGCGCTGCTGCTCCTGCAGCGTCTTGAATCCGCTGCCCTGGATCTCGGAGAAGTGCGCGAAGAGATCCGCGCTGCCGTCATCGGGGGCGATGAAGCCGAAACCCTTGGACTCGTTGAACCACTTGACCACGCCGGTCACTCGATTGCTCATGCTCGTTTGCGCTCCATTCGTTACGCGTTCGGGAATACACCGGGCATTCCATATGCCGCGGCGGCAGACAGATCAAGAGGAACAATCAGGGTATTCGAGACACGCTGCCCGGGAGGGCAGGCCGGCTGGACACGCAAAGATGGAACTCGACTCGTCGGTATGCTCGCGCAGGGTAACCGCTTCCGCGGCGCTTGTCCAGCGCCGAACTCACTCCGGCGAAGTCACTCCGGCTCGACGCCGAGTGCGACGAGAAAGCGGGACACCATGTTGTAGGTAGCCACCGTTGCGACGAACTCGACGAGCGCGC
>CAYZYC010000073.1:0-12814 GCA_964481165.1 uncultured Limnobacter sp. | reverse complement strand
TGTCGATCATGGTCGCCACCGGCAAGGCGGCGACGCAGGGGATCCTCTTTCGCGACGCAGCTGCCATCGAGTCGTTTCGCACGATCGACACGATCGTCGTCGACAAGACCGGAACGCTCACCGAAGGCAAGCCGGCGTTCGATCGCGCCGTTGCCGCCACGGGCTGGGACGAAGCCGAGGTGCTGCGGATCGCGGCGAGTCTCGACCAGGGATCCGAGCATCCGCTGGCGCATGCGATCGTCGAAGAGGCGAGGCGGCGCGGGCTTCGCCTCGTCGACGCCGAAGGTTTCGAGTCGGCGAGCGGCATCGGCGTGCGCGGCGCAGTCGAAGGCCGCCGCATTGCGCTGGGCAATACCGCACTGATGGACGACGAGGGCGTGCAATACGCTGCGTTGACGGGCGAAGCCGAGCGCCTGCGCGCGCAGGGTGCCAGCGTCATGTATCTCGCAGTGGACGGGAAAGCGGCCGGGCTGCTCGCCGTCTCCGACCCGGTCAAGCAGACGACGCCGGAGGCGGTGCGCGACCTGCGCAACGCTGGCCTGCGGATCGTGATGGCGACGGGCGATGGCTGGACGACCGCGCGCGCAGTGGGCGAGAAGCTCGGCATCGACGAGGTGATCGGCGAGGTGAAGCCGGCCGACAAGGTCGCGCTGGTCGAGCGGGTGCAGGCCGAAGGCCGGCGCGTCGCGATGGCGGGAGACGGGATCAACGACGCGCCGGCACTGGCGCGAGCCGACATCGGCATCGCGATGGGCACCGGCACCGACGTCGCGATGAACGCCGGCCATGTCACCCTGGTCAAGGGCGACCTGCGCGCCATTGCGCGCGCGCGGCGGATCTCCACGCAGACCGTTCGCAACATGCGCGAGAACCTGGGCTTCGCGCTCGTCTACAACGCGCTCGGCGTTCCGATCGCCGCCGGCGTTCTCTATCCCGTGTTCGGCTGGCTGCTCTCGCCGTTGATCGCGGCGCTGGCGATGAGCCTGAGCTCGGTCTCGGTGGTGTCGAACGCGCTGCGCCTGCGAAGGGCGCGAACTTGATTGCCGACAAGGCGCACGGAATATGCGAAACAGGAGAACGAATGACGCGGTGGGTTTGGGCTTTGCTTGCGGCGCTCGCGATCGCGGCGATCGTCGCGTTGGGATGGCAACAGGTTGCGCTCTCGACGCGGGAAAACTGGATCGATACGAACGACGCCGTCGTTCTTGCTCAGGGTCGCGAAACCTACGGCCAGTACTGCGCGAGTTGCCACGGTGCGAATCTGGAGGGTCAACGCGACTGGATGAAACGCCTGCCGTCCGGGCGCATGCCCGCGCCGCCACACGACGAGACCGGTCATACCTGGCACCATCCGCCGGCCGTGCTGTTCGGCATCGTGAAGGAGGGTGTGGAGAAGTATGCGCCGGCGGGCTACGAGAGCGACATGCCGGCGTTCGGCGGTACGCTTGCCGACGACGCGATCCGCGCGGTTCTTGCCTACATCCGGTCGACCTGGCCCGAAGATGTGAAGCGCCGTTATGCGGAGCTTCAGGCGCGGAACCGGTGAAGCGCGTCAGGAAGAGGGCACCGTGAACGCGAAGCGGAAGGTCCCGTTGGCGCTCGATGCCCAGATCGATCCACCGTGCGCCTCGACGATCGACTTCGCGATGGCCAGTCCGAGACCCGCTCCCTCGCGGTCGCTCCTGCGGGAAGCGTCGACCCGGTAGAAGCGGTCGAACAGGCGCGGCAGCTGCTCGGGTGCGATCGGCGTACCTGGGTTCTCGACGCTCAGTTCCGTCTGACCGGACGGGCCGGCGCCGATCGTCACACGAATTTCGCCGCCGCGTGGCGTATGACGAATCGCATTCGACAGCAGGTTGCTGATCGCGCGACGCAGAAGGTCCCGATCGGCCCTTGCGCGTCCCTCGCCGGTGAGCACGAGTCGGACGCCGCGCTCTTCGGCAAGCGCCTCGTAGAACGCAAGCAGCCGCTCGACCTCGTCGGCCAGATCGACGATCCCGGCGCGCGTCGAGATCAGCCCGTTGTCGGCCTTCGCGAGGAAAAGCATGTCGGACGTCATGTGTGACAGTCGTTCGTACTCCTCCAGATTCGAATAGAGGATCTCGCGGTATTCATCGGCCGTGCGCGCGCGGGCGAGCGCGACCTGCGTCTGCGTCATCAGGTTGCTGATCGGTGTGCGCAGTTCGTGCGCCAGGTCCGACGAGAACTCCGACAGGCGCCGGAACGATTCCTCGAGCCGCGCGAGCATGTCGTTGAAGGCGGCCGCGAGCGGAGCGATCTCCCGCGGAAACGATTCCTGCGGAAGCCGTTCGCCGAGCCGGTCGGCCGAGACGCGATGCATCAGTGCGAGTGCCTTCCGTGCGGGGGCCAGACCGCGGCGAGCCGAGATCCACCCGAGCAGCGCGGACAGCGCGATGCCGGCGGCTACCGCAAGCCACAGGCTGTTGCGGAACTCGCTCATGAACTGGCGATGGAAGTCGATATCGAGCGCCACGACGACGGCTGCCGGCTGCGCGTCGGGAATTCCGGTCTGCGCCGTGGTGGAGACGAAGCGAAAGAGCCGGCCCTCGTGCTCTCGTACGCCGGCTCCGACGGCGTACGACGCATCCGTCGCCGCGCCGGACCCCGCGGGATCGGTGCCGAATTCGAAGCCCTCTGATGCGTACAACCGTTCGCCGTCGGGTGCGGTAACGGCAACGGAGAGATCGTGATGCCCGATGAGCGCTTCGGTGAGGGATTCGTGCACGGTTGCGAGATCGCTTTGGGTGCGGGCCTTCGCCAGCACACTGCGTACGAGCTCGAGCTTGCCCTCCAATACGGCCTGGTCCTGCTCCGCCAGGTGCGCGCCGACCAGGCGACCGACGAAGTGCCCACCGGAGAGCAGGACGGCGGTCGAGGCGATCGAGAAATACAGCGTGAGAAGGAACGTCAGCGAGCGCGCTTTCCGCATCAGGACTGCTCCGGCGCCTCTATCACGTAGCCCATGCCGCGCACGGTGCGAATCAGCTTGGTCTCGAAATCGTCGTCGACCTTCGCACGAAGCCGCCGCACTGCGACTTCGATGACGTTGGTGTCACTGTCGAAGTTCATGTCCCAGACTTGCGAAGCGATGAGCGAGCGCGGCAGCACTTCGCCCTGCCGGCGCAGCAACAGCTCGAGTAATGCGAACTCCTTGGCAGTGAGATCGATCCGCCGGCCGGCACGCACGACGCGCCGACGCAGCAGGTCGAGTTCGAGGTCTGCCACCTGCAGGCGCTGCTGTTCACGGCCCAGTCCTCGTCTCAACAGCGTGCGCACGCGGGCGAGCAGTTCCGAGAAAGCGAACGGCTTGACGAGGTAGTCGTCGGCGCCCAGCTCCAGGCCCTTCACTCGGTCGTCGACCTGGTCGCGTGCGGTGAGGAACAGCACCGGCATGGTTCTGCCTGCGGCGCGGATGCGTCGCAGCACCTCCCAGCCGTCGATGCCGGGAAGCATCACGTCGAGGACGACGAGGTCGTAGTCGTTCTGGTTGGCGAGATGCGCGCCATCGATGCCGTCGCGGGCGAGATCGGTGACGAAACCCGCCTCGTTCAAGCCCTGTCGGAGATATTCGCCTGTCTTGCGTTCGTCCTCGACGATGAGAATTTTCATCGCATGTTTCCTCCGCCTGTTCGCGGGCCGCAATGAAGGTATTGTGCCGTCGACGTTCGGAGCGCGATCGCGGATTACAAAGATGTAATGCGACGGTCAGGCAGTTGTCGGTTGCCCGCCGTCACCATTCCGCCCATGCGAATTCCACGAACGGCGGCGACGAGCCTCACGCTTGCGCTCCTGCTTCTGGCCGGGTCCGCAGGCGCACGGGCGCAATCGCTGGGGCACGCAATCGAGCAGGCATGGTCGCGCTACCCCCTGGCCGCAACAATCGATGCCCGCCGGGAAGAGGCGCTCGCGCGAAGGGACGTTGCCGACCGTCTCGTGCCCGGCGCACCGGGGGTGAGCCTGTCGGCGCTGGACGATCGATTCCACCGCGACGACGGCGTGCAGAAGTGGGAAGTCGAAGTAAGCGTTCCGCTGTGGCTGCCGGGGCAGCAGGCCGCGCGGCAGGCCGAGGCGCGTTCGCTGCAGGAACAGGCGCACGCGCAACAGGCGCTGTGGCGCTCGACGCTCGCGGGCGAGGTGCGCACGAGATGGTGGGCACTGGCCGGCGCTCGCAGCGCGCGCGAGCTCGCGTTGCGGCGCTTGGAAACCGCGCGTGATCTGGAGTCGAACGTGCTTCGTCTCTTCGAGACGGGCGATCTCGCTCGCCTCGATGCGAACCTCGCGCGCAACGAGCGCCTGGCTGCCGAGGCCGATGCCGTGCAGGCGCAGGCGCTGGTGCGGGCGCAGGAAGCGAGCCTGCGTGCAATCACGGGGGTCGAGGCTCCTGCAGTGCTCCAAGGCGAAGCGGCCGCCTCGCAACCGTTGACGCTCGACGATCATCCGCAGTGGCTGGCGGCACACGCCGCTGCACGCTCGGCCGGCGCGGTGTTGCTTGCCACCGCGAAGTCGGACCGAGCGGCTCCGAGGGTCGCACTTCGCATGGAACGTGACCGCGGCGGCGTTGGCGAGCCATTCTCCAACGCGGTGGGCGTGCAGATCAGCGTGCCTTTTTCCTGGGAGCCGCAGGTGCGCCAGCAAACGGCAGCCGCACGCGCTGAACACTTGCGCGCCGAAACCGAACTTGCGAGTGCGCGACTGCGGTTGCAGGCCGCTGTCGACAGTGCCCGTGCCGGGCTCGACGCCGCCGAACGGCAGCTCGTGATCGCGCGCGCAAGACAGGCTGCGACGGCTGACAACCTGCGCCTGGCCGAGCGTTCGTTCTCGCTCGGCGAGACCGACCTGACGTCGCTGCTTCGCGTTCGCGCCAACGCCCTCGAGGCGGATCTGTTCGAAGCGCGTCAGCGGATCGCACTCGATGCGGCCCGCTCGGAACTGAACCAGGCTCTCGGAGTCGTGCCATGAGTCGCTTCCTCACGCTGATCGCTGTTGCCCTGTTCGCTCTTCCCGTCTCCGCTCACGAGGGCGAGGATCACGGCGTTCCCGCCCCCGCGGCGCTTCCTGCCGCCGAGAGCGGCAAGCGCGCGGAAGCGGCCACCGAGCTATTCGAACTGGTCGCAGTCGTGTCGGGAGATCACCTCACCCTGTACGTCGATCGCTTCGCGACGAACGAGCCGGTTTCGAGCGGAAGGATCGAAATCGAAACGGGTGAGTTCGAGGCGGTGGCCGAAGAGCTCGAGGCCGGCGTGTACCAGGTAATCGCCGGCGAGTTGGGCCAGCTAGGGCCGCACGCACTGATGGTCGCCATCCAGGCCGGCGATGACGTCGATCTGTTGTCGCTGACCGTCGACGGCTCCGAGACGAGCCTCGAGATGACCGGGCAGACCCGCGGCCTGTCCGCCGCGCAGTTCCCGGGATGGCGTCATCCGCTCGTTTGGGGCGCGTCCGGCGCGGTGTTGCTGGCGGGCGCAGGCGTCGCCGCTATACGGCGAAAAGGGGCTGCGGCGAACTCCGACCGGGAAGCGGAAAAATGATCAGCAAGCGTTCACGCGTGCCGTTGCTGGCCGGCGCGCTGGCCATCGCCACCGCCCTCGGCGCTGCGGCGGTATCGGCTCATGAAGGCGAGGATCACTCGGAGCCCGCCTCCGCAGCAACGCTCCTGGCCGACCCGGCGACGTCAACCGGCATCGATGCGGCGGTCCCGCGGCGCGAATCCGACGCGAGCGTGTTCCTGCCGAAGCCCACGCAGTACCGGATCGGCGTGCGTACACGGGTCGTCGAAGCGGGGAAGGTTCCCGTGACGGTCGAGCTTGTCGGCAAGGTCGTCGCGGACCCCAACGCCGGAGGGCGCGTGCAATCGACGCAGACCGGTCGCATCGAAGCGGGCCCGAAAGGCTTGCCGGTGCTCGGGCAGCGCGTGACGAAGGGGGAGGTGCTGGCCTTCGTCGAGCCGTCGATCGGCAGCCTCGAACGTGCGAACCGCCAGTCGGAGCTTGCCGCGCTCGATGCGCAACTGACGATCGCCAGAAGCAAGGCGAAACGCTACGAACAGCTCGAAGGAGCCGTGCCGCGCAAGGATATCGAAGCGGCGCGCATCGAGGTGGAGTCGGTTCTCGCGCGGCGCAAGGCCACTTCGGGCGGGCTCGCCGCTCGCGAGGCGTTGCGCGCCCCGGTCTCGGGCGTCGTCAGCGCCGCCTCGATCGTGTCGGGACAGATCGTCGAGCCGCGCGAGGTCCTGATCGAGATCGTCGACCCGTCGCGCCTGGCGGTCGAGGCGCTCGCGTATGACCCGGGGGTGGTTGGCGCGATCTCGGGTGCGAGCGCAAGTGTGGGATCCACGCCGCTCGAACTGGAGCTCGTCGGCGCCGGGCGCCAACTGCGAGGTCAGGCGCTGCCGGTACTCTTTCGCGCAAAGACACGGGGCGTACCCCTCGCGATCGGGCAGCCCCTTCAGGTACTCGCGCACACCACGGAAAAGCGCGAAGGCTTCGTCGTCGCTCGACAGGCGCTCGTGCGCGACCGCTCGGGCGAGCACGTCGTCTGGGTGCACGAGTCTGCCGAGCGCTTCGTGCCGCACCGCGTGGCCTTCGAGCCGCTCGACGCCGACACTGTCGTCATCACCTCGGGTCTGGCCGCGCACGATCGCGTCGTCGTGACGGGCGCGAACCTCCTCGCGCAGGTGCGCTGACATGTTCGAAGCGCTCGTTCAAACGAGCCTGCGCCAGCGGCTGATCGTCCTTGCGGCATCGCTGCTACTCGTCGTCTACGGCGCGCTCACGCTGCGGCAGATGCCGGTCGACGTCTTTCCGGACCTCAACAAGCCGACCGTCACGCTGATGACCGAGGCCGGCGGGATGGCGCCCGAGGAGGTCGAGCAACTCGTCACTTTCCCGATAGAGGCGGGGATGAACGGCATGCCGGGCGTCACGCGCGTGCGTTCGGTTTCCGGCGTGGGCCTGTCGATCGTCTACGTCGAGTTCGACTGGGGTTCGGACATCTACCGCAACCGCCAGCAGATCGCCGAGCGGCTGAACCAGGTGCGCGAACAGCTCCCGGAGGAGATCGTCCCCCAGCTCGGGCCGATCTCGTCGATCATGGGCGAGATCCTGCTGCTCGCGCTGCCGGCCGATCCGGCCCGCGTGAGCCCGATGCAGGTACGCGAGTACGCTGACTGGGTAGTGCGTCCGCGCTTGCTGACCATCCCCGGGATTGCCCAGGCAATCGTGATCGGTGGCGAGGTGCGGCAGTACCGGGTCGAACTTCGCCCCGAGCAACTGCGGATGCTGGGCGTGCCGCGCGAGCGCGTCGATGCAGCGCTGAAGGACTTCGGCGCGAACACGAGCGGCGGCTTCCTCGAGGCGCAGGGCCGCGAATACCTGATCCGGCAGATCGGGCGCACGAATCGCGTCGAGGACCTGCGCAGCCTTGTCGTCTCCACCGATGCGGGCCAGCGCGTGCTGCTGCATCAGGTCGCCGAGGTTTCCGTGGCCGCGGCGATCAAGCGCGGCGATGCCGGCTACGACGGAAAGCCCGCCGTCATCGTCTCGGTGCAGAAGCAGCCGGGTGCCGACAGCGTGGCGCTCACGCGCGAAGTCGAGAAGGCGATCGCCGAACTGTCGAAGAGCCGTCCCGCGGGAATCGACGAGCCGCAGTTCCTCTTCCGGCAGGCGGACTTCATCGAGCGCTCGGTCGGCAACGTGGAGGAGGCGCTGCGCGACGGCGCGATCATGGTCGCGATCGTGCTGTTCGCGTTCCTGCTGAACATGCGCACGACGCTGATCTCGCTCACCGCGATCCCCGTGTCGCTGCTGGCCACCGCGCTGGTCTTTCGCTGGTTCGGTCTGTCGATCAACACGATGACGCTCGGCGGGCTGGCGATCGCGATCGGCGAGCTCGTCGACGACGCGGTCGTCGGCGTCGAGAACGTCCTGCGGCGGCTGAAGCTGAACCGCGCGTTGCCCGAGCCTCGGCCGGTGGCCGAGGTGGTCGCCAGCGCCACGCTCGAAGTGCGCTCGGCAATCGTCTACGCGACGATCATCATCGTGCTGGTGTTCGTGCCGCTGTTCGTGCTCCCGGGCATCGAGGGGCGTCTGTTCACGCCGCTGGGCGTCGCCTACATCGTCTCGATCCTCGCCAGCATGATCGTCTCCGTGACGCTCACCCCGGTCATGGCCTACTACCTGCTGCCGGCGATGAAGCAACTCGGCCATGGCGACAGCGCACTGGTGCGGTTCCTGAAGCGCTGGGACGCGAAGCTGCTCGACTGGTCGCTCGCGCATGGCCGCAGCCTGCTCGCGTTCGCGCTCGTCGTCGTGCTCGGCGCGGCCGCGACGATCCCGCATTTCCCGCGCTCCTTTCTTCCCCCGTTCAACGAGGGGACCCTCACGGTGAGCCTCCTGCTCGAGCCCGGCACCGCGTTGACCGAATCGAACAAGATCGGCGCGCTTGCCGAGCGGCTCATCGCGCGCGTGCCGGAGGTGACGCACGTCGGACGGCGCACCGGCCGCGCGGAGCTCGACGAACACGCCGAGGGAGTCCATTCGAGCGAGCTGGAAGTCGACCTCGCCCCGTCCGAGCGGGGTCGCGACGCGGTGATCCAGGACATCCGCTTCCGCCTCGCTTCGCTTCCGGTCGTGGCGAACGTCGGGCAGCCGATCTCGCACCGGCTCGATCACCTGCTGTCGGGCGTGCGCGCGCAGATCGCGCTGAAGGTGTACGGCGACGACCTCGACACGCTGCGCGCGTTGGCCGAAGACCTGCGCGCCCGACTCGCAACGGTGCCGGGCGTTACCGACCTGCAGATCGAGAAGCAGGTGCGAATCCCGCAGACGAAGATCCGCATCGACTACGACGAGGCGGCACGGTACGGGGTTTCGCCCGGCGCCTTGCTGCGCGGCCTGGAGCAGATGATCGCCGGCGAACGCATCACCCAGATCATCGAGGGCAACCGGCGCTTCGATCTCGTGGCACGACTGCCGGAGAGTCGACGCGGCCTGCACGCGCTGGGCAGCCTGCCGATCGAGACGCCGAACGGTCACGTTCCGCTGTCGCGGGTCGCTGCGATCGAGGACACGGACGGGCCGAACCAGATCAGCCGCGAGAACGCGCGGCGTCGCATCGTCGTGTCCGCGAATACCGACGGACGCGACATGGCGGAAATCGTTGCTGCGATTCGCACGGAGATCGCTGCCCGCCCGATGCCCGACGGCTACTTCACCGCGCTCGAAGGGCAGTTCCAGGCGCAGGAGCAGGCGTCGCGCCTCATCGCGCTGCTCGCGCTGGTGTCTCTGTCGATGATCTTCCTCGTGCTCTACAGTCGCTATCGATCGACGGTGCTCGCGCTGATCATCATGGGCAACATCCCGCTCGCGCTGGTCGGCAGCGTCGTCGCACTGTGGATCTCCGGGCAGCCGCTGTCGGTGGCCGCGCTCGTCGGCTTCGTCACGCTCGCCGGCATCGCCACGCGCAACGGCATCCTGAAGATCTCGCACTACATCAACCTGTGCGCCTTCGAGGGCGAGCGCTTCGGCAAGCCGATGATCGTGCGCGGCTCGCTCGAGCGGCTCACGCCGGTGCTGATGACCGCGCTCGTCGCCGCGTTCGCGCTGATGCCGCTGCTGCTGTCGGCCGATGCACCCGGCAAGGAAGTGCTGCATCCGGTGGCCGTCGTGATCTTCGGCGGACTCGTCAGCTCGACGCTGCTCGATACGGTGCTCACGCCGGTGATGTTCTGGCGCTGGGGCGAGAAACCGCTGCGCCGGCTGCTCGAGCAGCGTTCAACGGAAAGCTTCTGAACCACCTTTGAAGGAAACACGAAATGAAAGTAGCGCTGTTTGCGGCCGCTGCAGCGGGCCTGTTCGCGTTCGGTACGCTGCCCGCCGTCGCTCACGACGACGCGTATCTCGCCGCGCAGAAGGCCCCCAACGGCGGCCAGTTGCGGATGGCCGGTCCGTACCACTACGAACTAGTCGCCGGACGCCACGCGGCTGCCACGAAGTCAGGTGAACTGGTCGTATACGTAACCGACCACGCCGGGACCCCTGTGCCTACGCAAGGCGCGCAAGGCGTAGCGCATGTGCTGGTGGGCAAGGAGCGCAGCACATTCAAGCTCGAACCGGCTGGCGAGAACCGGATGAGGGCAGGGGGCGCCTACGAGTGGGCGCCGGGCGCGAAAGTCGTAGTCTCGATCACCATGGCCGGCGCACGTCCCGAGCAGGCGCGCTTTACGTCGGACTCTCCGGAGGCGCCGCGAGCCATGGAGGCAACCCGATCGGTCGCCGGCGAAGCGCACGGGCATTGAAGCCGGATCTCGCCGCGAATGCAGCCGCTTGCTCTGGCTGCATTCGCTGGGCATCATGAGCACCGTGTCCGAGCGTCGGTCCGCCTCCGGCGATCTTTTCCCGTGCCAAGCGTCTCGAGCGCTCCGCACCGGTCGACGCACGCATCTTCACGACAGGCCGCGCGAATCTCCTGGATCTGGCGCCGGAGGGTCTGCAGTTGCGAGATTCGCTCCGACAACTCCTGCAGGTGACCGTCGAGGAGCTCGTTGACATCGTCGCAGGACTTCCCGCGCTGTCCTTGCAAGGCGATGAGTGCGCGGACTTCAGCCTGTGAAAGATCAAGCGAACGGCAGCGTCGGATGAACGCCAATCGCTCGACGTGCCCCGGGCCGTACTCGCGATAGTTGTTGGCCGCGCGGTCGGCCGCCTGAAGCAACCCCTGTGCTTCGTAGTAGCGGATGGTCTCGGTTCGGCAACCGCTCGCGCGCGCCAGTTCGCCGATCTTCATGGATGGCTCCTTCCTCGTTCCCGACGCTTGACCTTGAAGCGGCTACAAGGTTTCCAATGAAAGCATGAAATCGGAACCGCCCTGCCTGGAGCACACAGAAAGCAGCACCGTGTACGTCGCGGAGATGGACTGCCCGACCGAGGAAGCGCTGATCCGAAAGCGATTGAACCACCACGCAGCGGTGAAGGCGCTTTCGTTCAATCTGCTCGAGCATCGGCTGATCGTCGAGCACGAACGGGGCGCATTGACCAGCGTGCTCGATGCGCTCGACGAAATCGGCCTTTCCGGGCGAACGGAAGAGCGACCCGAATCGCCGCCAAACGACGCAGGCGGCGCTTCCTGGGCTCGCAGGAACGCGAAGCTGCTCACGGGTGGCGTGGCTGCCGTCGTCGCGGAGATCTTCGGGTTCGCGATGGGAGACGCTTCGTTCGCTGCCATTGGCACGTCGCTGCTCGCGATCGCGCTGACCGGGGTCGACACGTACCGGAAAGGGTGGGTCGCGCTGCGCAACGGCAGCCTCAACATCAATGCGTTGATGTCGATCGCCGTCACCGGTGCCGTGCTCATCGGACAGTGGCCCGAGGCCGCAATGGTGATGTTCCTGTTCGCGGTCGCCGAAGCCATCGAGGCGAGTTCGCTGCAGCGCGCGCGTCATGCGATCGAAAGCCTGATGGCCGCTGCACCGGAAACCGCAACGGTGCGGTCGGCGAGCGGAAGCTGGAGGACAGTTGGGGCGAATACCGTGACCGTCGGCACCGCGGTTCGCGTGAGGCCCGGTGAACGGATCGCGCTCGACGGGCGTGTCCTCGCCGGAGCCACTGCCGTCGACCAGGCGCCGATCACCGGCGAAAGCGTTCCCGTGGAGAAGGCGGTCGGAGACCCGGTTTTCGCCGGCACCATCAACCAGGACGGCGAGATCGACTACGAGGTCACGGCCGAGGCCGACGATTCGACGCTGGCGCGAATCGTTCGTGCGGTCCACGAGGCCCGGGCCAGCCGCGCCCCTACGCAGCGCTTCATCGACCGGTTCGCTGCGTACTACACGCCGGCGGTCGTCGCGATCGCGGTGGCGATCGCCGTGATTCCGCCGCTCTTTCTCGGCGCCGAATGGCTGACCTGGACGTATCGCGCGCTCGTGCTGCTGGTGGTCGCCTGCCCGTGCGCCCTCGTCATTTCGACGCCGGTGACGGTCGTCTCGGGCCTGACGGCCGCGGCTCGCCTGGGTATCCTCGTCAAGGGAGGTCTCTACCTCGAGGGCGGCGAGCGCCTTCGCGTACTCGGTCTGGACAAGACCGGAACGCTCACCCGGGGAAAGCCGGTGGTCACCGATGTGCTCGTGCTGAGCGACCGCGAAGCCGAGACGCTTCGCGTCGCGGTCGCGCTTGCCGCGCGAAGCGACCATCCCGTCTCGCGTGCGATCGCGCTGCATGGCACGAACCTCGACCTGCTTCCGGAGGTGACGAACTTCGCGGCACTCCGGGGAAGGGGGACCGAAGGATTCGTGAACGGCGTTCGATACCGGCTCGGAAATCACCAGCTGGTCATGGAATCGAACGCAAGCACGCCGGAACTCGAGCAACGGCTCGACGCGCTCGAGGAGCAGGGCAAGACCGCCGTCGTGCTGGTCAGCGATGGCCGTGCCCACGCGATCATCGCGATCGCCGATGCCGTTCGCCAGGAGAGCGCCGAGGCGATCGAGCAACTGAAGCGGCTCGGCATCGAGCCGGTCATGCTCACCGGCGACAACCGGCATACGGCGCAAGCCATTGCGCGACGGGTCGGGATTCGCGACGTTCGAGCCGAGTTGCTGCCCGAGCAGAAGCTGGAGGCGGTATCGGCATTGCAGCAGCGGGGCCTGTCGGTCGGGATGGTCGGCGACGGCATCAACGACGCGCCGGCTCTCGCGAAGGCCGAGATCGGATTCGCCATGGGTGCTGCCGGGACCGACACCGCCATCATCAACCAGCGCATGCAGACAGGCGGCGGGCTCTACGTCTGGGAATTCGAGCGA
>CAYZYC010000072.1:11351-12955 GCA_964481165.1 uncultured Limnobacter sp. | reverse complement strand
GGGCTGCGCAACACGGCCGGCACGCCGGCGCTGAAGGATTTCGAACCTGCGACCGACGCGCCGGTCGTGCGCAAGCTGCGCGACGCCGGTGCCGTCGTCATGGGCAAGACGAACATGCACGAGCTCGCTTTCGGAATCAGCGGCTACAACACCGCGTTCAAGACCGGCGAGTCGTTCGGCGTGCGCAACGCCTACGATCCGAAGCGCATGGCCGGCGGGTCCTCGGCGGGCAACGGTGCCGCGATCGGCGCACGAATCGCTCCGGCCGGGCTGGGCACCGACACCGGCGGCTCGGTGCGCATTCCCTGTGCGTTCAACGGTTGTTCGGCGCTGCGCCCGACGGTCGGCCGCTATCCGGCAGGAGGCATCACGCCGATCTCGCACACACGCGACACGGCCGGTCCGATGGCGGTGTCGATGTCCGACGTCGAGCTGATCGATCGCGTCGTCTCGGGCGACGCGCAGGCGAAGCCGGCCGACCTGAAGAGCGTGCGCCTCGGCACCGTTGCGGCGATGTACCAGGGCATGGACGAAGACACGAAGGCGGCAATGGACGCCGCCCTCGCGAAGCTGCGCTCGGCCGGGGTGACGATCGTCGACGTGCAGATGCCGAAGCTGGCGGAGCTCAACGCGCAGGTCGGTTTTCCGCTCGCCATCTTCGAGGCGTACGACGACATGACCGACTACCTGCGCCGGTACGACACCGGCGTCTCGCTGCAGGCGCTGGCGGCAGGGATCTCCAGCCCGGACGTCAAGGGGACGTACGACTCTCTGGTGCTTCCGCGCAAATTGCCCGGGCCCGACGATACGGTCGTCGATGCGAAGCCCGCCTACGAGGCCGCGATGCGCGAAGCGCGTCCGGCGCTGCGCAAGCTCTATGCGGAAACCTTCGCGAAGCACAAGCTCGACGGGCTGGTGTTCCCGACGACGCCCGCGGTGGCGATGCCGGCGAACGAGGAAGCGAGCAGCCTGCAGAACTTCCTGCGCTACATCCAGAACACCGACCCGGGCAGCAATGCGGGCATTCCAGGGCTCACGGTGCCGGTTGCGTTGGGCGCTTCGACCCGCGTGCCGGTCGGCATCGAGATCGACGGGCCCGAGGGCAGCGACCGCCGCCTGATCGAGATCGGGCTCGCGCTGGAGAACCTGTTCGGGCGCCTGCCCGCGCCGCAGCGGTGATGCCGGCCGCCTGATCGCGAAGCCGCCGGGGCCTTGCGCGCCGGCGCGGGAGGCCTCCCGGCCTTCAAGCCCGGGCTTCTACTTCGCGCCGGCGAGGATCCAGTCGACCATCGCCTTCAGGTCGGCGTCGGAGATCGCGGGGTGCGGCGGCATCGGGATCGGTCCCCAGACGCCGGCGCCACCCTTCTTCACCTTGTCGATGAGCTGCGCCTCGGCGCCCGCGTCGTATTTCGCCGCCACCTCCTTGTACGCGGGGCCGACGAGTTTCTTGTCGACCGCGTGGCACGAAACGCAGTTGTGTTTTTTCAGCAGCGCCTGGGCGTCGGCCGCGGACGGTGCGGCGGCAGCCGGCGCTGCGGCCGGAGTCGCCGCCGGCGCAGGCGCAGCGGGCGCGGCAGCAGCAGGAGCGGGCGCGGCAGCAGCAG
>CAYZYC010000072.1:0-11251 GCA_964481165.1 uncultured Limnobacter sp. | reverse complement strand
AGCGGCGGCGGCAGCAGGAGCGGCGGCGGCAGGAGCGGGCGCCGCAGCAGGAGCGGCAGCCGGGGCCGCGGCAGCAGGCGCCGGCGTCGCCGCAGCGGCGCCCCCCGCGTCGGGCGCCGCGGCATCCGCCCCCGAAGCGTCGGCCTGCCGGATCTCGAGACGCCCGACCGGGCGCAGCCGTTCGGCGATCGCCTCCGCCGACATGCTGTCCGCGCCGGCCCCGGTGCGCGTCGTCGTGGAGACGAGCTTGGCGAACAGTCCGATCACGACGATCGGTACGACGAACGCCAGCAGCACGACGACGATCAGTTGGCGAGGCGTGCGAATGAATGACTGCGAATCGTCGCTCATTGTCCCGGTGCCACGAAAGTTGAGTGCGGGCGATTATAGCCGCCGGGTGGTGGGCGCGGGCGCCATGCCGACGCGTCAGTCGTCGTCATGCCCGTGGCCATGCCCGTCGTCATGCGAGTCGTCCGCCCGTTCGCGCAGGCTCTCGATGCGATAACGCTCCTCCTCTCGTATCTGCGAGAGCATCGAAGCGTCGGGATCCTTCCAGTCGCCGCCCGCAGCGCGCGCCATGTACGCGGTTGCCCTGCCGAACTCCTCGAGCGACAGACCCGGGTCGCCGCCGCGCGCCGGCATCGCGCGCACGCCGACCCACGCATGCGCGGTCAGCACGTCCTGCCCCTCCTCGATCAGAGGTTTCCAGGCCGCGCGGTCGCCGAGTTTCGGCGCGTTGTCGACGCCGGCCGCATGACACGCGATGCACACGCGCGCGTATACCTGTTCGCCCGAGGCGAGCGATCGCCTCTGCGACGAGCGCTCCGCGTCGGTTGCGCAAGCCGCTATCGCCAGCACCGCGCACGCAACGACGAGCAACGCCGCAGTCGTTCCGCCAGGCCTGGCCGGAGCCCGTCGCCAGCTGCGCATCGATTTCTCCCGGTATCGCGTCCGGGCGCACCGTCCGCATGCTGCATGGTAGCCGAGCAGACAGGGCGGCAGCCGCGCGAACAGGCGTGCCGCTTGCTTCGGTTTCGGGCCGAAATCCGCGAGGAACGCCGTGAGCCTGCCGCCAGGACTGCAGTCGGCCCTTGCACCATCCGGCGCCGAAGCGGCAGGTATCGCGCAGACGGCGTGGCTGCTGTTCGGCGGCGCGACCCTGATCTTCGTCGCGGTGCTCGTCCTCGCAGCGATGGCGATCTACCGGCCGGTACGCTGGTTGGGCGGCCGCAGGACCGTCGTGGCGGGCGGCATCGTCTTTCCTTCGATCGTGCTCGGCGCACTGCTCGTGCATTCGCTGTTCGACGTGCCGCGACTGCTCGCGGCATCGACGCGACCCGACGTCGTCATCGAGGTCGTCGGAGAGCAGTGGTGGTGGCGGGTGCGGTATCTCGATGCCGAGGGCAGGCCGTCGTTCGCCACGGCCAACGAACTGCGGGTTCCGGTCGGCGGTATCGTCGAGTTGCGCCTCGACTCGGGCGACGTGCTGCACAGCTTCTGGGTTCCGTCGCTGGCCGGAAAGATGGACATGGTTCCGGGTCGCACCAACCGCATGGTGCTGGTCGCCGACGAACCCGGCACGTTTCGCGGACAGTGCGCCGAATTCTGCGGAGGGCCGCACGCGAAGATGGCGCTGTACGTCGTTGCCGAACCGCTGCAGGCGTTCGAACGCTGGCGGGAGAAGCAGCGGGCGAACGCGCCGAAGCTGTCGAGCGGAACGCCCGGCGAATCGCTCTTCCTGCGCAACTGCGCGGTCTGCCACACCGTGCGCGGCACCGATGCCGCAGGCAGCCTGGGACCGGACCTGACGCACGTCGCGAGCCGCGTGTCGATCGGCGCGGGGATCCTGCGCAGCGACGTCGCGTCGATCGAGCGCTGGATCGTCGGGAACCAGCAGATCAAGCCGGGCAACCTGATGCCCGAGTTCCGCGCATTCGCGCCGCACGAGCTGCGCGCGCTTGCCGAATACCTGGCGAGCCTGGACTAGCGGGATGCCACGGAACGCGCCTGCGGCGTCCCCGCTGCCGAATCCCGCGGAACGTCCGCCGCACGAGGTCGAGGAGCTGCGCCGGATCTGGGCTGCGCCGAGCGGTTGGCGGTTCATCACCGTCATCAACAACAACTACGTCGGCGTGTTCTACCTGGGCGCGGCGTTGCTGTTCTTCCTGCTCGCAGGCCTGCTCGCGCTGCTGATGCGCGTACAGCTCGCGGTTCCCGAAAACACGCTGGTCGGCCCCGAGTTGTACAACCAGCTGTTCACGATGCACGGCACGATGATGATGTTCCTGTTCGCCGTGCCCGCCGTCGAGGCGATGGGCATCCTGCTGCTGCCCAACATGCTCGGTGCGAGGGATCTTCCGTTTCCGCGCCTGTCCGCGTATGCGTTCTGGGCCTACCTGATCGGTGGGCTCGCGTTCTTTTTGAGCCTGTTCGTCGGCTGGGCGCCCGACGGCGGGTGGTTCATGAATCCGCCTCTCACGAGCGATCGCTATTCGCCGTCGGTGAACGCCGACATGTGGCTGCTCGGCATCGGTTTCATCGAGATCTCGGCGATTGCCGGCGCGATCGAGATCATCGTCGGGGTGCTGCGCACGCGCTCGCCGGAGATGACGCTCGCGCGCATGCCGATCTTCGCGTGGGCGATGCTGGTGTTCGCGCTGATGATCGTGTTCGCGTTTCCGGCGGTAATCCTCGCCACCGCGCTGCTGGAGCTCGAGCGCGCCTTCGACTGGCCGTTCTTCGCAGCCGAACGCGGCGGAGATCCGCTGCTCTGGCAGCACCTGTTCTGGTTCTTCGGCCACCCCGAGGTCTACATCATCTTCCTGCCCGCGGCGGGAATGGTGTCGATGATCGTCCCGACGATGGCGCAACGGCCGCTGGTCGCCTATCCGCTCGTCGTGCTGGCGTTGATCGCGACCGCGTTCCTGAGTTTCGGCCTGTGGGTGCATCACATGTTCACCACGGGGATCCCGCAACTGTCGCTGTCGTTCTTCCAGGCGGCGAGCACGGCCGTCGCGATCCCCAGCGGGATCCAGGTCTTCGCGTGGATCGCCACGCTCGCCAGCGGGCGCGTGAAGATGTCGGCCGCCACGCTGTTCGTGCTGGGGTTCCTGTTCATCTTCGTGCTCGGCGGACTGACCGGCGTCATGGTCGCGGTCGTTCCGTTCGACTGGCAGGCGCACGACACGTATTTCGTCGTCGCGCACCTGCACTACGTGCTCGTCGGCGGAATGGTGTTTCCGCTGTTCGCGGCGCTGTACTACTGGATGCCGTACACGAGTCGGCACGCGCTGTCGGAGCGGCTCGGGCGCTGGGTATTCGGACTGACCTTCGCCGGCTTCAACGTCGCGTTCTTCCCGATGCATTACGCCGGCCTGGCCGGAATGCCGCGGCGCGTGTACACCTACCCGACGGGGCTCGGATGGGACGCATCGAACCTCGCCTCGACCTTCGGCGCCTTCCTGTTCGCCGCCGGCGTCGCGCTGCTCGTTTTCGACGTCGCGCGCCGTTTCCGGATCACCTTCGAGGAAAGCGCCGGAAACGTCTGGAACGCGGGCACGCTCGAATGGCTGCCCAACGGCCACTACTCGAACCGCAGCATTCCGATCGTGACGAGTCGCGAGCCGCTGTGGGAGCAGTCCGGACTGCCGCGGGACGTCGAGCGCGGCCACTACTACCTGCCGAATGCGCCGACCGGAGGTCGCGAGACCATCGTCACCAGTCCGATCGATGCGAAGCCGCAATTCCTGCTGCGCATGCCGGTGCCCGGATGGGCTCCGTTGATCGCCGCCTGGTTCACCGCGGCGTTCTTCCTGCTGCTCGCCTTCAAGCTCGTGCTTCCGGCGTTCGCCTGCGCGTTCGTCGGGATCGCAGCCATCGTGCACTGGGCGTGGAATCTCGATCCGGCGCCGCTCGATGCGCCGATCGATATCGGCGGCGGGATCGCGCTGCCGGCGTACATGAGCGGGCCGCAATCGCAGTCGTGGTGGGCGGTGGCGATCCTGCTGCTGGTTTCGTCGTCGCTGTACGGCTGCGTCGTCTTCTCGTACCTGTACCTGTGGACCGTTTCTCCCGGCCTGTGGCCGAAGGGCGACGCGCTTCCGGCGCTCGGGACGGCGTGGATCGCGGTCGCAGCGTTCGCCGCGGCGAGCGGGTGCGTGGGCCTGGCGAACCGGTACCTCGCGCGCGGAGCACGACGCAGCTTCCTCGTCGCGCTCGCCGGGGCGGCGACGTTTCTCGTCGCCGCGTTCGCCGTCGAGGGATTCGCGCACCGTGCCCTGTCCGGATCGTCGTCGGCGTACGCGGCAGTCGTGAACCTCGTCGTCGGAGTCGGCGTCTTCTTCGCAATGGTCTCGATCACGATGACGGTGTTCGTGATCGCGCGCGCGGCCGCCGGGCAGCTCGATGCGATCCGCCGCGTCACGTTCGACAACACCCGGCTGTTCTTCCACTACGCAGTGGTGCAGTCGCTGGTCGGCGTTGCGCTCGTCCACGGTTTTCCGCGACTGGTCGGGTGAGCGATGCACTTCGTCGCACGATCGTTGTGGATCTCGGCAGGCGTCATCGTCTGGGCGCTGCACTTCGCCGCGATCTACGGTTTCACCGCGCTGGCGTGCGCGCGCGGGCTGATGGGCCCGGTGCCGTCGCTGATCGGCATCGCGGGCGGCGTCGCCGCGGCGATCGCCGCCGCGATCGTAGTGCGCGGGTGGCGGCGCCGCAAGAGCTTCGAGCACTGGCTCTCCGCATCGGTGGCGGGCTTCGCGCTCGTTGCGATCGTCTTCGAGACGATTCCGGCGCTGGCGGTTCCGGCATGCGCGTGAACCGAACTTCGCATACCGTCGCTGCGCTGGGATGCTGCGTGGTGCTGGTGGCGTGCGGCGAGCGGCTCTCGCTCGACGGCAACGCGGAAAACGGCAGGCTGCTGCTGCGCCAGTTCGGCTGCGGCTCGTGCCACCGGATACCCGGAGTGGCGGACGCGCACGGCGTCGCGGGTCCGTCGCTCGATCGCATCGCCCGTCGGGTCTACCTCGCCGGACGCGTGCCGAATCGTCCCGACAACATGGTGCAGTGGATCCGCGCTCCGCAGCGTTTCGACCCGCAAACGCAGATGCCCGACCTGCAGGTGGGCGAGGCGCACGCGCGCGACATGGTCGCGTACCTGTACACGCTCGACTGAAGCGGCCGCCGTGAAGATCTTCGTCGCCATCGTCGTGCTTGCAGCCGTTGCGGCGCTCGGCGCGCTCGGCACGCTGTACTCGGGCGTCTACGACGTTTCCGCCACCGACCAGCACCTGCGCCCCACGTTCTGGACGTTGCAGACCGGGTTGCGGCAGTCGGTGGCGCGGCGCGCGCAGCGCATCGAGGTGCCGCCGCTGGACGATCCGGCGCTCGCCGCGCAGGGACTCGCGCGATTCCGCCGGCACTGCGTGCAGTGCCACGGCGCCCCGGGAGTCCCGCCCGAGCCCTTCGCGCTCGGCCTCACGCCGTTGCCGGGCAGCCTGGCCGATGTGGCCCGGGAATGGAAAGCTTCGGAGCTCTACTGGGTGATCCGGCACGGCATCAAGATGACCGGAATGCCCGCGTGGCAGTTCCGCATGAGCGACGACGAGTTGTGGTCGGTCGTCGCCTTCCTGTTGCGCCTGCCCACGTTGACGCCGGAGCAGTACCGGACGATGCACGAGCTGCTGCCCGCCGCGCCGCTGTCGGGCGTCGACGAGCCGGCGCGCGGTCCGCGCCCCCAACGCTTGCCCGAGCCCGATGCCGAACGCGGGCGTCGCGCGTTGCGCCAGTTCGGCTGTGTCGGCTGCCACATCGTCCCGGGCGTCGTCGCGGCGCAATCCTTCGTGGGGCCTCCGTTGTCGCGCATGGGTTCGCGACGTTTCGTCGCCGGCCAGCTGCCGAATACGCGCGAGAACCTGATCCGCTGGATTCGCGATCCGCAGGAAATCTCGCCGGGTTCGGCGATGCCCGATCTCGGCGTCGGCGAACGCGATGCCCGCGACATCGCAGCGTATCTCGAGCGGCTGCGTTGAATCGCTACGGCGTCGAAGCTGCGGCCGAAACGACGCGTCGAATCGGCGATAACCCGCAGTGCAGGCGCGGAGCTTGCTCGCAGGCCTTGACCATCTGCTTCAGAGGTGCACCATGAAGATCCTGTTGTGGATCATCGGCATCATCTTCCTGATCGGCCTGCTCGTCGTGATCGGCACCGGGAAGCTGATCTTCTGAACCACCGCGTGCTCACCGAACTCGACATCCATCTCTTTCGCGAAGGAACCCACTCCCGGCTGCACGAGCACCTCGGGTGCCACCTCGAAGCCGCAGGCGAAGGCGCCCGCTTTGCGCTATGGGCGCCGAACGCCGCTTCGGTGTCGGTGATCGGCGACTGGAATCACTGGCACGGCGAAGCCGACCGGCTGCACGCGAGACCCGACGGCTCGGGGATCTGGGAGGGACGCGCGATGTCCGCGCGCGCCGGCCAGCGCTACAAGTACCGGATCGTCGCGCGCGACGGAGCGGCGCTCCCCGACAAGAGCGACCCCTTCGCTTTTTTCTGCGAGCAGGCGCCGGATACCGCCTCGCGCATCTGGTCGCTCGATCACGATTGGGGCGACGCCGGGTGGATGGCGCGCCGGCATCGGAACAACGACCTCGCTGCGCCGATCTCGATCTACGAAATCCATCCGGGTTCCTGGCGGCGCCGCGCCGACGGCACGTTCCTGTCGTATCGCGAACTCGCCGACGCGCTCGTTCCGTACCTGCACGAAACCGGCTTCACGCACGTGGAACTGATGCCGACGACCGAGCACCCGTTCTACGGCTCCTGGGGGTACCAGACCACCGGCTATTTCGCGCCGACCTCGCGCTACGGAACGCCGCAGGATTTCATGTATCTGGTCGATCGGCTGCACCGCAACGGCATCGGCGTGATTCTCGACTGGGTTCCGTCGCATTTTCCGGCCGATGCACACGGGCTGGCCCGCTTCGACGGTACGCACCTGTACGAGCACGCCGATCCGCGACAGGGTTTCCACCCCGAGTGGAACTCGATGATTTTCAACTACGGCCGCAACGAGGTGTCCGCGTTCCTGCTGTCGTCGGCGCTGTTCTGGCTCGATCGCTACCACCTCGACGGATTGCGGGTGGATGCGGTCGCGTCGATGCTGTATCTCGATTACGCGCGCCGCGAAGGCGAGTGGATACCGAACCGCCACGGGGGCCGCGAGAACCTCGAGGCGGTCGCGTTCCTGCGCCGCTTCAACGAGGCGGTCTATCGCGACCATCCCGACACGATGACGATTGCCGAGGAGTCGACCGCATGGCCGATGGTGTCGCGACCGACGTACCTCGGCGGGCTCGGGTTCGGAATGAAATGGAACATGGGCTGGATGCACGACACGCTCGCGTACCTGCGCGAGGACCCCGTGCACCGCAGCTTCCATCACGGGCGGCTGACTTTCTCGTTGTGGTATGCGTTCAACGAGAACTTCGTGCTGCCGCTCTCGCACGACGAGGTCGTCTACGGCAAGGGCTCGCTGATCGGGAAGATGCCGGGCGACGACTGGCAGAAGTTCGCCAACCTGCGTGCGCTCTACGGTTACCTGTGGACGCATCCCGGCAAGAAGCTGCTGTTCATGGGCGGCGAGTTCGGCCAGTGGCGCGAATGGACGCACGAAGGCGAACTCGAATGGCCGCTCGCGTCGCAGGATGCGCACGGCGGCCTGCGACGATGGGTGGCCGACCTCAATCGCCTGTACCGCGACGAGCGCGCGCTGCACCGGCTCGACTTCGCCGCCGACGGATTCGAATGGATCGACGGCAGCGACGCGCAGCACAGCGTGATCGCGTTCCTGCGCAAGTCCGACGACGCCGCGCCGAAGCTGCTGGTCGCCTGCAACTTCACGCCGGTTCCGCGCACGAACTATGTAGTGGGCGCACCGTCGGCAGGGCATTGGAACGAAGTGCTGAACAGCGATGCGACGATCTACGGCGGTTCGGGGTGGGGCAACCTCGGCGGCGTCGAGGCGATGCCGGTCGCATCGCACGGCCGTCCATGGTCGCTGACCCTGAACCTTCCTCCGCTCGGCGTCGTGATCCTGAAGGAGCCTGCGGATGCCCGAACGAGTTGATGCCGCTCGCGCGCGAGCGGTGATCGATCGCGTGCTGCCGTCGGTCGACGGCGGCCGCTTCGCGGTCAAGCGCGTCGTCGATGAAGCGCTGGTCGTCGAGGCCGACTGCTTCACCGACGGGCACGACGCGATTCGCGTGCTGCTGCGCTGGCGTCCGGAGGACGCGTCGCAGTGGCGGGAAATCGAGATGCGGGCGCTGGGCAACGATCGCTGGCGCGCGCAGTTCGCCGCGGCGATGCCCGGGCGCTACCGGTACGGCGTGGTCGCCTGGGTAGACCATTTCGCGACCTGGCGAAACGAGTTCGAGCGGCGCGACGATCCCGCCGACCTGCGGCAGGCCGCGCGCGTCGGCGCGGCGCTGATCGCCGAGTCGTCGCTGCGCGCGAACGGCGCGGAGCGCAAGACGCTCGCCGACTGGTCGGCGGCGCTGGAACATGCCGCGCAGTCGGAGGGCGACATCGATGCGCTGCGCACGCTCGCGCTCGATCCGTTGCGCGCGCAGCTCGCGTCGCGCCATCCCGACCGCCGGTTCGAGACGGCCTGGCCGATCGACCTTCCGCTGAAGGTCGATCGCGAGCGCGCCGGATTCTCGTCGTGGTACGAGTTGTTCCCGCGTTCGACGGCGCCCGCTGCGGGTGCGCACGGCACGCTCGCCGATTGCGCCGCGCGCCTCGACTACGTCGCCGAACTGGGGTTCGACGTCGTCTACCTGCCGCCGATCCATCCGATCGGCCGCCTGCGGCGCAAGGGGCGCAACAACGCGCTGTCGGCCGGGCCGGAAGACGTCGGCAGCCCGTGGGCGATCGGTTCGAGCGAAGGCGGGCACAAGGCGATCCACCCGCAGCTCGGCACGCTCGACGACTTCCGGGCGCTCGTCGCCAAGGCGCGCGAGCTGGGCATGGAAATCGCCCTCGACATCGCGTTCCAGTGCGCGCCCGACCATCCGTACGTCGAGAAGCATCCGCAGTGGTTTCGCTGGCGTCCCGACGGAACGGTGCAGTACGCCGAGAACCCGCCGAAGAAATACCAGGACATCTATCCCTTCGATTTCGAGACCGAGGACCGGGCCGCCCTGTGGCGAGAACTCGAGAGCGTCTTCGAGTACTGGATCGACGAAGGCGTGCGGATCTTTCGCGTCGACAACCCGCACACGAAGCCGTTCGCCTTCTGGGAATGGGCGATCGCGCGGATATCGGGCCGGCACCCCGACGTCGTCTTCCTGGCCGAGGCCTTCACGCGGCCGCGGCCGATGCACCGGCTGGCCAAGCTCGGGTTCACGCAGTCGTACACCTATTTCGCGTGGCGCAACACGAAACACGAGCTGACCGCGTACTTCGAGGAGCTCGCGCACGGCCCGGGCGCCGAGTATTTCCGCCCCAACGTCTGGCCGAACACGCCCGACATCCTGACCGAAGCGCTGCAGTACGGCGGGCGGCCGGCGTTCGTCGCTCGCCTCGTGCTCGCCGCCACGCTCGCGGCCTGCTACGGCGTCTACGGCCCGGCCTACGAGCTGCTCGAACGCAAGGCGCGCGAGCCGGGCAGCGAGGAGTATCTCGATTCCGAGAAATACCAGCTGCGCCACTGGCCGCTCGATCGCGCCGACAGCCTTCGGCCGGTCATGGCGCTGCTGAACCGGATCCGGCGCGAGAACCCGGCGCTGCATTCGAACCGCAGCCTGGCCTTCTTCCCGACCGACAGCGATCAACTGATCTGCTACGCGAAACGTTCGGCCGACGGCGACAACAGCATCGTCGTCGTCGTGAATCTCGATCCGCACAACGTGCAGAGCGGCTGGATCGAGCTCGATCCCGAGCGCCTCGGCATCGCGCAGGACGCGTCGTACCAGATGCACGACCTGCTCTCGGGCGCGCGCTACCTGTGGCAGGGCGCACGCAATTTCGTCCGGCTCGACCCCGGCCGCATGCCGGCGCACGTGTTCCGCGTGCGGCAGCGCACGCGCCGCGAGCAGGATTTCGACTACTTCGCCTGAGCGCGAATCCCGTCATGGACGCATCGCGCATCGACGACGATCCCCTGTGGTACCGCGACGCGGTCATCTACCAGCTGCACGTCAAGGCGTTCTTCGACTCGAACGGCGACGGGATGGGCGACTTTCCCGGGCTCGGGTCGAAGCTCGACTACATCCGCGACCTGGGCGTCAACACGATCTGGGTGATGCCCTTCTATCCGTCGCCGTTGCGCGACGACGGCTACGACGTGTCCGACTACCGCAACGTGCATCCGCACTACGGCACGCGCAACGACGTGCGCGTGCTGGTTCGCGAAGCACACCGGCGCGGCCTGCGCGTGATCACCGAACTCGTCGTCAACCACACGTCCGACCAGCATCGGTGGTTCCAGGCGGCGCGCCGTGCGCCGCCCGGATCGTCGAAACGCAATTTCTACGTCTGGAGCGACGACCCGGACCGCTATGCCGGCACGCGCATCATCTTCACCGACACCGAATCGTCGAACTGGACGTGGGATCCGGTGGCGAAGGCGTACTACTGGCACCGGTTCTTCAGCCACCAGCCCGACCTGAACTTCGACAACCCGAACGTGCTCAAGGCCGTCGTGCGGGTGATGCGCTTCTGGCTCGACATGGGCGTCGACGGCTTCCGGCTCGATGCGATTCCGTATCTGTGCGAGCGCGAGGGAACGAACAACGAGAACCTGCCCGAGACGCATGCGGTGATCAAGCGCATGCGCGCGATGCTCGACGAACGCCATGCGAATCGCGTGCTGCTCGCCGAGGCGAACCAGTGGCCCGAAGACGTGCGCGAGTACTTCGGCGACGGCGACGAATGCCACATGGCGTACCACTTCCCGCTGATGCCGCGCATGTACATGGGGATCGCGCAGGAGGACCGGCACCCGATCGTCGAGATCATGCAGCAGACGCCGGAAATCCCCGAGACCTGCCAGTGGGCGATCTTCCTGCGCAACCACGACGAGCTGACGCTCGAGATGGTGACGAACCGCGAACGGGACTACATGTACCGAACGTACGCGACCGATCCGCGCGCCCGCATCAACCTCGGCATCCGCCGCCGCCTCGCGCCGCTGATGGAGAACGACCGCGACCGCATCGAGCTGATGTACAGCCTGCTGCTGTCGATGCC
>CAYZYC010000071.1:4352-13403 GCA_964481165.1 uncultured Limnobacter sp. | reverse complement strand
TGCGCGGTGTTCTGCAGCCGATAGCCCATCTGCTCGGCGATCGACATGAACAGGTTGTTGAAGATCTCGAGCATCACCGGGTCGGCGTCGGTGCCGATCGCCACGCGGCGCGGCCGGGGCTCGTGGCGCTCGAGCACGAGGTCGCCGAGCGGGCTCATCCGCGCCCGCCAGCCGGGCTCGATGACCGTCGTGGCGTTCGCTTCGGCGACGATCGCCGGACCGTCGATCGTGTCGCCGCCGATCATGCGTTCCCGCCGGTACAGCGGCGCATCGCCCCAGGCGCCGCGCACGAAGACCTGCACGTGCCGCTCGGGCTGCAGTGCCGCGTCGCGCGCGCCGGGTGGCGCCAGCGATGCGCCGCCTCCGGCCTGACCGGCCGCCTCGACCACCGCCGACTCGACGACGAGCGCGCGCCCCGGCATCAGGAACGCGAAACGCTGCCGATACGCGGCATCGAAGTCGCTGCGCATCGCTGCCGCGTCGCCCCAGGCGACGGCAAGCGCGGTGTCGGTCCCCTCGTAGCGCAGGTGCAGCCTGCGCTGCACGCGCAGCGTGTCGGCGTTTTCGCCCTGCGCGATCAGTTCGGCGCGCGCCGCGCGCTCGAGCGCATCGAGGCGCTCGCCGGCGTCGGCCAGGCCGTCGTCGTCGAAGCGGCGTTCGACCGATTGTTCGCGTATCGCCACCTGCTCGGCGAGCCCCATTCCGTAGGCCGACAACACGCCGGCGAGCGGATGCACGAGCACGCGCGGCATCGCCAGCGCGTCGGCGACGCCGCACGCGTGCTGGCCTCCGGCGCCGCCGAAGGTCGTCAGCGTGTATCGCGTGATGTCGTAGCCGCGCTGCACCGAGATCTTGCGGATCGCGTTCGCCATGTTCGCGACCGCGATGTCGAGGAAGCCCTGCGCGATCGCCTCCGCGTTCATCTGCCGGCCGCTGTCGCGGGAGACCTGCGCAGCCAGCGCGTCGAAGCGCTCGCGCACGACGTCGGCATCCATCGGCTGGTCGCCGCCCGGTCCGAAGACGCGGGGAAAGAACGCGGGCTGGATCCTGCCGAGCATCACGTTCGCGTCGGTGACGGTCAGCGGACCTCCGCGCCGATAGCACGCCGGTCCGGGATCGGCACCGGCCGAATCGGGACCGACGCGCAGCCGCGAGCCGTCGAAGTGCAGGATCGATCCGCCGCCGGCGGCGACCGTGTGGATGCTCATCATCGGAGCGCGCATCCGCACGCCGGCGACCAGCGTGTCGAACTCGCGTTCGAACTCGCCGGCGAAGTGCGACACGTCGGTCGACGTGCCGCCCATGTCGAAGCCGATGACCTGCCCGAAGCCGGCGGTGCGGCTCACGCGCGCCATCCCGACGATTCCCCCGGCCGGGCCCGACAGGATCGAGTCCTTGCCCTGGAACGCGCCGGCATCGGTCAGCCCGCCGTTCGATTGCATGAACTGCAGGCGCACCCCCGGCATCGCGGCGGCAACCCGCGCGACGTAGCGCCGCAGCACCGGCGACAGGTATGCGTCGACCACCGTCGTGTCGCCGCGCGAAACGAACTTGATCAGCGGCGAAACCTCGTGCGATACCGAGACCTGCGTGAAGCCGGTTTCGCGCGCGATCCGGGCGACGCGCTTCTCGTGTGTGACGTACCGGTAGCCGTGCATCAGCACGATGGCGATCGCGCGAAGGCCGCGCCCGAATGCCGCCTGCAGCGCATCGGCCGTCGCGCGTTCGTCGAGCGCAACCACGATCGATCCGTCGGCGCCGACGCGTTCGTCGATCTCGACCACCTCCCGGTGCAGCAGCTCGGGCAACACGATGTGCCGATCGAAGAGCTTCGGCCGGTTCTGGTAGGCGATGCGCAGCGCGTCGCGGTACCCGCGCGTGACGGCGAGCAGCAGCGGCTCTCCGGTGCGCTCGAGCAGCGCGTTGGTGGCCACCGTCGTGCCCATCTTCACGACCTCGACGTCTGCGGGCACGATCGCTTCGCCGGGGGCGAGCCCGAGCATCCGGCGCACCCCCTCGACGGCGGCGTCCGCGTACTGCTCGGGGTTCTCGGAGAGCAGCTTGGACGTCTGCAGCGTCCCGTCCGGGCGTCGGCCGATCACGTCGGTAAACGTGCCTCCGCGGTCGATCCAGAACTGCCAGGTGCCCATCGTGCCTTCCGAAGCGGAGTGGCAATTTATATCGTAGGCTTCTACCCTTCAACCAGGTACCGATAACCCGGAGACGCCCATGAGACCCGTTCTTGCCGTGACCGCGGCAGCCGCACTGCTGTCGACCGCAGCGTTCGCGCAGACGCAGTGGGACCTGCCCGCCGCGTACCCGGCGAACAACTTCCACACCGAGAACCTCGTGCAGTTCGCCGCCGACGTCGAGAAGGCCACCGGCGGCAAGCTGAAGATCACCGTGCACCCGAACGCATCGCTGTTCAAGGCCACCGAGATCAAGCGCGCGGTGCAGGCGAACCAGGCGCAGATGGGCGAGATCCTGCTGTCGAACTTCGCCAACGAGAATCCGCTGTACGCGATCGACGTGCTGCCGTTCGTCGCCACGAGCTACGACGCAGCGCAGAAACTCGATCGCGCCTCGCGCCCGGCGGTCGACAAGCTGCTGGCGTCGCAGGGGATGAAGCTGCTCTACACCGTGGCCTGGCCGCCGCAGGGCTTGTACGCGAAAAAGCCGCTCGAAGCGGCCAGCGACCTGAAAGGAGTGAAGTTCCGCGCGTACAACCCGGCGACCGCGAAGATCGCGCAGAAGTTCGGCGCGCAGCCGGTGACGATCCAGGCTGCGGAGGTCTCGCAGGCGCTGGCCACCGGTGCCGTCGAGTCGTACATCTCGTCGAGCGCGACCGGCTACGACACGAAGACCTTCGAGCACCTGAAGTACTTCTACGACACGCAGGCCTGGCTGCCGAAGAACGCGGTGATCGTCAACCGGAAGGCCTTCGATTCGCTCGACAAGGCGCAGCAGGATGCGCTCCTGCAGGCGGCGGCGCAGGCCGAGGAGCGCGGCTGGAAGATGTCCGAAGAGAAGACGAAGTGGTACATCGACCAGCTGCGCAAGAACGGCATGCAGGTCGAGCCGCCGTCGAAGCAGATGAGCGCCGAGTTCGACAAGGTGGGCGACGAGATGCTCCAGGACTGGCTCCAGCGTGCCGGTCCCGAAGGCAAGTCGATCCTCGACGCCTATCGCAAGGGCTAGTCCCGAGCCGGCCGCCGCCGGATAACGGACGACACCGCCCGTGCGCGCAGCACTCGATCGGCTCTACGACGCGGCGGCCTGGCTGGCCGCCGCGTCGATGATCGGGCTGCTCGTCATGGTGCTGCTGTCGATCGCGGGACGCCAGTTCGGCTTCTACGTGCCGGGCACCGACGCGTACGCCGGCTACCTGATGGCCGCCGCCGGCTTTCTCGCACTCGCGCACACGCTCAAGCGCAACGAACACATCCGCGTGACGCTGGTGCTGAACCTCGTCGGCGGGCGCACGCGTCACGCGCTCGAATGGATATCGCTGGCGATCGGCCTGATCGTCGCCGTGCTGCTCGCCTGGTACAGCGTCCGGCTCGTCTGGCAATCGCAAGAGTTCAACGACATCTCCACCGGCAACGACGCGACGCCGCTGTGGATCCCGCAGCTGTCGATGGCCGCCGGAACGCTGATCCTGCTGGTGGCGCTCGTCGACGAGTTCGTGCTCGCGTTGCGCGGCCGCCGCGCGCCGGCCACCCCCGGCAGGCAACCGGAGCACGTCGAATGAGCGCGCTCCGATGAGCGACCTCGTCGTCACGTCCCTGCTGGTCGCGGCGCTGTTCGTGCTGCTCGGCACCGGCGTCTGGATCGGACTGGCGCTGGCGGCGGTCGCGTGGTTTGCCATGGAAGTATTCTCGACGCGCTCGGCCGGCGACGCGATGGCGATCACGATCTGGGGGACTGCGTCGAGCTGGACACTCACCGCGCTGCCGCTCTTCGTCTGGATGGGCGAGATCCTGTTCCGCACGCGCCTGTCGGCCGACATGTTCCACGGGCTCGCACCCTGGATGAACCGGCTGCCCGGCCGACTGCTGCACACGAACATCGTCGGCTGCGCGATCTTCGCCGCGGTATCCGGTTCGTCGGCCGCCACCTGCGCGACCATCGGCCGGATGACGCTGCCCGAACTGGCACGCAGGGGATATCCGGACGGGATCACCGTCGGCACGCTCGCCGGCGCGGGGACGCTCGGCCTGCTGATCCCGCCGTCGATCATCCTGATCGTCTACGGAGTCAGTGCCGACGTGTCGATCGCGCAGTTGTTCATCGCCGGCGTGATTCCGGGAATCCTCCTCGCGCTGCTGTTCATGGGCTACGTCGTCGCCTGGGCGCTGTTGCACCGGGGGCAGGTGCCGCCGGCAGACGACTCTGCGAGCCTGCGCGCGCGGCTGTGGGCATCGCGTCACCTGATCCCGGTCGCGCTGCTGATCCTCGCCGTGCTCGGCGCGATCTACAGCGGGGTGGCGACCGCGACCGAATCGGCGGCGCTCGGAGTGGTGGGCGCGCTGCTGCTGTCGGCGATCCAGGGCGCACTCGATCGCCGGACCTTCGTCGAGTCGCTGCTCGGCGCGACGCGCCTGTACTGCATGATCGCGCTGATCCTGGCGGGTGCTGCGTTCCTGACGCTGGCCATGGGATACATCGGGCTGCCGCGGCACCTCGCCGAATGGATCGGCTCGCTCGGACTGACGCGCTTCCAGCTGATCATCGCGCTGGCCGGCTTCTACATCGTGCTCGGCTGCTTCCTCGACGGCATTTCGATGGTCGTGCTCACGATGGGCGTGATCCTGCCGACGGTCCAGGCAGCGGGCATCGACCTGCTGTGGTTCGGCGTCTTCGTCGTGATCGTCGTCGAGATGGCGCAGATCACCCCGCCCGTGGGATTCAACCTGTTCGTGATCCAGGCAATGACGAACCGCGACCTGCCGTGGATCGCGCGACAGGCGTTTCCGATGTTCGTGCTGATGGTCGTCGCGGTACTGCTCATCTACGCGTTTCCCGAACTGGTCTCGTGGTTGCCGCGCCAGATGCGGAACGTCAACTGAGGGAGCGTGGGCTGAACACGTGAAACGGCGGGGCGGCGAGCCCGCGGCCGACCTCGCTTACACTCGACCGATGACCGAACTGCTGCTCACGCAGGCGATCCGGCGCATCGAGGCTGCCGCGATGGCCGATCTGCCGCCCGGCACGCTGATGACGCGCGCGGCCGAAGCCGTCGCCGAAGAGACCGCCGCGCTCGCTCGTTCGCTCGCGCCGCGTCGGCCGATCGTCGCGCTGGTCGGCCCGGGCAACAACGGCGGCGACGCGCTGCTCGCGGCAATGCGGTTGCGCGAACACGGGTTCGCCGCGCGCGCGGTCGCGCTGCCCACGGCGAATCCGGCGCCCGGCGATGCGTCCGAAGTGCGCGCGCGCGCCGATGCGGCGTCGTTTCCGGTCGAACCGGTTTCGGCATTGCGGGAATCGCTGGCGCAAGCCCGCGCCGGCGTCGCCGCGCACGTCGATGGCGAACCGCCGCCGATCGTCATCGACGGGCTGTTCGGGATCGGATTGCATCGCGCGCTCGACGGCGACGCGGCGTGGCTGTGCGGAGCGATCCGCGAACGCGGGTGGCCGGTGGTCGCCGTCGACGTGCCCAGCGGGATCGACGCCGAGCGCGGATCACCGGTGGGCGGCCGCGACGCGGCCGCGATGCGCGCACGCGCGACCGTGACGATGATCGCCGACAAGCCGGGCTTGCACACCGGCGCGGCGCTCGACCGCGTCGGCACGGTGACGGTGGCGGCCCTCGGGATCGATGCAGCGCTCCGCGAAGCCGCGCTTGCGGGCATCGCGCCGGGCGACGCGGGCCGGCTCTTCGGCGACGACGATGCGCGGCAGGCGCGAATGCCCGCGCGCGAACGCGACAGCAACAAGGGCGACTACGGTTCGGTCCTGTGCTTCGGCGGCGCGCCCGGGATGCGTGGCGCGGCGTTGCTCGCGGCGCGCGGCGCACAGGCGATGGGCGCGGGCAAGGTGTTCGTCGGAACTCCGGTCGGCGAGATCTTCGACCCGGGACAGCCGCAACTGATGACTGCCGCCGCCGATACGCGTTTCGCGCAGTTCGCCGCGGTCGCGATCGGCTGCGGCCTCGGCGATTCGCCTGCGGCGATCGCGAGCCTGTCGCGCGCGATCGCCGAGGCGCGCGCACTGGTCGTCGACGCCGACGCATTGAACGGCGTCGCGGCCGACCCGGCGCTCGCGCTCGCGCTGCGCGAACGTTCGCGCGTAGTGCGCTGCATCGTCACGCCGCATCCGCTGGAGGCGGCGCGCCTGCTCGGCGCCGACGTCGCCACGGTGCAGTCCGACCGGCGCGCCGCGGCGCTGTCGATGGCACGCGCGCTCGGCGCCGTTGTCGTGCTCAAGGGAGCCGGCACCGTCGTCGCCACGCCCGACGGAAGCTGGACGATCGTCGCGAGCGGCACGCCGGCACTGGCCAGCGCAGGCACCGGCGACGTGCTCGCCGGCATGGCGGCTTCGCTGCTCGCGCGCGGCCTTCCGGCCGAACGCGCGGCATGCCTCGCAGCGTGGCTGCACGGGCGCGCCGCGGAACGCTGGGAAACGGCGACCGGTCTCGCGGAAGGCCTGAGCGCCGCCGAATTGCCGTCGTGGGTGCGCGATGCCAACGGCGCGCTCGCACGCATCCAGGAGAATTCCCGATGAACACGCCCGACGCTCTCGCCACCGCGCACGAAGCGGTGCGCAAGCTCGCCGATGCGATGCGCGACGTGCGCATCGAGGATCTGCTGCGCGGGGAAGCGGCACGGTCGCAACGCCTCGTCGTCGACGCCGCGGCACTGCACGTCGACTTCACGCGCCAGCGGCTGCCGCTGCAGGCGCTCGATGCACTGCTCGACCTCGCTCGCGCGGCCGAATTGCCCGCACGCCGCAATGCGATGTTTGCCGGCGAGGACGTCAACTTCACCGAACGCCGCCCTGCGTTGCACGTCGCGCTGCGCCGGCCCGCGCCGGCCGATTCCGCAGGTCCCGCCGATGGCGCCGGCGGCGTCGCCGGCGAAGTCGCGCAGACGCTCGCGCAGATGGCGACGTTCTGCGAGGCGGTGCGCGAAGGCCGATGGCTCGGTGCGACCGGGCGAGCGATCGACGCGATCGTGCACGTGGGCATCGGCGGCTCGCACCTCGGCCCGCAACTCGCCTGCGAAGCGCTCGCGCGTTTCGCCCGATCGCCGCTGCAGGTCCGGTTCCTGTCCAACGTCGATCCCGACGCGTTCCACCGGGCGACGAACGCGCTCGATCCGGCATCGACGCTGACGATCGTCGCATCGAAGTCGTGGCACACCGCGGAGACCGCGCGCAACGCAGCGGCGCTTCGGCGCTGGTACGAGACCGCGGGAATCGGCGACGACGGGTTGCGGCAGCATTTCGTCGGAATCACGTCGAACGTCGACGCGGCGCTCGCGTTCGGGCTCGCCCCGTCGTCGATCTTTCCGATGCGCGACTGGGTCGGCGGGCGCTACTCGATGTGGTCGGCGATCGGACTGCCGATCATGCTGTCGGTCGGGCCGGCGAATTTCCGCGCGATGCTCGACGGCGCGCACGCGATGGATCGCCACTTCGCCGAGGCGCCGCTCGAACGCAACGCACCGGTGCTGATGGCGCTGGTGTCGTTGTGGAACCGGCTCCTGCTCGACGGCGGCACCGAAGTCGTCGTTCCGTACAGCGACGCGTTGCGCAGCCTCGTCGCGTACCTGCAGCAGTTGCAGATGGAGAGCAACGGCAAGCAAGTCGATCGGGACGGCAGGCCGCTAGCCTGGCGAACGGTGCCCGCGGTCTGGGGATCGACCGGTACCGATGCGCAGCACTCGTTCTTCCAGGCGCTGCACCAGGGCACCGACGTGCATCCGGTCGACTTCATCGTCGTCGTGCCGGCGCGCGACGATCCCGAAGGCCGCGGCAGCGGACTGCTCGCCAACGCGCTCGCGCAGATCGAGGCCCTCGTGCGAGGACGAGCGAGCGACGATGCGTCGCCGTGGCTTGCCGCGCATCGCAGCACGCCGGGCAACCGGCCTTCGAGCGTGCTGTTGCTCGAAGATCTCGATCCCGCCGCCTTCGGCGCGCTCGTCGCGTTGTACGAGCACAAGACCGCCGCCCTCGGCTGGCTCTGGAACATCGACTCCTTCGACCAGTGGGGAGTCGAGCTCGGCAAGGTGCTCGCCACGGGGATCGAGCCGCTGCTCGATCCTTCGGCGCAACCGGACGCAACGACGTCCGGGCCCGAGCCGACCGTGCTGCCGCTGATCAGGCGGATACGCGCGCTGCTGGCCGATCGGGCAGATCCTGCAGGCGCCCCGCATGCAGCGTCAGGCGCTGGCCGCAACGCTGCGCGAGGTCCGGATCGTGCGTGACCAGCAGCAGCGTCGCGCCCGCCTCGCGATTGAGCTCGAGCAACAGGTCGATGACGCGCGCGCCGGTAGCTGCGTCGAGGCTGCCGGTCGGCTCGTCGGCGAACAGCAGCTTCGGACTCGGCGCGAAGGCACGCGCCAGCGCAACGCGCTGCTGCTCGCCGCCGGAGAGCGTCTTCGGATAGTGGCCGAGGCGGTCGCCGAGCCCCACCCGCTCGAGCAGCCGGCGCGAACGGACCGCGGCGTGCCGGTCGCCGGCGAGTTCGAGCGGCAGCATCACGTTCTCGAGCGCCGTCATCTGCGGCAGCAGCTGGAAGCTCTGGAACACGAACCCGAGATTGCGCGCGCGCCACGCGGCGCGCCCGTCCTCGTCGAGCGCGAACAGCGACTCGCCGAACACGGTGACGCTTCCTTCCGTAGGCAGGTCGAGCCCGGCGAGCAGGCCGAGCAGCGTCGACTTGCCCGAGCCGGACGCCCCGACGATCGCGACGGTCTGCCCCTCCTCGATCGTGAACGACAGGTCGTCGAGGATGGTCAGCCAGCCGTCCGCGTCGCGCACGCGTTTGCCCAGGTGCTCGACGATGATCGCTTCCATGTCCGGTGATCCGTTGGTGATGCGTGCAAGGAG
>CAYZYC010000071.1:0-4252 GCA_964481165.1 uncultured Limnobacter sp. | reverse complement strand
GGCGGCGAAAGCAGCGCCGCGACCGCCGGCGACGCTGCACGCCGGACGGTGCTCGTCGTCGGCGACAGCGTGTCGGCCGAGTACGGGTTGCGACGCGGAACGGGCTGGGTCGAACTCCTCGCGCAGCGGCTGGCGAAGGAGCGTCCGCCGCTGCAGGTGGTCAACGCGAGCGTCAGCGGAGAAACGACTGCCGGCGGGCGCAGCCGGATCGATGCGCTGCTGCAACGCCACCGCCCGGCGATCGTCGTGATCGAACTCGGCGGCAACGACGCGTTGCGGGGGTTGGACCTGCGCGTGACCGAAGCGAACCTCGACGCGATGGCCGCAGCCGCCACGAAGGCAGGCGCGCGCGTGCTGCTGCTGGGAATGCAGGTTCCGCCGAACTACGGCCGCGCGTACACCGAGGCCTTCGCCGCCCTCTTCGGCCGGGTCGCGCAGCGCGCGGGCGCCGAACTCGTCCCGTTCTTCCTCGAAGCGATCGCCGCGCGGCCCGGGATGTTCCAGCCCGATCGCATCCACCCCAACGAGGCAGCGCAGCAGGCGCTGTTCGAGACCGCGTGGCCGGCGATGCAGCGCATGCTGCGCGCGAAAAGCCGCTAAAGCCGCTGTCCGAAGCAGCCGTGGATGGTTGCGCCCGTAGCGCGGGCATACAATGCGGGCGTGCCCGCGTCCGGGGCGTGTATCGGACGCGGAGACGCGAGATCGTGAGGTGCGCGATGACCGGAGCCGACTCGCAGAAGATCCGGTTCTGCACCGCGGCCGACGGCACGCGGATCGCGTATGCGACCGTCGGCACGGGACCGCCGCTGGTTCGTGCCGCGCACTGGCTCACTCACCTGGAGTTCGACTGGCAGAGCCCGGTCTGGCGATCGTGGCTCACCGAACTCGCGCGAGATCGCACGCTGGTGCGCTACGACGAACGCGCCTGCGGACTTTCCGACTGGCAGGTCGACGACGTCTCGCTCGAAGCGTGGATCGCGGACCTGGAAACGGTGGTCGCTGCCGCGGGGCTGGCGCGTTTCGCGCTGCTCGGGATGTCGCAGGGCGCTGCGGTCGCGATCTCCTACGCGGTACGCCACCCCGAGCGGGTCAGCCACCTGGTGCTGGTGGGCGGCTTCGCGCGTGGCCGGTGCCGTCGCGGACAGCCGCAGCAGGCCGAGGAGCTGCGCCTCGAAATGGAGCTGATGCGACTCGGCTGGGGACGGGAGAACCCGGCGTTTCGACGGCATTTCACCAGCCAGTTCGTGCCCGAAGGCACGCTCGAGCAGATCCGCGCGTTCGACGACATGCAGCGCGCGTCGGCGTCGGCCGAGAATGCGTCCCGCATCCTCGCGACGGGCAGCGCGATCGACGTGGTCGACCTCCTGCCGAAACTTGCGGTCCCCACGCTCGTAATGCACGCACGCGAGGATGCACGCATCCCTTTCGAGGAAGGGCGACTGCTGGCCAGCATGATCCCGGGTGCGCGCTTCGTGCCGCTGGACAGCAGCAATCACTTGCTGCTCGACGGCGAGCCCGCGTGGGCAAGGTGCTGGCAGGAACTGCACGCGTTTCTCGATACCGGCAATGCGCAGGCAGGGCAGCCCTCTTCGTCGGCGCTGCAGGAGCTCACTGCGCGCGAACGACAGGTGCTCGACCTCCTCGCACGCGGGCTGGCGAACGACGAGATCGCCGAGCGCCTGGGCATCGCCACGAAAACGGTGCGCAACCAGGTGAGCGCGATCTTCGACAAGCTGCGCGTTTCGACCCGCGCGCAGGCGATCGTCAGCGCGCGCGAGGCGGGCCTCGGCCGCCTCGATAGCGTCGAGCGCGAGTCGGGCGGCCCCGGATAGCGTCCTTCCCGGGACGCCGGTCCCGGACCCGAGCGATTTCGTCGGCAGCGAACCTTCGCGGACTCCCCGGGCGCGGGACGCGTGCCTCATGCGCACAGGGACTGCGGCGCGGTGCAATTGCAAGCATCGACGACGCCGCCCGAGCCGCAGAGGAGCACCACGGTGAATTCCCCGATCTTCGAACCGTTGGTGTGCATCGACTACAACCGCACGATCGAACTGCACGACGCCTTCGGCACCGAAGTCCTGTGCGTGCGCGGTTGCCTGTGGGTGCACGAGGATCGGCTGGGCGACGACCGCATTCTGCGAGCAGGCGAGTCGTGCTGCATCGGCCGGACGGGGCGAACGCTGGTCACCGCGCTCGAGCCGAGCCTGATGCATGCCCCCGGATCGTCGAGGCCGCGCGCTCCTTCGCCCATCGAAACCGGAGGCCGGGATGCACGCGTCCCCGCGTAGTGCCGCGCCGGTGCTCGCCGGCTTCACGATCGACCCGGTCTACGTCGCACTGGCGCTTGCCGTGTTGCTCTGGTCGAGCAACTTCGTCATCGGGAGGGCCGTACGCGACGACGTCACGCCGGTCACGTTGAACTTCCTGCGCTGGGCGATCGCGCTGGTCGTGCTGCTGCCCTTCACGCTGCGCGACCTTCGCACCCACCGCGCGACGCTGCTCGAACACTGGAAGCTGATCGCACTGCTCGGCCTGACCGGCATCGCGGCGTTCCAGACGTTGTGCTATGTCGCGCTGACCACGACGACGGCGCTGAACACGATCCTGCTGCTGTCGCTGGCGCCCTTGGCGATCGTGCTCGTTTCGCGCGCCGCACTGGGCGAGCGCGTGACGCGCCACCAGGCGACCGGCCTGGCGATCTCGCTGGGTGGCGCTGCCGTGCTCATCCTGCGCGGCGACCCGGCGACGCTCGTCGAGATGCGCTTCCACACGGGAGACCTGTGGATGCTCGTCGCCGTCGTCCTGTGGGCGGTCTACTCGGTGCTGCTGATGCGCCGTCCTGCGCAGGTGCCGCCACTCGCGCTGCACACATGCTCGGTGCTGTCGGGCACCTTGTGGATGCTGCCGGCGTTTGCATGGCAGGCGTGCGCCGGCGATGCGTTGCCCGCCGGCACCGGCGCGTGGGCAGCGGTGGGCTTCATCGCAGTGTTCTCGTCGGCGATCGCCCACGGCCTGTGGATTCGCGGCGTCGCCGCCATCGGTCCGAACCGGGCGTCCGTGTTCCTGCACCTGATGCCGGTGTTCGGCGCGGTGCTCGCGATGGCCTTCCTCGGCGAGGCGCTCGGGAGCTTCCACGTCGCCGGGTCGGCGCTGGTGCTCGGGGGCGTGGTTCTGGCGGGGCGGTCGCAGCCGGCGGCGCGTCGGACGCGGTGACGGCGGGTCGCCGGCGCGATCGAGGCAGTCGAGTTCAGCCTCGCCAATAGCCGTTCGCGGCCGCGATCGTCTGGAAGTTGATCGCGATCACCTGCGAGGCCGCGGTCAGGCTGTCGGCGCTCTCCGCATACTCGGCACGCAGTTTCTCGCGCACGTCACCCGAAGGCTGCGTGTACTTGACTCCCATCCGGGAGAGCTTGATCGCCAGTTCGAAACCTTCCTGCGGCCCGCTGGTGAGCAGGCTGGTGAGCCACGTGTCGGACATGTCGTCTCCCGGTTGTCAGCGCCGAGTCTATGGCGCAGCGGTCGCGAACGGCCGATAACACGCACTTGCGGTAGGCGGATAACGTGGCACCGACTCGGCTCCGTGGTCGCAACGCCCTCGGCCGACGGTCGCGAAGCCCGCCGCATCGGTACACTGACGCGCCAGGCTTCCGGCGCAATCGAACCCGCATGCAGCTGATCCTCCGACTGACGCGCAACCTCGCACTCGCGATTCCGGTCGCGATGGTGCTCGGCCTGCTCTACGGCCTCGTCGCACCCTCCGCGTGGCTGGGCACGCTGATCGTGCCGCTGACGCTGCTGATGGTCTATCCGATGATGGTCGGCCTGCAGTTGCGCCAGTTGTTCGCGGCCGGCGACCGGCGCGCGCAATGGATGGCGCAGGCGATCAACTTCGGCGTGATTCCCTTCGTCGCTTTCGGAATCGGGCGCCTGTGGTTTCCCGAACAGCCGTACTTCGCGCTCGGCCTGTTGCTGGCCGCGCTGCTGCCGACCAGCGGCATGACGATCGCCTGGACCGGGTTCGCCCAAGGCAACGTCCCTGCTGCGATCAAGATGACCGTCGTCGGCCTGATCCTCGGTTCGCTGGCCACGCCCTTCTACCTGCAATGGCTGATGGGCGCGGTGGTTCCCGTCGATCTCGGCGCGGTGTTCCTGCAGATCGCGCTGGTCGTGCTGCTGCCGATGGTGCTCGGACAGGCCACGCGCGAGTGGCTCGTGCGCCGCCACGGCCGCGAGCGCTTCCAGAAGGAGTGGG
>CAYZYC010000070.1:3558-13505 GCA_964481165.1 uncultured Limnobacter sp. | reverse complement strand
TCGACGGCCTTGCACCGGCGACGCCGGGCCGCTCGCTCTGGGCGCGCTGCTTGCTCCGGTTCGATCAGTTTGCGCCGCCGGCGAGTGCGCGTCCGATCAGGATGCGCTGGATGTCGCTGGTTCCCTCGTAGATCTGGCAGATGCGCGCATCGCGCCAGATGCGCTCGACCGGGAAGTCGGTGGTGTAGCCGTAGCCGCCGTGGATCTGGATGGCGTCCGAGCAGACGCTCTCGGCGACCGTCGAAGCGAAGAGCTTGGCCATCGCCGCTTCCTTCAGGCACGGCTGCCCCGCGTCCTTCATCTGCGCGGCGTGATGCACGAGCTGGCGCGCGGCCTCGATGTTCGTGGCCATGTCGGCGAGGCGAAACGACACCGCCTGGTGCTCGAAGATCGGCACCCCGAAGGACTCGCGTTCGTGCGAATAACGCAGTGCCGCGTCGAACGCGGCGCGCGCCATGCCGACCGACTGCGATGCGATGGCGATGCGCCCGCCTTCGAGCCCCGACAGCGCGATGCGATAGCCCTGGCCTTCGTCGCCGACGCGGAAGGCGTCGGGCACGCGGCATCGCTCGAAGGCGATCTGCGCGGTGTCCGAAGCGTGCTGTCCGACCTTCTCCTCGAGCCGCGCGACGCGGTAGCCCGGGGTGTCGGTAGGGACGATGAACGCGCTGATGCCGCGCTTGCCGGCGCCGCGTTCGGTGACGGCGAAGACGATCGCCACGTCGGCGGTCTTGCCCGAGGTGATGAACTGCTTGACGCCGTCGATCACCCAGTGATCGCCGTCGCGCACTGCAACCGTGCGCAGGCTCGACGCGTCGGAACCTGCCTGCGGCTCGGTCAGGCAGAAGGCGCCCAGCTTGCGGCCGGCAGCGAGCGGGCGCAGCCAGCGTTCCTTCTGCTCGTCGGTCGCCCACGCGAGCAGGATCGAGCAGGCGAGCGAGTTGACCGCGACGATCGTCGAGGTGGCGCCGTCGCCGGCGGCCACTTCCTCGAGCACCACCGACAGCGAGACGTAGTCGAGTCCGGCGCCGCCCCAGCGCTCGGGAACGACGATGCCGTAGCAGCCGAGCGACGCAAGCCCGGCGAGCGCTTCGGCGGGAAAGATCGACTCGCGATCCCAGCGTGCCGCGTGCGGGGCGATCTCGCCGCGCACGAACTCGCGCACGGCGTCGCGGATCATCGTCTGTTCCTGGTTCAGCAGCATGGCGGAGGGGCTTCGGTCAGAGGTGTCGAGCGACGGTGTGCGCGTGGATGGCGGACCGCCGCCTACCAGGCGAGCGATTCGCCGCGGAAATCGTAGAAGCCGCCGCCGGGGTAGGCGGCACGGTCGGCGATCACGCGCCGCATCCCGGCGATGCTCCGTGGCGCGTCGACCGCGGCGTTCGGTCCGCCCATGTCGGTGCGCACCCAGCCGGGATTGAGCGCCACGACGCGAATCCCCGACGGCGCGAACTCGACGTGCGCGACCTTCGCGACCATGTTCAGCGCCGCTTTCGAGACGCGGTACAGAAATCCGTGCCCGTCGCCTGCGGCCGACACCGATCCCATGCTGCTCGACACCAGCACCAGCGTGCCGCTGGCGCGTTCGAGCAGCGGCGCGAGCACCGGAAGCAGGCGCATCGGCGCATGCACGTTCGTGTGCATCACGAGATCGAAGTCGCTCGCCGACGGCGGATCGAACACGCCGATCTTTCTCGGTCCGTGGATGCCGGCGTTGACGATCGCGAGATCGAGCGCGCCGACGATGGCGTGCGCCGCAGCTGCCTGGCCGCCGGCCGCGTGCGTCGCTTCGTTGCCGTGCTCCGGTGTCGCGCCTGCCTGCGCGAGCGCGGCGGCGAGTGCCGCAGGCGCGTGCGGATCGAGTACGTCGAGCGCGATCGGCTGTGCGCCGATCGCGCGCAGCCGATCGGCATCGGCCGGCGCGCGATGCGTGGCGAGCACGCTCCAGCCGTCGTCGGCGTACTGCTTCGCGAACTCGAGGCCGAGGCCGCGCGACGCGCCGACGACCAGCGCGACCGGCATCGTTACAGCAGTTCGACCGCTACCGCAGTTGCCTCTCCGCCGCCGATGCACAGCGACGCGACGCCGCGCTTCCTGCCCTGCTTGCGCAGCGCGCCGATCAGCGACACGATCAGCCGCGACCCGGACGCTCCGATCGGATGGCCGAGCGCGACCGCCCCGCCGTGCACGTTGACTTTCTCGTGCGGCAGGCCGTGCTCCTTCATCGCAGCCATCGCCACGACGGCGAACGCCTCGTTGATCTCGTAGAGATCGACCGACTTCGTGTTCCATCCGGTCTTCTCGTACAGGCGCGCGATCGCTCCGACCGGTGCGGTCGTGAACCACTGCGGCTCCTGCGAGTGGGTCGCGTGCGCGACCAGGCGCGCGAGCGGCGTGACACCCAGGCGCTTCGCGGTCGACTCGCGCATCATCACCAGCGCCGCGGCGCCGTCGGAGATCGACGACGAGGTCGCGGCGGTGACCGTCCCGTCCTTGCGGAACGCCGGCTTCAGCGTCGGGATCTTGTCGGGGTTGGCCTTGAACGGCGACTCGTCCTTGGCGATCTTCACTTCGCCCTTGCGACCGGCGATGGTCACCGCAGCCATCTCCCAGTCGAAGCTGCCGTCGTTGTTCGCTGCCACCGCACGCCGCGTCGACTCGATCGCGTAGGCGTCCTGCTGCTCGCGCGTGAACGTGTACTTGCTCGCGCAGTCTTCGGCGAACTGCCCCATCGACTTGCCGCCGCCGACGGGCGTCTTGTCGTAGGCGTCCTCGAGGCCGTCGAGCGCCATGTGGTCGAACACGGTGCCGTGTCCGTAGCGGTATCCGCCGCGCCCCTTCAGGAGCAGGTACGGCGCGTTGCTCATGCTCTCCATGCCGCCGGCGACGATGACTTCCTGGCTGCCCGCGACGAGCAGGTCGTGCGCGAACATCGCCGCCTTCATGCCCGAGCCGCAGACCTTGTTGATCGTGGTGGCGCCCGTCGACGCCGGCAGCTTCGCGCCGATGCTCGCCTGGCGCGCCGGCGCCTGTCCCTGGCCGGCCGGAAGCACGCAGCCCATGATCACTTCCTGCACCTGCTCGGGCTTCAGCCCTGCGCGTTCGACGGCAGCGGCGATCGCGATCGAGCCGAGCTGGTGTCCTGCCAGGCTCGAAAGTTCGCCCATCATGCCGCCGATCGGGGTGCGGGCGGCGGAAACGATGACGATCGGGTCACTCATGAAACTCTCCTGTGCTGATGTTTGATCGTACAACCGCAATGGTACTCAGACGTCGGAAGCGGCGTGGCCGTGAGGGTTCGACCGGTACGAATCCAGCCGGTGCTTCAGCCTGAGGTTGTCGGGATAGGGGAACACGTCGTCGAGCTGGCCGTTGCGGATCCGCCGCTGACGCTCCTGCCAGTATTCCGGGTCGAGCAGGTCGGCATGATGCGCAAGGAACACCTTGCGGATGCGCGGATTGCCCAGCAGGAAGGTGTCGAACTCCTCCGGGAAGACGTCGTGCGGGCCGACCGCATACCAGGGTTCGGCCGACATCTCGTCCTCGGGGGTTCGCGGCGCGGGGATCTTCCGGAAATTGCAGTCGGTGAGGTAGGCGACCTCGTCGTAGTCGTAGAAGACGACGCGGTTCTGCCGGGTGACCCCGAAGTTCTTGTACAGCATGTCGCCGGGGAAGATGTTCGCCGCGACCATGTCCTTGATCGCGTCGCCGTACTCGATGACCGCCTGCTCGAGCTCGGCATCGTCGGCGCGCTCCAGGTACAGGTTCAACGGCACCATTCTGCGCTCGATGTACAGGTGGCGCAGCAGGACCGACTGGTCGTCCTCCTCGAGCAGCGTCGGGACGTACTTGCGCAATTCGGCGAGCAGTTCGGGATCGACACGGTCCTTCGGGAACGGAACGTCGGAATACTCCCAGGTGTCCGCCATGCGCCCGACCCGGTCGTGGAACTTCACCCGCAGGTACTGCGACTGTATGAACTCGCGCGACACGTCCTTGTAGCGCTTGTCGCGAATCACCTTGAACACGTACGGGAACGACGGCAGCGTGAACACCAGCATCACGAGGCCCTTGATGCCGGGAGCGATCACGAAACTGTCGTGTGAATGCTTCAGGTGGTGCAGCAGGTCGCGGTAGAACAGCGTCTTTCCCTGCTTGTGGAACCCGAGCATCGTGTACAGCTCGGACACCGGCTTCGTCGGCATCAGCGTGCCCAGGAAGCGCACGTAGGCGCTCGGCACCGGCATGTCGACCATGAAGTACGCGCGGGCGAAGTTGAACAGCGCCTCGATGCGTTCGCTTCCGAACAGGATCGCATCGAGGTACAGGCGCCCGCTCGAGTCGCGCAGGATCGGCACCGCGAACGGCAGCAGCTCGCCGTCGTTCACGAATCGGCCTATCAGGTACGCGCCCTTGTTGCGGAAGAACAGCGAACGCAGCACCTGCATCTGGCAGTCGCTCGCCGGCACGAAGCCGGGACCGAGCTGCTCGCGCGCGGCGCTCGACACGAGAGAGAGGTCGCGGTCGATGTCGACGAACGGGCATGCGAGCCCGAGCTCGATGATCATCCGGCGCGCGGCACCGCGCCAGGTTTCGCTCAGCGGGTAGTAGACGCGATAGCTCGTCGGAACGGAATCGAGGTATCCGGTGGATACCGCGGGGCGAAAGAAGATGAAGTCGTTGTGGAAATACGTGCGGTGCAGGATGTTGCAGCAGACCGAATTGAAGAACGTCTCGGCCAGTTCGGGCTGGAAGTGCTCGGCGAGCAATCCCACGTACTCGCGCTTGACGCGCAGCCACAGGCTGTCGTCGATCAGCTGCTGTCCGAGCTCGCCGAGCGCGAACTCGGTGCGGATCCGTTCGACGGCCTCGCGCACCCGCGCGTCGTAGAACGCGATGCGGTCGCGTGCGAGCTTGCGGATGCCGTGCCAGTCGCCGCGCTCGAAATAGCCTTTCGCCTGTTGCGCGATGTAGCGCGAAAGCGCGTAGTGCCGATCGAAGCCGGCGAGCATCGTCTGCGCGATCGTCGTCGAACGGTCCGGGGAACCGCTCGCGCCGCGTCGCGCGCCGAGTCCGGGCGGCGGTTCCGCGTCGGGCTTCGGGTGATTCTCGGGAAACCGGTCCATGCGGCGGCACCCTGCCTCAGGAGGTTTCGGCGAACAGTTCGCGCCCGATCAGCATCCGGCGGATCTCCGAGGTTCCCGCGCCGATCTCGTAGAGCTTTGCATCGCGCCACAGGCGGCCGGTCGGGTACTCGTTGATGTAGCCGTTGCCGCCGAGGCACTGGATCGCTTCGCCGGCCATCCACGTCGCCTTCTCGGCCGCGTACAGGATCGCGCCTGCGGCGTCCTTGCGCAGCGTGCGCACGTCGACCAGTCCCTGGCGCGAACGATCGCACTGGCGGCCGACTTCATACACGTAGGCGCGCGTGGCCATCATCGTCGTGTACATGTCGGCGAGCTTGCCCTGCATCAGCTGGAACTCGCCGATCGGCTGCCCGAACTGCCTGCGGTCGTGCACGTAGGGAACCACCGAATCCATGCACGCCGCCATGATGCCCAGCGGCCCGCCCGACAGGACCGCGCGCTCGAAATCGAGTCCGCTCATCAGCACGTTGACACCGCCGCCGAGTCCGCCGAGCACGTTCTCCGCCGGGACTTCGCAGTTCTCGAACACGAGTTCGCCGGTGTGGCTGCCGCGCATGCCGAGCTTGTCGAGCTTCTGCGCGACCGAGAACCCCGGGAAGCCCTTCTCGATCAGGAACGCGGTGATTCCGCGCGCTCCGGCCTCCAGGTCGTTCTTCGCGTAGACGACGAGCACGTCGGCATCGGGCCCGTTGGTGATCCACATCTTGGTTCCGTTGAGGATCCAGCGATCTGCGCGGAACTCGGCGCGCAGGCGCATCGAGACGACGTCGGAGCCCGCGTTCGGCTCCGACATCGCCAGGGCGCCGACCGATTCGCCCGAAACGAGTTTCGGCAGGTACTTCCGTTTCTGCTCCTCGGTGCCGTTGCGATGGATCTGGTTGACGCACAGGTTCGAGTGCGCACCGTACGACAGGCCGACCGAAGCCGACCCGCGCGAGATCTCCTCCATCGCCACGATGTGCGCGAGGTAGCCGAGTTCGGCGCCGCCGTATTCCTCGGACACGGTCATCCCGAGCACGCCCAGGTCGCCGAACTTGCGCCACAGGTCCGCCGGGAAGACGTCGCTTCGGTCGATCTCGCCTGCGCGCGGCGCGATCTCCTTCGCGGTGAACTGCTGCAGCGAATCGCGCAGCATCGCGATGTCTTCGCCAAGATCGAACTGCAGGCCTGGAATCGTCACCATCGTGGTTGCCTCGGCAGGAGTTGCTTGCGTGCCGCCGCGGCACGCGTGCGGCGGGGGCGGACATCTTCGGGCACGCGTCGCGTCGACGTCAATCGGGCGCGCGGGCCGATGGTGTCGCCTGCGTCAATCGGAGCCGCCGGCCACGGGCGTCGCCCGCGCCCGCGCCACCGTGGCCGGCGCCGCGGCCGGTGCCGGTGCCGCGGCGCGCCCCGGCAGCCGTACGCCCAAAAGGGCGAGCTGCGCATCGACCTGCCCGGCCCATCCGCGATTGGCCATCGGACTGGCCGGACTCGGATGCAGGATCTGCCCGATCCGCGGCGACGCATTCTCGCCGAGCGCTGCCCGGATCCGCTTGACTGCGTAGCCGCCGATTCCGATCGTCCACTGCGGACGAACCGCGGCAATGGCAGCGCGCAGATGCGCGTCGCAGGCGTCCTGCAGCGGTTGCAGTTCGCCCGCCGACAGCTTGTCCGGCGTGCAGTTGCGTCCGCTGTCGGCGAGAAAGACGAGCGGGCAGTAGTTCAGCACGAGCGCGTGTTCGAAGAACCGCTCGGCGGAGCCGAAACGCGCCGCGGCCCAGCCCCACAACCGCTGGCCGCTGACCTCCGAGCGACGGCAGCCGAACCCGTCGATCGGCCGCTTCGGGTGTTCGGCGGCGGGCCGGCGGATCGGCGCCTCCAGGCGCATCCAGTCGCGTACCGCGGCGACCTCGCCGAAGGGCACGCCGGTCTGCATCATTCCGAAAGGCCCCGGGTTCATGCCGACGAACACGACGCGTTTCGGCGTGTCGGCGAACCGGCGAAGGTATGCCTCGTGCATCTCCCACGCGTAGTCGAGCGGGTTGTAGACGTGCGTGACCGGAGGCGCGAAGCGCAGCAGCGAAACCGCGTGCGACAGGGTTCTCGCGGCACGAATCAGTTCGGCAGCCGGCATCGTGGGGCGATCGAAGGGGCTCGGAAAAAGAAAGGGTTGCCCGGAAAAGGAAAGGGGCGCGGGAGTGTACCGCGCCCCTCGAGCCGCGAGTGGCGGCTGCTTTTCCTCGGACCCGCGACGACCGGATCGCGGACTGATGCATCGGTCCGATGCGCCGGATCCCCGATCGTGCTGTCTTCGGAACGTTTTGCGCCGGTGCCACCCGCGGATGGCTTCGACGCTTCGTCGCAAGACTAGTACGCGCGCGGCGCGAGGTCAACAAAGCATGCGGACTCGTCAGTCGATGACGAGTTCGCGTCGCACGCTGCGAACGTCGGCCTCGAAGTCGAGGCCGTCCACCGGCGGGCGGCAGTAGTGCCACTGCGGCCCGAGCCGTGCAAGACCGTGATTTGCGAACGCGCTGCCGATCACCGGGCCGATCTCGTGCACCGTGTAGATCTGCACGCCGGTGATGGCGCTCCACAGTGCGCCGAGCGCTACGGTATTGCGCTCGAGTCCGGCGAGAACGAAATCGGCTTTCCTGGCCATCCCCTCGGCGGAGACGTCGCGATACGCGACGATCGCATCGGGGTACGCCGTGTTCTCGAGCCATTCGGCGAAACCCGAAACGACGAAGTTGCGCGGGCCCGGTGCATCGGAGGCATGGTCCGATGTGGTCAGCAATCCGGTGTGCGCGGCGCCGGTCGGCACCGTGTACGAGAACGCGTGGAACTGCGGTGCCGGCGGCGGCTCGTGCAGCGGACACGCATTGCTGCGCGCCACCGGGATCGACTCGTCGCGAACCAGACCCCATCGCCGCAGCACGTCCACGTAGCCCGCGTTGAAATCGCCGAACCCCTGGAGACTGAACGGACGCGGAGAGCGCAGTTCCGTCGCGCACAGCGAAGTCAGCGGCCGATTGCGCTGGCGCAGGTGCGCCGCGATCGCCTCGAAGCCGTCGTCGACGGCGAGCGGTCGCGCGAAGCGGGCGCGCGCGATCTCGAAGCCCGGCAGCGCGACGACTCCCGAGGAGAACGCGCGTCCGCCACGCAGGTACGCGTAGTCCCCGCCAACGGAATTGTGTATGGTTGACATCGCGGCTTCGATCGACGTTCGCTCCGACTATGCCCGCGGCGCAGCACGCACGCAAGCCGCAACTCCTGCCCCGAGACGATGACTGCGCTCCCCTCCACGATGCAACAGGTCGCGCACGGCGACGGCGGCGCACCGTCGGTGCTGCGGCTCGTCGAAGCGCCGGTGCCGGCGCCCGCGCCAGGCGAAGTGCTGATCCGCGTCGCGTATGCAGGAGTGAACCGCCCCGACGTCGCGCAGCGCGAGGGACGCTATCCGCCGCCTCCCGGCGCGTCGCCCGTGCTCGGCCTCGAAGTGTCCGGCGAGATCGTCGCAGTCGGCGACGGTGTCGACGCAGCGCGCATCGGCGATCGCGTCTGCGCGCTCGCCAACGGGGGCGGGTACGCGCAGTTCACCGCGGTGCCGCAAGGCCAGGCGTTGCCGCTGCCGCGCAATCTGTCGCTGCTGCAGGCGGCGGCACTGCCGGAGAATTTCTTCACCGTCTGGACGAACGTCTTCGAGCGCGGCCGGCTGGTTGCCGGCGAGTCGTTCCTGGTGCACGGCGGTTCCTCGGGAATCGGACTGACCGCGATCCAGCTGGCGAAAGCGCGCGGCGCAACGGTATACACCACGGTCGGCAGTGCCGCGAAGGCGGCGGCCTGCGAGCGGCTCGGGGCGATCGCGATCGAGTACCGGCGCGACGATTTCGTCGAGCGCATCCGGGAACTCACCGGCCGGCGCGGCGTCGACCTGATTCTCGACATGGTCGGCGGCGACTACGTCGCGCGCAACCTGAAGGCGCTCGCGGTCGAGGGCCGCATGGTGCAGATCGCGTTCCTCGGCGGCGCGCGCATCGAAGCCGACTTCACGCTGCTGATGACCAAGCGGCTGACCTGGACGGGGTCCACGTTGCGGCCGCGTTCGGCCGAAGACAAGGCGCAGATCGCCTCGCAGTTGCGCACGCAGGTCTGGCCGCTGCTCGAGTCGGGAGCCCTGCAGCCGGTGATCCACGAAACCTTCGACCTGGCGGACGCCGCGGCGGCGCACGAACTGATGGAGTCGTCGGCGCACATCGGCAAGATCATGCTGCGGGTCGCCGGCGGCTGATTCGCGCAGTGCGCCCGCGCACTGCATTCGTTCCAACACCGACAAAGGAGTTCGTCATGGCCGTTCGCAACGCCTCCGCCGCATGGCAGGGAACGCTGAAACAGGGCGCCGGGCGCATGAAGCTCGGCAGCGGCGCCTTCGACGGCCCGTTCAGCTTCGCCACCCGCTTCGGCGAGGAGCCCGGCGCGAATCCCGAGGAACTGATCGGTGCGGCGCACGCCGGCTGCTTCTCGATGTACCTGGCGATGCTGCTCGAGAAGGCCGGGTTCCCGCCCGCCGAGATCCGCACGACGGCGAAAGTGCACCTGGGAGACGGCCCGGCGATCACGCTGATCGAGTTGAACACCGACGCGCAGGTTCCCGGCATCGACGACGCCGCGTTCCAGAAGAACGTGCAGCAGGCCAAGACCGACTGCCCCGTGTCGAAGGCACTCGCGGGTCCCGAGATCCGGGTGAGCGCGAAGCTGGCCGGTTGAAGCGCGCGGGCGGGTCGGCGGCGCGTTCGCCGACGCCCGCTCCGCCCGGGT
>CAYZYC010000070.1:0-3458 GCA_964481165.1 uncultured Limnobacter sp. | reverse complement strand
GAATCCTCAGGTCTGCACGAGCTTGCGCTGGCGCGCGATGCTCATCAGGAGCCCGAAGGCGATGCCCAGCGTCAGCATCGCGGTTCCGCCGTACGACATCATCGGCAGCGGCACGCCGACCACCGGAAGGATGCCGGATACCATCCCGATGTTGACGAACGCGTAGGTGAAGACGATCAGCGTGATCGCGCCCGCGAACAGCCGCGCGAAGATGTTCGCGGCGTTGGCGGCGATGACGAGTCCGCGCCCGATCACCAGCAGGTAGACGAACAGCAGGATCGCGTTGCCGATCAGCCCGAACTCCTCCGAGAACACGGCGAACACGAAATCGGTCGTGCGTTCGGGAACGAAATCGAGGTGCGCCTGCGTACCCTGCGTCCACCCCTTGCCCCAGAGCCCGCCCGATCCGACGGCGATCGTCGACTGGATCACGTGAAAGCCGCGTCCGAGCGGATCGGACGTGGGATCGATCATCATCAGCACGCGCTGGCGCTGGTACTCGTGCAGGAACGACCACAGGATCGGCATCGCGGCGATCACCCCGATCAGCAGTCCGGCGATCACTTTCCAGTGCAGTCCCGCGAAGAAGATCACGTACGCTCCCGCGGCGAATACCAGGATCGCCGTGCCCAGGTCGGGTTGGCGCGCGATCAGGTAGACCGGTACGGCCAGCAGCGCGGCGCCGATCGCGAAGTCGGCCCAGTTGCGCGCGCCCTCGCGCTGCTGGAACCACCAGGCGAGCATCAGCGGCACCGCGATCTTCAGCAGCTCCGACGGCTGGATCCGCGTGAATCCCAGATCGAGCCAGCGTCGCGCCCCCTTGGTGATGTCGCCGAACAGCGCAACCGCGATCAGCAGCACGACTCCGACGAGATAGGCGGGCACCGCGGAACGCTGGATCCACTGCAGCGGCAGGTTCGCGGCGATCCACATCACGGCGAACGCGATCAGGATGTTGCGCCCGTGGTCCGCCAGGCGCCCGTCGTAGTCGAGCGCAGCCGAATACATCGTCAGCATGCTCATCACGAAGAGCAGCACGAGCGCGACCGTGAGCGTGCCGTCGAAGACGAATACGTGCGGGCGGATCCGCGTCCACCACGACGGCTTTTCGTGGATGATCACGGCCGCACCGCCTCCGGACCCGTCACCGGTTCGGGCCCGATGTTCTCGGGTACGTCGCGCAGTTCGGCCTCGTCGTGCAGTTTCGGCAGCAGGTCTTCGTCGACGTCCTGCGGAAGCTTGCCGAGCAGGTGGTAGTCGATCAGCTTGCGCGCGATCGGTGCCGCGGCCTGCGCTCCGAACCCGCCGTTCTCGACGATCAGCGCCACGGCGATCCGCGGTGCTTCCACCGGTGCGAACACGATGAACAGCGAGTGGTCGCGGTGGCGCTCGGCGATGCGCTTCGCGTCGTAGCGCTCGCCCTGCCGGATCCCGATCACCTGCGCGGTGCCGGTCTTGCCGGCCGCGACGTACGGGGTATCGGCGAACGCCAGCCGGCCGGTGCCGACCCGGTTCACGTCGGCCATCGCTTCGTGCACCAGTCGCACGTGCTCCGGACGCAGTGCGATGCGGTGGCTTTCCTTCTGCACGGTGCGGCGGCGTTCGTGCGTCACCGGGTCCTCGATCGCCTGCACGACGTGGGGTTTCATCACGACGCCGTTGTTGGCGAGCGTCGCCGTCGCATGCGCGAGCTGCAGGATGGTGAACGCGTTGTAGCCCTGTCCGATCCCGATCGACGGCGTTTCCCCGGGGAACCACTGCTGCTTGAACCGCCGAAGCTTCCACTGCTTCGACGGAAGGATCCCCGCGGTTTCGTTGTCGAGGTCGATTCCGGTGAGCTGGCCGAAGCCCCACGGCTTCATGAAGTCGTGGATCGCATCCACGCCCATGTCGTAGGCGGCCTTGTAATAGTAGGTATCGCTCGAGACGACGATCGACTTGCGCACGTCGACGATCCCGTGCCCGGCCGGTTTCGAGTCGCGGAAGCGGTGCCTGCCGAGCAGGAAGTAGCCGGGGTCGTAGATCGTCTCCGATGGCGTGCGCGCGCCGGTAGAAAGCGCTGCCAGCGCCATGAACGGCTTGTACGTCGAGCCCGGCGGGTAGGTGCCGCGCAGCGGCCGGTTCAGCAGCGGATGGTCGGGATCCTCGTTCAGCGCCTGCCAGCTTTGCGGATCGATGCCGTCGACGAACAGGTTCGGGTCGTAGCCGGGTCGCGACACCAGCGCGAGCACGTCGCCGGTCGCCGGCTCGATCGCCACGAGCGCGCCGCGCCGGTCGCCGTACAGCTCTTCGGCGAGCTTCTGCAGCCGGATGTCGATCGACAGGATCAGGTTGGAACCGGTGACCGGCGGCGTGCGCGACAGGGTGCGAACCACGCGTCCGCCGGCGGAAACCTCGACCTCTTCGGCGCCGACGCGTCCGTGCAGCTCCGATTCGTACGACTGCTCGATGCCGACCTTGCCGATGTGCGTCGAACCGGCGTACTGCGAGGAGATCTCCTTCTCCTCGAGCCGGCGCAGGTCGTCGGGCGAAATCCGGCCGATGTAGCCCAGCACGTGCGCAGCTGTCTCGCCGAACGGATAGTTGCGGAACAGCCGCGCGCGGATCTCGACGCCCGGATAGCGGAATCGCTGTATCGCGAGGCGTGCCACCTCCTCGTCGGTCAGCCGCACCTTCAGCGGCACGCTCTCGGACTTGCGCGAGTCCTCGAGCAGGCGGCGGAACCGGCGGCGATCGCGCGGCGAGATCTCGACGAGCTGCGACAGCGCGTCGATCGTCTCCTCGAGCCGCGCGCCGCGCATCGGCGTGAGCTCGAGCGTGTATCCGGAAACGTTCTCGGCCAGCAGCACGCCGTTGCGATCGAAGATCAGCCCGCGCGCCGGAGGCGCGGGAACCAGCGCGATGCGGTTCTCCTCGGCCTGTGCGTGGAAGTCCGCGTAGCGGTGCACCTGCAGGTAGTAGAAGCGGCCGACGAGCAGCCCGAAGCCGACGATGACGCCGAGCATCGCCACGCCCAGGCGAACCCGCAGGCGGTACAGGTCGCGTTCGGTGTTGCGGACTTCGACCATCGGTGTTGCGTTCAGCGCTTGCGAGCGAACGGTGGCGCGGGCAAAGGCGCGGGCCGCCTGCCGCGGGTGCGCCGGTGCTTGCCGCCGCTGCGCGGCGGTGCCCTGCGATGCTCGCAGCACCGGCTGGCGCCGCGCAACTCGCTACGCGCGCTGCGCGCGCTCCGCTCGAACAGACGCGGCGAGAGTGAAGACGACGCGCGCTGCGCGCGCGCGCCGGCGCTGCTGCGCTTCTCGGCTGCGCACAGGCGCACCCGCGGCAGGCGACCCGCGCCTTTGCCTGCAACGTGGTCTGTTCGCGGAGCATCGGCAGCGGTCTGCGCTTTGTTGGCGCAGGTGTTCGGCGTTTGGTGCGCGTCGTGGGTGTCCAGGTGCACGCCCTGGGTGTTTCGG
>CAYZYC010000069.1:2895-13718 GCA_964481165.1 uncultured Limnobacter sp. | reverse complement strand
ACAAGCACGTCCCCAAGCGCAGCGCCGCCGAGATCGCGATGACCGAGCTGCACGCGGGCGGCAAGTTCAACCAGAACAGCTACAAGGTGTCGGGCGGCCTGCACGGCGTGGGCGTGTCGTGCGTGAACGCGCTGTCGAAGTGGCTGCGACTGACCGTGCGCCGCAACGGCAAGGTGCACTTCATGGAGTTCTGCCGGGGTCTCGTGCAGGATCGCGTCACCGAGCAGCAGGAGGGAACCCTCGTTTCGCCGATGCAGGTCACCGGCGACACGCAGTTGCGCGGCACCGAGGTCCACTTCCTCGCCGACGACACGATCTTCGGAAACGTCGAGTACCACTACGAGATCCTGAGCAAGCGGCTTCGCGAACTGAGCTTCCTGAACAACGGCGTGCGCATCAGGCTGGTCGACCAGCGCCAGGGCAAGGAGGAGGATTTCGCGTTCTCCGGCGGCGTGCGCGGCTTCGTCGAATACATCAACAAGAACAAGACGACGATCCATCCGAACGTCTTCCACGCGACGGGCGAACGCGAGATCGAGGTCGGCGGCGAACGCCGCACCGTGTTCGTGGAAGTGGCGATGCAGTGGAACGACTCGTACAACGAGCAGGTGCTCTGCTACACGAACAACATCCCGCAGCGCGACGGCGGAACGCACCTCACCGGGCTGCGCGCCGCGATGACGCGCGTCATCAACAAGTACATCGAGCAGAACGAGCTCGCGAAGAAGGCGAAGGTCGAGACCGGCGGCGACGACATGCGCGAGGGCCTGGCCTGCGTGCTGTCGATCAAGATGCCCGATCCGAAGTTCTCGAGCCAGACCAAGGAGAAGCTCGTCTCGTCCGAGGCGCGGCCCGCGGTCGAGGAGGTGGTCGGCACGACGCTCGAGGAGTTCCTGCTCGAAAAGCCGGTCGACGCGAAGGTCATCTGCGGCAAGATCGTCGACGCCGCGCGCGCGCGCGAGGCTGCGCGCAAGGCGCGCGAGATGACGCGGCGCAAGGGCCTGCTCGACGGCGTCGGCCTTCCCGGAAAGCTCGCCGACTGCCAGGAGAAGGATCCGGCGCTCTCGGAGATCTTCATCGTCGAGGGCGACTCGGCGGGCGGGTCGGCCAAGCAGGGGCGTGACCGCAAGTTCCAGGCGATCCTGCCGCTGCGCGGCAAGGTGCTCAACGTCGAGAAGGCCCGGTTCGACAAGCTGATCTCGTCGGAGCAGATCGCCACGCTGATCACCGCGCTCGGCACCAACATCGGCCCCGACTACGACGTCGACAAGCTGCGCTATCACCGCATCATCGTGATGACCGATGCCGACGTCGACGGCAGCCACATCCGCACGCTGCTGTTGACCTTCTTCTATCGGCAGATGCCCGACCTGATCGAGCGCGGGCACGTCTACATCGCGCAGCCGCCGCTGTACAAGGTCAAGCACGGGCGCGACGAGCGCTACCTGAAGGACGACCACGAACTGAACCAGTACATGCTGCGCCAGGCGCTCGACGGGGCGTCGCTCGTTCCCAGCGCCGGCGCCGAGCCGATCTCCGGCGACGCGCTCGGCGAACTCGCGCGCAAGTACCTGCTGGCCGAAGCGGTGATCGACCGGCTCGCCCGCATCATCGACGCCGATGCGCTTCGCGCGATCGTCGACGGCTGCGAGATCGACCTGTCGAACGAGCAGGGCGCGATGGCTTCGGCGACCCGGCTCGCCGCCGCGATGACGCGCTACGCGCCGCCGAACAACGGCGGGCCGCCCGCGGTGCGCCCGCGTTTCCACGAGAAGCAGGAGAAGTGGATGCTCGCGGTCGAGCGCCGTCACCACGGCAACGTGAAGACCAGCGTCATCGACACCGAGTTCATCGTCTCGGCCGACTATCGCGCGCTGACCGATTTCGCCAAGACCGTCGCCGGGCTGATCGGCGTCGGCGCCGAGATCCGCCGCGGCGAGGGCGACAAGCAGCGCAGCCAGTCGATCACCGATTTCCGCGGCGCGATGCGCTGGCTGATCGCCGAAGCCGAACGCGGCGTTTCGCGCCAGCGCTACAAGGGGCTCGGCGAGATGAATGCCGAGCAGCTGTGGGAGACGACGATGGATCCGGCCGCGCGCAGGCTTCTGCGCGTGCAGATCGAGGATGCGCTCGCCGCCGACCAGATCTTCACGACGCTGATGGGCGACGCCGTCGAGCCGAGGAGGGCGTTCATTTCCGAGAACGCGCTGGTGGCGCGCAACATCGACGCCTGAGCGCGATGCTGCGGCGCCCGCGCCCGGGAGCTCGCGCCGGCGCTCAGGAGTTCGCCACGTCGGTCACGAGCTCGCGGCGCACCAGCGCCGCGGTCTTGCGCGGCACGATCGCCCCGCCGCGCCCGAGCACGTGCGCCCTCGTGAAAGCGGCGCCGAACAGCAGCATCAGCGACGAGTAGTAGACCCACAGCAGCACCAGCACCACCGACCCCGCGGCACCGTAGGCCGACGCGGTCGCGGTGTTCGCGAGATACGCGGAGATCGCGTAGCGGCCGATCGAGAACAGGAACGCCGTCACCAGCGCGCCGACGGCCACGTCGCGCCAGCGCAGCACGACGTCGGGCAGCACCCGGAAGATCGCGCAGAACAGCAGCCACATCGCGACCAGCGTCAGCAGCACGTCCGCGGCGCTGAGCAGCACCGCGACCTCCGGAAGGAACGCATCGGCGAAATGCAGCACCCCGCGCAGCACGACGCCGAGCAGCAGCGACACGAGCAGGACGAAGCCGATCGCCAGCACGATCGCCAGCGACAACAGGCGGCTCTTGACGAACGCGAGCAGGCTGTTGCGCCCGGGGCGTGCGGCGACACCCCAGATGGCGTTGAGCGAGTACTGCATCTGCGCGAACACGGTGGTGGCGCCGACGAGAAGCGCCACGCTGCCGAGGATCGTCGGGAGCAGGCCCGCCTCGTCGATGCGCGATCGCGCGACCGTCTGCTCGACGGCCACGGCGGCTTCGCGTCCCATCAGGTCTTCCAGCTGCGTGACGATCTCGCCCTGCGCGGCGTCCTCGCCGAGCACCACCCCGATCACCGACACCGCGATGATGAAGACCGGCGCGAGCGAGAAGAGCGTGTAGAAGGCCAGCGAACCGGCGTAGGTGAAGGCATTGCATTCGAGCCAGCGATCGATCGCCTCGCGCAGGACCCTCCACCAGCGCAGCGCAAGTTCTCTCGGCATCGAGCCCGGCCTCCTGTCCTCCGTGAACGGCACTCTACGTCGATTCCGCCGGTGCAGCCACGCGCAGCGCGCAGCCGGGTTCCCTGTTTCAGCCGTCGCGGTCTTCGACGATCGCGTCGAACAGCGGCAACGCGGGTGCCTGCGGCTCGCGCAGCGCATGCGGCCGGCCCGCGGGCGGAGCGTCGGGGGTGTCGCGGGCGACGGCGAGGCCGGCGGCGCGCACGCCGAGCAGGCGCAGCCTCCGTGTCAGGTCGACGCGCTTCAGGCATTCGCCCGCCGCCCGCCGGATCGTGCGCGCATCGCGCGTGTGCGCCTCCAGCGTCAGGTTGCGCGTGACGATCCGGAAGTCGTCGAATCGCAGCTTGATGCCGATCGACCGGCTCGCGTAGCCCTTGCGCGACAGGTCGCCGGCGAGCTGCGTGCACAGCTGCGTGAAGATCGTGCCGAGCTCGGCGCGGTCGCGCACCGCGTGCAGGTCGCGCTCGAAGGTGGTCTCGCGGCTGATCGACTTCGTTTCCCGAAAGGTCACGACCGGGCGCAGGTCGACGCCGTGCGCGGCCTCGTGCAGCCAGGTGCCGTAGCGCGTTCCGAAGCGTTCCCGCAGAAACGCAGGGTCGGCGGCGGCGATGTCGCCGATCGTGTGCAGCCCGAACGAGGCGAGCTCGAGCGCCGCCTTCGGGCCGATGCCGTTGACCTTGCGCGCCGCCAGCGGCCAGACGCGCTGCGCGACGTCGCCCGGCCCGAGCAGCGTCAGTCCGTCGGGCTTGTCGAACTCCGAGCACAGCTTGGCGAGCAGCTTGTTGGGCGCCACGCCGATCGAACACGTCAACCCGGTCGCTTCGCGAACGAGCTCCTTCAGCCTGCGGCCGATCGCGCGCCCGCCGTCGTCATGGGCACCGGGAACGTCGCCGAGGTCGATGTAGATCTCGTCGATGCCGCGATCCTCGATCACCGGCGTGACGCTGCGCACCGCGGCCTTGAAGCGCCGCGAGTACCGGCGGTATTCGTCGAAGTCGCAGGGCAGCAGCACCGCGTCGGGTGCGAGCCGCGCCGCCTTCATCATGCCCATTGCCGAATGCACGCCGAGTGCGCGCGCCTCGTAGGTGCTCGTCGTGACGACTCCGCGGCCGGCGTATTCGCGCAATCGCGCGAATGCGCGCGTGCCGTCGGCGCGCTGCACGGGAGCGTAGTTGCGGCTGCCGCCGATCACGACCGCCGCGCCGCGCAACTCGGGATAGCGCAGCAACTCGACCGACGCGTAGAACGCATCCATGTCGAGGTGGGCGATCAGTCGGGCGGAAGCGGACATCGTGGGCTTCGATATGCAGCGCACGCGGGAACTCGGCGCTCGGCACGGAATCATGCGACATTCACGGCGGAGCCGCTTTTCCGGAGTCCCGCGATGCAGGCAGACGATCGGATCGCCACGTTCCACCGGCTGCACGCCGCGGGATGCTTCGTGATGCCCAACCCGTGGGACGCCGGCAGCGCACGCGCGCTCGAACAGATGGGCTTCCCGGCGTTGGCGACGACCAGCGCCGGCTTCGCCTGGACGCAGGGTTGCCCGGACAACGGCACCACGCTCGAACAGTCGCTGGAGCATCTGCGCGAGATCGCATCGGCCGTGCAGGTCCCGGTGAACGCCGATTTCGAGGGAGGCTTCGCCGTCGAGCCCGAGCGGGTCGCCGCCAATGTCGCACTCGCCGTGGCGACGGGAATCGCCGGAATCTCGATCGAGGACTCGACCGGCGACGCGGCCGATCCGCTGCACGGGTTCGACCTGGCGGTCGCGCGCGTGCGCGCGGCGCGTCGCGCGATCGACGACAGCGGCACGCGCGTCGTGCTGACCGGGCGCTCCGAAGGATTCGTCTGCGGACGTCCCGACATCGACGAGACGATCCGGCGGCTGCGCGCCTATTCGGAAGCCGGCGCCGACTGCCTGTATGCGCCGCGGATCGACAACGCGGAACACGCCGCGGCGATCGTCGCCGCAGTCGCCCCGAAGCCGGTGAACCTGCTGATCAACGCGCCGTTCATCACGGTCGCGCAGGCGGCGGCGCTCGGCGTGCGCCGGATCAGCGTCGGAGGAACGCTCGCGCGCGTCGCATGGGGCGGATTCCTCGAGGCTGCAAGGGAGATCGCCGGCGCGGGAACCTTCCATTGCTTCGAGCGGCTGCCGAACGTCGACGCGCTGTTCCGGAAACCCTAGACCCGGACCGCGCGGCTAGGTCGTGAGCCGGTACCAGTCGACACCGGCGTCGTCGGAATGCGCCTGCACTTCGCCGCGGCGCACGAGGTGGTTCAGGTGTGCGATGCATTCGCCGGTCGCCATGCCGAGCAGGTGCGGGTCGCCGTGCACCTTGCGCGCGAACAGCACGCCGAACAGGTCGACGACGCGTTTCGGTTCGGCCAGTGCCTTGCGCATGCGCTCGAGCCCGCGCAGGTGCCCGTTGGTCAGCGACCGCAGCCGCGAATGCAGCCCGCGGAACGGCTCGTTGTGCGCCGGCATCACGAGCACGTCGTCGGGAACGATTCCTTCGATGCGCTCGAGCGACGCGAGCCAGTCGCCCAGCGGATCCGCATCGGGTTCGGTCGGGAACACCGAGACGTTCGACGAAATGCGCGGCAGCACCTGGTCGCCGGAGATCAGCACGCGCAGCGCGGGGCAATACAGGCACGCATGCTCCGGCGAGTGCCCGCTGCCGACGACGACGATCCATTCGTTCGCCCCGATCCGGATGCGCTCGCCGTCGACGATGCGCCGGTAGCTGTCGGGCAACCGGTAGATCGCCTTGCCGAAACCGCCGAAGCGCGCGCGGTACTGCTCGATCGCATCGCCGTCCCATCCGGCGCGGCGATAGAAGTCGACGCCGTCGGCCGGCGCTTCGCGGCCGGTGTCGGCCACGAGCATGCGGCAGGTCAGGTACTCGAGCCGGGTCATCCACAGCCGGCAGTCGAAGTGCCGCGTGAGCCAGCCCGCCATGCCGACGTGGTCCGGGTGCATGTGCGTGCCGAACACGCGCGTGATCGGCCGCCTGCCCAGCGCGCCGGCGTTCAGCACCGGCCATGCGGCGGCGGTTTCGGGGTTCTGCAGCCCGGTGTCGACGATCGCCCAGCCGTCGCCGTCGTCGATCGCCCAGACGTTGATGTGCGTCAGCGCTCCGGCCATCGGCATGCGCATCCACAGCACGCCGGGCGCGATCGCGTGCGCTTCGCCGGTTGCCGGGACGGCGTCGAACGGATACGTGGCGGGCGCGTTCATTGCGCGATCGTCTCACGCATCGCGGGTCCGTGTCGCACCGGAACGCGCGGGCCGCAGAACGCGAAATCGACCTCGGGGCGCCGGCCCGCCATCAGTTCCGCGAGCGCCTTGCCCGATCCGCAGGCGAGCGTCCAGCCGAGCGTTCCGTGGCCGGTGTCCAGGTACAGGCCGTCGATCCGCGTTGCGCCTACGTAGGGCACGTTCGAAGGGGTCGACGGGCGCAGCCCGGACCAGAACTGCGCCTCGCCCGCATTGCCGGCGCCGGGCAGCAGTCGTTCGACGCGGCGTACGATCGCGCGGCATCGCTCGGGGTCGAGCGCCCGATCGTATCCGGCGATCTCGGCGGTGCCCGCGATGCGCAGCCGGTCGCCGAGCCGCGAGAACACCAGCCTGTGCTCGTCGTCGGTGAGCGAGACCTCGGGCGCGCACGTCGGGTCGCGCACCGGCATCGTCACCGAATAGCCCTTGGCCGGGTAGACGTTCAGCCGCACGCCGAGCGGCGCCGCGAGGAGCGCGCTGTAGCTGCCCAGCGCGAGCACGCAGCGGCGCGCGGGCAGCGAGACGTACCGGCCTTCGGGGTCGATCGCCTCGACGGTTTCGAAGCGACCGCCCGGGGCGCGCAACGCGGTGACCTGGTGGTTCATCCGGAAGCGCACGCCGAGTTCGCGGCACAGCGCGGCGAGTTGCATCGTGAACATCCGTGCGTCGCCCGATTCGTCGGATCCGGTCCAGGTGGCTCCGGCGAGCAGCGCCCTCGCGTTGCGCAGCGCCGGCTCGATTTCGATCGCTTCGTCCGTCGAAACGATGCGCCGGTCGCAGCCGAGCTCGCGCATCAACCGCGCCGGCGCGTGCGCCGCCTCGAACTCCCTGGCGTCCGTGTACAGGTGCAGGATCCCGCGCGTGCGTTCGTCGTACGCGATTCCGGTCTCGCCGCGCAGCGCCTGCAACGCGTCGCGGCTGTAGATTCCGAGATGCACCAGCTGCGCGATGTTGTGGCGCGTGCGCTGGGGCATGCATTCGCGCAGGAAAGCCAGCGCCCAGCGCAGCTGACGCGCATCGGCGCGCGGCCGCCAGCGCAGCGGCGCGTCGCTTCGCGCGAGCCAGCGAAGCGCCTTGAGCGGCGTCGACGGATTGGCCCACGGCTCGGCGTGGCTGACCGAGATCTGCCCGCCGTTGGCGAAGCTCGTTTCGGCGGCGACCTCGGCCTGCCGGTCGACGACCGTGACCTCGAAGCCCTGCCGGGCGAGGTAGTACGCGCAGCTCACGCCGACCACGCCGGCGCCGAGGACCAGGACCTTCATCGGCATGCGCGGCGCTCGCGCGCGCGTTCTCCGCTGCTCACCCGAGCGACTGCAGCGCCGCCGCGTATCGCTCGTCGCATTCGGCGGCGTTCTCCGCAGTGACGGCGAGGTCGCGCAGCAATCCGTTGCGCAGGCCGTAGATCCAGCCGTGCACCGCCAGCGGTTGCTCGCGATCCCAGGCGTCGCGCACGATCGTCGTGCGGCAGACGTTGCGCACCTGTTCGATGACGTTCAGTTCGCACAGGCGATCGGACTGCTCGTGCTCGTGCTGCAGCACCCGGATCTGTCCGGAGTGCCGCTCGGCAACGTCGCGCACGTGCCCGAGCCAGTTGTCCGACAGGCCGATGCGCTGGCCGTGCAGCGCGGCGCGCACGCCGCTGCAGCCGTAGTGGCCGACGACCATCACGTGTTCGACCTTCAGGACGTCGATCGCGAACTGCAGCACCGACAGGCAGTTCAGGTCGGTGTGCACGACGACATTGGCGACGTTGCGGTGCACGAACACCTCGCCCGGCGGCAGCCCGATGATCTCGTTGGCCGGAACGCGGCTGTCCGCACAGCCGATCCACAGGTAGCGCGGATTCTGCTGCAGCGACAGCCGTTCGAAGAACGAAGGATCGCTCTGGCTGACGCGTTCGGCCCAGTGCCGGTTGTTCCGGAAGAGGTGCTGCAGTACCCGCATGGCGTCTCCCGGTGGTTCGCCGTCGCCTGCCTGCAGGACCCGGTTCGCGGACGCGGTCTGCGTAACGGCAGCGGTCTGCCATTATCCGATGATTCGATGCGGCTTGCGACTCGCCGGGTTCCGGGCCGCGTGCCGGTTTGCTCCGGACCGCGTTCCGGTCCGGCTGCGGTGCCGCGACCCCTGGTGCGTCCGGCGCGTCGCGCCGGCATCGGGTAGCCTTGCCCGGTTGCCGGCCACAGGAGAAGACCGTGCTCGTGCTCGTATCGGGTCTCGTGCTGTTCCTCGGGGTGCATTCGGTGCGCATCTTCGCCGACGGTTGGCGCAGCGCCCGGATCGCCTCGATGGGCGAGGGCGCCTGGAAGGGCGTGTATTCGCTGGTTTCGGCGGTCGGTCTCGTGCTGATCGTCTGGGGATACGGGCTGGCGCGTCGCGCCCCGGTCGAGTTGTGGAGCGCGCCGTCGTGGGGGCGCCATCTCGCTTCGCTGCTGACGCTGGTCGCTTTCGTGCTGATCGTCGCAGCCTACGTGCGGCACAGCCGCCTGCGCGCCATTGTCGGCCATCCGATGCTCGCCGGCGTCAAGCTGTGGGCGCTGGCGCACCTGCTGTCGAACGGAACGCTGGCCGACCTCGTGTTGTTCGGCGCCTTCCTCGCCTGGGCGATCCTCGCGTTTCGCGCGGCGCGCCGGCGCGACCGCGCCGAGGGAATCGTTCGCAGCGGCTCGTGGTCGAAGGACCTCGTGCCCGTGGTCGTGGGCACCGCGGCGTGGTTCGTCTTCGCGCTGTACCTGCACGCACCGCTGATCGGCGTTCGGCCTTTCGCCTGACTGGCGCGCAGGCCGCCGGGCCTCCGCGTCGAGCGAGCCAGCCGGATCCCGGCCCGCACGGCGCCGTCAGTCGAGCACTGCGGGAAGTCGTTTCGTCAGCGCCTGCCGCGTGGCCGGGGTGCCTCCCAGCAACGCGAAGCCGAGCAGCGCGCCTTCTGCGTCGACGAACGACGCCTCGACGCTGCCGTCGACGCCGGCTGCGCACTGCCAGAACCCCGCGGCGGTCGGCGCCGCGGGCGCCACGACCAGCGGTGCAGCCGGCGTCTTGACGACGACCGGCATCGCCGGATAGCGCACTTCGGTCGGCTCGCCGGCGAGCGTGCGCGCGAGCGCGCGCGCCGCGTGCATCAGCGGCATCACGAACGGCAGCACGTGCCCCTCGACCTCGGCGCAGTCGCCGAGCGCATGGACGTCGGCCGCGCTCGTCTGCAGCAGGCGATCGACGACGATTCCGCGATTCACCGCGATTCCGGCCGCGCCGGCGAGTTGCGTGCGCGGCCGCAGCCCGATCGCCGACAGCACGACGTCGGTCTCGAGGGCGCTGCCGTCGGACAGCCGCACGCGCAGCCCGCCGTCGTCGCGGCGTTCGATCGACGTGGCAGTGGTTCCGAGGTGCAGGCGAATCCCGGCCGCGCGCAGCCGTTGCGCGAACGCTTCGCCGACGACCTGCGGAAGCAGCCGCCCGAGCGGCCACGCAGCCGGATCGACGACGTCGACATCGCGACCCGAGATCCGCAGGTCGTTGGCGAACTCGCAACCGATCAATCCGCCGCCCAGGATCGTGACGTGGCGCGCCGGCTCGACGACTTCGCGAAAGCGCGCGTAGTCGGCGAGGTCGTTCACCGACAGCACGGCCTGCGCGCCGTCGCCGTCGATCGGCAGCCGGATCGGATCGGCGCCGGTTGCGAGCACGAGCTTGCGCCAGGCGAGTCGTTCGCCGTCGGCGAACAGCAAGGTGCGCGAGGCCGGATCGATGGACGCGACTTCGCGCCCGGCGAGCACGGTCGCGCGCAACTGCGCGGCCGCGCCGGCCGCGTCGGCCGTCGCGATCGTGCGCGCGTCGCGCCCGCCGGCGAGCGCGTTCGACAACATCGGCTTCGAGTAGACCGCGCCGTCGTCGCGCGTGACGACGACCAGTGGTGTCTCGGCGTCGAGCTTGCGGAACTCGCGGGCCACCGTATAGCCGGCGAGCCCGCTGCCCAGGATCACGATCGGATGCATCGGGCTTCGCGACGGCTTACGCGGCGGTGATCTCGACCATCTCGAAATCGGCCTTCGCCACTCCGCAGTCGGGACACGCCCAGTCTTCCGGAATGTCTACCCAACGGGTGCCGGCCGCGATGCCCTCGGCGGGCAGCCCGTCGGCCTCGTTGTAGACGAAGCCGCAGACGATGCACTGGTAGCTCTTCATTTCGTGGTTCTCCTGGTAACGATTCGATGGTGTCGCCGTACGCCGCGTTCCGCGGGCGCCCGGGCGGGGTGAAGGCCGGGCTCCTCAGGCGAGCTGCTTGTCGGCGGCTGCCGCGTTGACCCGCTCGAGCACTTCCTTGTACGCGTTC
>CAYZYC010000069.1:0-2795 GCA_964481165.1 uncultured Limnobacter sp. | reverse complement strand
CTGCTTGTCGGCGGCTGCCGCGTTGACCCGCTCGAGCACTTCCTTGTACGCGTTCGCGTGGCGCTCTTCGACTTTCGTCAGCGCGGCGAAGCGCTTGGCGGCCTTCTCGAGCACCGCGCGGAACGCGTCGGCGTGTTCCTTCGATTCGGCGATCTGCTCGTCGAACTCCGCCACCGCTGCCTGGTTGCCTTCCTCGACCGCCAGGTGCCGGAACTTCGGGTACATCTCGGTGTATTCGTAGGTCTCGCCTTCGATCGCCAGCTCCAGCGCGCGCGCCGTCGTGAGCTTGTCCTTCGGGAACAGCAGGTCCAGGTGCCCGAACGCGTGCTGCACTTCCTGGTCGGCGGTCGCCTCGAAGTGGCGTGCCGTTTCCTCGTCGCCGGCGGCGCGCGCGACGCGGGCGAAATAGCGGTACTTGATGTGGGCCATCGACTCGCCGGCGAAGGCGGCTTCGAGATTCTGGACCGTGATCGACTTCTTCTCCATGACGGGCTCCTTGTAGACGGTGGACGAAGTCTGCAGCGCCACGTAGAATCGGTCCAACGAATAAGTACGATCACATAAATCGGTTTTGTCGATCAATAGATGTCGAGTGCCCTGCCATCGCTTCGCCAGCTGACCTACCTCGTCGCGATCGCGGACCGGCTGAACTTCACGCAGGCCGCGCAGGACTGCTTCGTCACGCAGTCGACCCTGTCGTCGGGGCTGAAGGAACTCGAGCGCACGCTCGGGGCGCGGCTGGTCGAGCGCGACCGCCAGTCGGTGCGCCTGACCGCGCTCGGCGAGGAGGTGGTCGCGCGCAGCCGTGCGTTGCTCGGCTCCGCGCAGGACCTCGTCGACGCAGTGCAGGCAGCTGCGCAGCCGATGAGCGGCATCGTGCGGCTCGGTGCGATTCCCACGATCGCGCCGTTCCTGCTGCCGCAGCTCGTGCGCCAGGCGAAGGCGCAGCATCCGCAGCTCAAGCTCGTGCTGCGCGAGGACCGCACGGCGATGCTGCTCGAGAAGCTGCGTGCCGCAGAACTCGATTTCGCGTTGATCGCCTTGCCCTACGACACGAGCGGGCTGCTGGTGCGCGAGCTCTACACCGAGGAGCTCTGGCTGATCACGCCGATGGCCAGCGATGGCGCACAAGCGCGGCGTCCGAAGATCAGCACGCTGGACCCCGAGCGCCTGCTGCTGCTCGAGGAAGGCCACTGCCTGCGCGAACACACGATCGAAGCGTGCGGCATCAGCGAGCGCGCGAACCCGTCGGGGATCGAGGCGACGAGCCTCGTGACGCTCGTGCACATGGTCGAGTCGGGGCTGGGCGACGCATTGTTGCCGCAGATGGCGATCGATTCGGGGTTCCTCGGCCGCGCCGCGGTCCTGCCGAGCCGCTTCGCACCGCCCGTGCCGACGCGCAGGATCGCGCTCGTCGCGCGCCAGAGCACCACGCGCACCGAGGAGTTCGAGTTCCTCGCCGGGCTGCTCGGTCGGTAGCATTGCGACATGTCGATCGAATCCCCGATCCGTCCGCCGACGAATCTGCGCACCGTCGCGCGCGACTTCGGCACCGTCTATTCGGTCAACGGGCTGATCGGCTTCATCTTCGCGGCCACCGGGCCCGTCGCGGTCATCCTGGCGGTCGGAACGCGCGGCGGGCTTTCCGAATCGGATCTGGCGTCGTGGATCTTCGGGGCGTTCTTCCTGAACGCGTTCGTCACGATGCTCTTCTGCTGGCTGTATCGCCAGCCGCTGGTGTTCTTCTGGACGATCCCCGGCACGGTGCTGGTCGGCCCCGCGCTCGAGCACCTGAGCTTTCCCGAGGTGATCGGCGCGTTCTTCGTCTCGGGCGTGGTGATGCTGCTGCTCGGCCTGAGCGGATGGGTACGCCGCGCGATGGCCGCGGTGCCGATGCCGATCGTGATGGGGATGGTCGCGGGCGTGTTCCTGCGCTTCGGGCTCGACCTCGTCCGGTCGCTGCACGAAGACGCGGCGATCGCCGCGCCGATGGTCGTCACGTTCCTGCTGCTCAATGCCTGGCACCGCGCCGGCCGGCGGCTGCCCCCGATGCTCGGCGCGTTGCTGGTCGGCGCGATCGCGGTGGCGGTCTCGGGGCGATTCGCTCCGGAGTTGTCGGCCAGCGTCGTGTTCGCGCAACCGACGCTCTACGCGCCGCAGTGGTCGGTGCAGGCGATGGTCGAGCTGGTCGTGCCGCTGGTGATCACCGTCCTGGTCGTGCAGAACGGGCAGGGCGTTGCCGTGCTGAAGGCCGTCGGCCACTCGGCGCCGATCAACGCGGTGACCATCGCCTGCGGTGCCGCATCGATGATCACCGCGTTCGTCGGCACCGTGTCGACGTGCCTGACCGGGCCGACCAACGCGATCATCGCGTCGTCGGGCGAGCGCGAGCGCCACTACACCGGCGGTATCGTCGTCGGCCTGCTCGCGCTGGCCTTCGGCCTGTTGTCGCCGCTGTTCACGCGGCTGATGCTCGCCGCGCCGCCGTCGTTCATCGCGACGCTTGCCGGACTCGCGATGCTGCGCGTGCTGCAGACCGCGTTCGTCACGTCGTTCGGCGGCCGGTTCAGCCTCGGCGCGCTCGTCACCTTCCTGGTCACGGTCGCCGACATCGCGATCCTCAACGTCGGCGCCGCGTTCTGGGGGCTGGTCGCCGGCGTCGTCGTCTCGCTGCTGCTCGAGCGCGCCGATTTCGCGACGCTGCGCAGCAACGCCGGCGACGCTGCCGGCTGACCCCCCGGGCGTTGCGTGCAAGGGCCTTTGAACAGGCCCTAGAACGGATACTGCCGCGGCGT
>CAYZYC010000068.1:0-13954 GCA_964481165.1 uncultured Limnobacter sp. | reverse complement strand
CAGCGCGTTGCGCATGCAGCGCACGGCGCCTTCGCCGCTCGGCGCCACCATGTCGAAACCGTCGGAGGTCGCGCCGTATCCGGTGACCTCCGCGTAGATCTTCGCGCCGCGCGCCTTCGCGTGTCCCAGTTCCTCGAGCACGACGATCCCGCCGCCGCCGGCGATGACGAATCCGTCGCGATTCGCGTCGTAGGCGCGCGATGCGGCCTGCGGGCGATCGTTGTACTTCGAGGACATCGCGCCCATTGCGTCGAACAGCACCGACAGCGTCCAGTCGAGTTCCTCGGCGCCGCCGGCGAACATCAGGTCCTGCTTGCCCCACTGGATCAGTTCGGCAGCATTGCCGATGCAGTGCGCCGATGTCGAACACGCCGAGGAGATCGAGTAGTTGACGCCCTTGATCCGGAAGTTCGTCGCCGCGGTCGCAGAAGTGGTCGACGACATGCAGCGCGGCACCATGTAGGGGCCCACGCGCTTCGGTCCACGTTCCCGTGCCGTCGCGGCAGCTTCGACCTGGTTGCGCGTGGAGGGCCCCCCCGACCCGACGATGATCCCGGTGCGCTCGTCGACGACGTCGGACGTCTCGAGTCCGGCATCGGCGATCGCCTGTTCCATCGACAGATGCAGGTACGCGGCTCCGTCTCCCATGAAACGCTTGAGCTTGCGGTCGATCGCGGCGTCGAGGTCGATGTCGGGTTGGCCTGCCACCTGGCTGCGGAAGCCGAGTTCCGCGTATTCGGGCATCGCGCGGATTCCCGACCTGCCTTGACGCAGTGACTCCAGTACCTGCGTTGCGTCGGTGCCGATGCACGAAACGATGCCCAGGCCGGTCACCACGACGCGGCGCGTGCGGTTTGGTTCGGTCATGTGTCCACTGTCCTCCCGATTCTTCGCGGGTACTGCGGTCAGAGTACTTTGGGATTCTCGAACAGGCCCACCTGGAGGTCGCTTGCCTGATAGATCGTTTCCCCGTCCGCCATCACCCGGCCGTCGGCCACGCCGAGCACGAGACGGCGGCTGATGATCCGCTTGATGTCGATGCTGTACTGCACCCGCTTCGTCTCCGGGAGAATCTGCCCGGTGAACTTCAGCTGCCCCAGTCCGAGTGCGCGGCCTGACCCCGGCGCGCCGGTCCACCCCAGGAAGAATCCCAGCATCTGCCACAGCGAGTCCAGCCCGAGACATCCCGGCATCACCGGGTCGCCCTCGAAATGGCAGGCAAAGAACCAGAGGTCGGGCCGGATGTCGAACTCCGCATGCACGTAGCCCTTCTCGAACGCACCGCCGGTCGCCGAGATCGCCGTGATGCGATCGAACATCAGCATCGGCGGCAGCGGCAGTCGCGCGTTGCCCGGGCCGAACAGGCGGCCGTGGCCGCATTCCAGGAGTTCTTCGTAACCGTAGCTCGACTTCGGGGTGAAATGCATCGGGACGGGAGCCAGAGGAATTCCGATTGCGGAAGGGACGGAACCGAGTCCGGGACGGACGGCGTCTGGCCGCAATGATACGGAATTCGCTCGCCCCCTACTTTCGCAGCAGCCCGCGCAGCAGTTCGCGAGGATCCGTCGGCTTCGACGGCTTGGCCGCCGTGCCGCCGTCGCCGCCCGACTCGGGCTTGCCGAGAAGGCGTTCCTCGAGCTGGCGGGTGAGTCCGCGCTTGATTGCGCCGCGCGCCAGGTTTTCCATGTCGACGCGATACGCCAGCGATGCGAAGGGACCGGACACGCGAACCGGGATCGTCACGCCCCGCAACTGCGACAGCGCGGCGCCTCCCTGTCCGGCAAGCGTTCCGACGAGGGCGACGTTCATCAGGTAGTCGACTGTCCCCGCGGGAATGTCGATCGTCCCCTCGCCGCCGACGCGCAGCAGCGGCGAGCGCATGTCGAGGTCGCTGCTGCGTGCCACGCCGTTGCGGATCGAGAAACTCGCATCGAGCGATGCGAACGCCGTCTTCTCGCCGCTGCCGCCCTGCTGCTCGAGCGCGGGGGCGCCGCCGCGCAGCGTGGCCAGTGCGCCGCTGACCTGCTCGACCACCTTGTTCAGGTCGATGCCCTGGATCGCGCCGTCGCGCAGCGCCAGGCGGGCGCTGCCGCCGAGCGATCGCTCCAGCGCAGGCACCGTCATTCCGTTGGCGGTGACGTCGATCCCCAGGTTCCCGCGGCCCTCGAGCGCGTCGCGGCCGGCGAGATCGCGCAACGCCATCCCGATGTCGATGCCGTTCATCTGCAGCTTCAGCGCGTGCCGGCCGTTGGCTCCGAGCGCGCCGCTTCCCGTGAGCGAGCCGCTGTAGACCCCGGCGGCGAGCCGCGTCACCTCGATGCGCCCGTTGCCCGATCGGATCGTCGCCGCGACGTCGCGCGCGCCGACCCCCGCGGCCTGCAGCAGGCCGATGCGCACCGAACCGCTGGTGTCGACGCCGGCGATCGGCGGCACGGGTATCGGCGCATCCGCTGCGCCGGTATCCGGCGAACCGGACGCGGGTGCCTCGCTGCCGGCCTCGGGCGTTCCGGGCGCGGAGGCGCCGATTCCGGCATACCGGTCGACGTCGATCTGGTCGGCCTGCAATTCGTACTGCAACGACGGCGGCGAGAAGCGCGTCGCCGTCGCGCGCGCCTGCAGCGGCGATTCGTCCAGCGTCCCGCGCAGTGTCAGCGATGCCGTTTCCCGCTGCGTATCGAGCGTGCCGTTTCCCGTCAGCGCGAGCTTCACGCCGTTCGCCGGCAGGCTCTTTCCGGTGGCGACGACGTTGGCGGTGATCTCGCCGAACGCCAGTTGCTGTCCGGAGCGCGACGGCATGGCGATGCCGAGCGTCGCGTCGACGTTCAGTTCCTCGCGTCGCACCTGCGCGCGCACTTCGACCGGTTTGCCTTCGGCCGCGCCGTCGGCGATCGTGAGCAACGGAGCCGCGATCGAGCCCTCGATCCCGTCGTCGGTGCGCAGATCGAACTTCAGGTCGGAAAGCGTGACGGTCGACGTCGCGAAGTCGGCGCGATAGCCGCTGGTCAGACCGAGTTGCGCCGAAACGCGCGGGCTCTTGCCGATGAGCCGGCCTGCGATGCGCAGTTTGCCCGGCTCGCCGCTGGCGATGCGGTCGGCGTCGAGATCGAGATCCTGCAGCAGCCACTCGGCATCGCTCGACTCGTCGCGCCAGCCGAGCGCGGAGTTCGTCAGTTGCAGTTGCGCGATCGTGACCGAAGCAGCCGCCGCCGAGGCCGCGTCTGCCGGCGACGACTCCGTCGCGGGAGCCGCTTCGGGCGCTGCCTGTGGGCCGGGTTCCGCGACCAGGTCGTCGAAATTGGTGCTTCCGTCGCGATAGCGGATCGCGTCGAGCTTCAACCCGTCGAGCGATACGCGTTCGACCTGCACCTGTTTCGACAGCAGCGGCCAGACCGCCACGCCGATGCGCGCCGAGTCGATCTGCGCGAATTCCCCCTTGCCCTTCGGCCCCGACAGCTGCGCCTGCCCCACCGACAGGCCGATTCGCGGCAGCAGCGCGAGCGACAACTCGCCGTCGATCGTCAGGGCGCGGCCGGTGTGCTTCTCGACCAGTTCGATCAGCGTGGACTTGTACCGGTTCGCATCGAAAGTGGCGACGAACACGGCGAGCGCGAGCACGGCGATGCCCACGAGAACGCCGATGCCAATGAGGACGTGCCGAAGTCGCATGTGCTCACCTTACAGTCTGTTACGCCTTTTGCACGAACGCGTCTGGTTCGGCCGGTCCGTCGACGATAGTCTGCCATCGTGCGCCGCGCAGAATGCGTTGGGCGATACCGAACCAAGGAGTCATCATGAACGGAACTGCGAATCGCCTGGCCACGTCGGCGCGGCCGCAGTCGCGCAATCTCCTGCGACTGGCTGCGGCCGGCGCTGTCCTGTCGGTAGTCGCAGCGGTCGCGGCACCACCGGCGATGGCCTCGCAGGCCGTGCTCGGGGCGGTGATCGGCGGCGGTGCGGGCGCCGTCATCGGGCAATCGATCGGCGGACGCGACGGAGCGGTCATCGGCGGGGCCATCGGGGCCGCTGCCGGCGCAGCCGCCGCGCAGAACGCGCGCCACGGCCACGTCTCGTACGGAGCACACGTCGGCGTCGGCTATCCGGGAGGGTACGCCTACCCGGCCCCCGTCTATCGCGCGCCTCCTCCGGTCTACTATCCCGCGCCACCCGTGTATTACCGGCCGCCGGTGTACTACGCGCCGGCGCCGGTCATCGTGCGACCGCCGGCGGTGTACTACCGTTCCGCGCCGAGGGTCATTCATCGCGCGCCGCCCCGCGTGCATCATGGTTCGCATCATCGGTCGCACGGGCGCGACCACGGCTGGGATCGCCGCGGCAGCAATGCCGGCCAGTGGGGATCTCCGCGCGGCGACGCTTTTCGCGGGAATCGCCACCGCGATCGTTGAAGGGATCCCCGGACGGTGATCGCTTCGGCGACCACCGAGGTTCGTTCACCGATGTCCGGTCCGCGCGTCGCTCCGTTCCACGATTTCGAAGCCGGGTCCAACCTCCTGAACCTGGCGGCGTCGCTCGCCGCACGCTTCGGCGCACGTCCGGCCGCGCGCGGCCTGCGCAACGCCGCCGTACGGCAGGCGCTCGAGGCACATCGCGCGACGGTGTTCGTGCTGCTCGACGGCCTCGGCGAACGCGCTCTCGCGCTGCACGCGCCGCACGGCGCGCTGTCGCAGTGCCGCGTCGCCACCCTCGATTCGGTGTTCCCGTCGAGCACCGCTCCGGCGACGACGTCGCTCGCCGCGGCGGCGCCTCCGGCAGTGCACGGCAATCCCGGGTGGCTGATGTGGTCCGACGCCGCAGGCGCGGTCATCCGCACCTTGCCGATGGACCTGCGCGCCGATCACCGCCAGCCGGTATCCGCCGAAGGCACGTGGTCGTGGCAGCCGTGGGCGACGCGAAGCGAGTCGAGGCTGTTCGCGCTGTTGCCGCAGCACATCGCCTGCTCCGAATACTCGCGGTACTCGTACGCAGGGTCGACCGTCATCGGCTACCGCAGCGTCGACGATGTCACCGTGCTGGTCCTGGAGGCACTCGCGGCATGCGACGAGGACACGATGGTCTTCGTCTACCTGCCGCACTTCGACTCGGTGAGCCACGAACGCGGCTGCGAAAGCGACGCAGCCGCCGCAGTCGTCGCTCGACTGGATCGCTGGTTCGCCGAACTGCTGGAGCGTCTCTCTCCCTACGACGTGCTGCTGCTCGCAAGCGCCGATCACGGGTTCATCGACGTCGCGGCCGAAGACCAGTGGCGACTGGCAGATTTTCCGGAGATCGCCGCATGCCTCGATCGCCCGCTGTGCGGCGAGCCGCGCGTGCCGTTCTGCTACGTGCGCGACGACCGGCGCGAGCGCTTCGCCGAGATCGTCCACGGCGCAACCGGAGATGCGTTCGACGTGCACGAATCCGGCACGCTGCTGCACTCCGGCTGGTTCGGCGCGCTTCCTTCCGACGGACGCACGGCGCTCTCCGGACGAATCGGCACCCATGTGCTGGTGCCCAGGCGCCGCGTCACGCTGGTGGACGAGCTCGAGGGCGAGAAGCCGACCGATTTCATCGGCATGCACGGCGGAATCGACGAAGACGAGATGCGCGTTCCGCTCCTCGCGGCGCGGCGCGGAGCGCGACTCGGCTAACATCCGGCTTCCGCGCATTCGTGCGCGCACCGCCTCGCTGCACGTGCAGCATCGATCCGTGAACGAACGCAAACGACCCCGCGCGTCGGCCGGCGCGGCCCCGTCCGGCGCCACACGCAGTGTCCGGATTCCGAATGCGCTCAGTGTCGCCGGGGTCGATCCCAGCGGCGGCGCCGGGATCCTGGCCGACCTCAAGGCCTTCTCGGCGCTCGGCGCCTACGGCACCGCGGTGGTCGCCGCCCTGACCGCGCAGAACACGCAAGGCGTGAGCGGCGTGCACCCGGTGCCGCCCGCCTTCGTCCGGCTGCAACTCGACACGCTGTTCGCCGACGTGCGTATCGACGCGGCGAAGATCGGAATGCTCGGGACTTCGCCCATCGCGACCGCGGTCGCCGAAGGTCTTTCCCCGCCGATCGCCGACGGCCGCCTGCCGCACTGTGTCGTCGACCCGGTGATGGTCGCCAAGAGCGGCGATGCGTTGCTCGACCGGGACGCGATCGCGACGCTGATCGAAGCAATCGTGCCGCTTGCGACAATGATCACCCCGAATCTCCCCGAGGCAGGCATGTTGCTGGGGGCTCGCGCGCCGGAGAACCTGCGCGAGATGCACCGGGCCGCCGAACGGTTGCGCCGCCTGATGCGCGACGACGGCAGGCGGTTCGTGTTGCTCAAGGGCGGGCACCTCAGCGGCGACGCGATCGACCTGCTGCACGACGGAGACCGGATGATCGAACTCGCACAACCGCGCATCGAGACGCGCAATACGCACGGCACCGGCTGCACCTTGTCCGCGGCGATCGCCGCATTGCTCGCACACGGCAACGATCCCGTCGACGCGGTGCACGAAGCGAAACGCTACATGACCGAAGCGATCCGCGGCGCCGGCCGGCTGCAGGTCGGCAGCGGGCACGGCCCCGTCCACCACTTCCATGCCTGGTGGGCGGATGCTTGAGCTGCTGGTCGCGTTGCCGCTGCTGGTCAAGGCGGCGATCCTGGGAATCGTCGAAGGGCTCACCGAATTCCTGCCGATCTCGAGCACGGGACACCTGATCCTCACCGGCAGTCTTCTCGGCTTCAACGGCGAGAAGGAGAACATGTTCACCGTCGCGATCCAGACCGGCGCGATGTTCGCGGTGATCTGGTACTACCGTGCGCGGATCACGTCGACGATCTCGGGGATACGCTCGGATCCGCGCGCACGACGGTTCGCGACGAACGTCGCGATCGCGTTCCTGCCCGCAGCCGTGCTCGGCGTGCTGTTCGCAGCGGCGATCAAGGAACACCTCTTCCGGCCGGTGCCCGTGGCGGTTGCGTTCATCGTCGGCGGACTGATCATCCTCTGGGTCGAATCGGCGCGGCATCGCAGCGCGGCTCCGCCGCGCATCGACGACGTCGACGAAATCCGCGCGTCCGACGCGCTCAAGCTCGGAATCGCGCAGGCTTTCGCGCTGATACCGGGAACGAGCCGTTCGGGTGCGACGATCATCGGCGGAATGCTGTTCGGGCTGTCGCGCAGGGTGGCGACGGAGTTCTCGTTCTACCTGGCCATACCGACGCTGATCGGCGCAGGCATCTACGACGGCTGGAAGTATCGGCACCTGGTCGATCTCGGAGACGTTCCCCTGTTCGCCGTCGGGCTGCTGTTCTCGTTCTTCGCTGCGCTGGCGTGCGTGCACTGGTTCATCCGCTACGTCGCCCACCACGATTTCAAACCCTTCGCGTGGTACCGGATCGCGTTCGGACTGGTCGTTCTGGCGACCGCCTGGACGGGGCTGGTGCAGTGGAGCGGCTGACTGCGCTCAGCTTGCGTCGATCACCGCGGCATCGGATCGGATCCGGCGGAACACGATATCCCAGACGCCATGACCGAGCGTGCGGCCCCGATTCTCGAAGCGGGTTGCCGGCCGGTATTCGGGGCGTACAGCGAAACCCCGGCATTGCGCCGCCGATTCCGCGACGAGCGTTTCCGCCCGCGCGCTGGCGTGCCCGGCAGCGCAGTTCTCGAGCAGCGGCTCGCTGGACAGGACGTCGAGCATCTGCACCGCATAGTGCTCCCAGTCGGTCGCGCAGTGCAGCGTTCCCCCGCTTTGCAGCCGGTCGGCCAGGAGCGCGACGAAGGCGGGCTGGATCAACCGGCGCTTGTGGTGCCGCTTCTTGGGCCACGGATCGGGAAAGAAGACCTGCACGCGCGCGATCGTTCCGGGTGCGAGCATGTCGCGCACGACCTCGACGGCGTCGTGCTGGACGATGCGCAGGTTCGACAGGCGCATCGTGTCGATGCGCGAGAGCAGGGCGCCAACGCCCGCCGGATAGACCTCGATGCCGAGGAAATCGTTCTGCGGCTCGGCCGCCGCGATCTGCGCGAGAGATTCGCCCATGCCGAAGCCGATCTCGACGACCAGCGGCGCTTCACGACCGAAGTGCCCGAGACGGTCGAGACGACGTCCGGCGTCGTAGGGGATGCACCAGCGCTCGCGAAGCGTCTCGTAGGCGAGACGCTGGCCCCTGGTGAAATGGCCGCGCCGCCCCGAATAGCTGCGGATGTGCGGGTGCGGCGACGTCTGCGGCGCCGCGCTCACGAATGCGGTGCCGCCGGCGCGATCAGGCCGCTGGTCGGCGACGAAGGAGCCGCCGAGTACGGCTTCTTCGCCATGCGACCGGCCAGGTACGCTTCGCGACCGGCCTGCACCGCCTTGCGCATTGCACCGGCCATCCGCACCGGATCGCGCGCTGCTGCCACCGCCGTGTTCATCAGCACGCCGGCGCAACCCAGCTCCATCGCGATCGCCGCATCGGACGCGGTGCCGACGCCGGCATCGACGATCACGGGAACCTGCGCCTGCTCGAGGATCAGTTGCAGGTTCCAGGGATTCAGAATGCCCATTCCCGAGCCGATCAGCGAGGCGAGCGGCATTACGGCGACGCAGCCGATTTCCTCGAGGCGCTTCGCCTGGATCGGATCGTCGCTGCAGTAGACCATGACCTCGAAGCCGTCGTCGACGAGCGTCTGCGCGGCGGCGAGCGTTTCCGGCATGTTCGGGTACAGCGAACGCGCATCGCCGAGCACTTCGAGCTTGACCAGCGAGTGGCCGTCGAGCAGCTCGCGCGCCAGGCGCAGCGTGCGCACCGCTTCGTCGGCGCTGTAGCAGCCGGCGGTGTTCGGCAGGATCGTGTAACGAACGGGCGACAGGAAGTCGAGCAGGTTCGGCTCGCCCGCGTTCTGGCCGATGTTCGTGCGCCGGATCGCCACGGTGACGATCTGCGCGCCGCTTGCCTCGACCGCCGCACGCGTCTGGTCGAAGTCCCGATACTTGCCCGTACCGATCAGCAGTCGCGACTCGAAGCTGCGACGGCCGATCGTCAGTGCATCCGCGTTGTCCATGGTGTGGCGAGAGTGCTGGTGAGACGTGAAACGTGAAACGTGATGGAACGGAACGGTCCGGCCGCGCGCCGATCAGGCCGGATCGGGTTCGATGCGCACCGGGAAGTTCACCGAGTTCGACATGAAGCAGTTGCGGTGCGCCCGCTCGTGAAGAGCCGCGAGCCGCTCGGCGTGCGCCGGATCGGCGAGCGTGACCGCCGGACGCAGCACGACTTCGACGAAGCGCATCTTGCCGTCCTTCATTCCGAGGCGCCCGCTCGCGCGATCGCGGTATCCGGCGACGCGCACCCCGGACTTGATCGCTACTGCCATGAAGGTCAGGAAGTGACACTGCATCAGCGACGCGATCATCAGCGTCTCCGGATTGGCCAGGCGATCGTCGCCGTGGAAGACCGCGGGCGCCGATGCGTCGATGCGCGCGTCGCCGAACGCGATCGTCGTCCGGCGGTGCAGGTTCTCGTAGTCGTATGCGCGGGATTCGGGGTGTCCGTCCCACTGCAGGTTTCCTTCGAACACGTGTTCGGCGGCCAAGTCGTTCTCCCGATTCGATCGTCCTGCGGTTCAGCCGCCGCCTACGGCGACGACGATCTCGAGACGGTCGCCGGCTTCGAGCGCTTCGTATTCGTGCCGGCTGCGCGGAACGATTTCGCCGTTGCGTTCGACTGCAATGCGCCGGCCGGTGAGTCCGAGCTCGGCGAGCAGCGCCGACACCGTCGCCGGCGCCGGCAACGGGCGTGCGTCTCCATTGACGACGATGCTCTGCATGTGCCGATTGTCTCATGCACGCGAAGCACGGGCCGCGCGTGCCGCCGAGCGCGCGGACTCTCGTCGCGTGTGGCGGCGTAGATGCCGCCGTCGGCACCCCTCGCCGTCAGCGCCCCTTCTTCGGGCGCCCCTTCTTCAGCACGACGAGGGCATCGAGAGCGGCACGAAACGTCGCATCGTCGCTCGTCGCGAGCGAACGGACTCCGGCGCGAAGCACCTCGCTCTTGCGTGCCGGACGGCCGAGCTGCTGCGCGCGTTCCTTCAATGCCAGCACCACGTCAAAGTCCTCGCGCGGCATCGTGAAGCTGTCGCGCACCAGCTTCCGGCGCCGCTTGTCCGGCGCGGCAGGCGCGGTGCGCGCTGCATTCTCGCGCTTCGGGGCTGCGGCCTTCGAGGGCGCGCTCTTCGAGGCGGGACTCTTCGAGGCGGAACTCTTCGAGGTCGTGCGCTTCTTCTTCGAGGCCGGCACCGCCGATGCGGCCGGCGCATCGGCGATCGTCGCAGCGACTGGCGTTGCGGCGGCCGGCCTGGCGCCGCTGCCTGAGGATTTCGTTGTCCGGGACGAGGTTGCCATTCGAGCTGACCCTTTTTCTTGTGGTTCGGGTCGAAACAGTATGCACCTTTTTTCGGCCGATGCCACTCCCGGCGGCGGGTTCCCGGGCGTCCGGTTTCAGCAGGTCGGCGGATCGGTCTTCGCGAGGCGCTCGAGTCTCGGCTTCGCGAGTGCGCGTACTTCCTCGATGCGCGCGGCCAGCCAGCCGAGAGCGAACCACGCTGCGGGCTCCGACGCGACGAGTTCCTGGTATCGCGTCCTGGCGACGAACAGGTCGTTCAGTTCGCCCATGCGGTCCTGGATCGCGGCGAGCGGCCCGAGATAGCGCTCGACCTTGCGCCGGCCGAGCACCGGCGCGAAGAACTCGACCGCGTAGCGCTGGCGCTTGACGCGTTTGCGAAGCGAATGCAATTGCTCGTCGTCGAGTTCGTCGAATGTCTTCGAATCTTCGGCGATGCGGCGGTGCCACTTGCGCAGCCGTCGTTCCACGTTTCGATGAAAGGATTCCGGACCATCGTCGATGGGTGCCGCGGCTTCCGGCGCATCGACGCCTGCGGCCTGCGCTTGCGACGCACCCGGCTGCGGCTGCGGTGGTGGCGATGCCGGTGGCTCGGCGAGACTCGCGCGCCAGTCGATCCAGGCGACGAGCAGGCGCTGTACGGCATCGGTGCGGACCGCGTCGGCCGGATCGGTTCCGGGTGCGCCGGCCGGCACGGTCAGCGCGGGTGCGCCGACCCGGGCAAGTTCGGCCGCGACGCCGGTGTCGAGAACGTCGCTGTCGCGCGACTCGCCGAGTGTCGCGAAGAGCGTGCGCAGGCCGTCGATCAGCGTGTCGGGCGGCGCGGGCGTCCAGTCCGCGAAGCTTCGCAGCGCGCTGCGAAGCCGGCGGATTCCCACGCGCATCTGGTGCACGTGGTCGACGCGCGATTCCGGATCGCCTTCGATCAGTCCGATCGCGTTGTGCGTTACGTGCGCGAGGCATTCTTCGAGCACGACGCCCAGCGCTTCGGTCGCGGTCGCTTCGTCCGGGTAGTCGGGACGGCGCGACTTGCGCACCGGCGGAAACCGGAATCCGTCGGCCAGCCGGTCGCCTCGTTCGGCCTTGCTGCGCGGATCGTAGACGAGACCGAAGCGCCTGCGCCAGCGCTCGGCGAGCCGCAGCATCGCGCGAACCGATCCCGATACCAGCTCGAATTCGACTTCACGGATCCGTTCGCGGGCGTCGCCCGCCAGCAGCCGGCCTTCGTCGAACGCCACTTCGACGACCGCCCCGCGGGTTCGGATCCGGCGCGCCGTGCGCCGCACTTCGGTCCGAAAGCGCACGCCGACCTCGATGCCGTCGTCGTGCGCGTCGCCGAGGATGCCGAGCAGGCGATCGCCGTCGGGAGTGCCCGCATGCGCACACGCGTCATGCGTTGCGTCCGGGCGAATCACCTCGTGCTCGGAGCGCTCGAGTGCACTTGCGCCGCCGGCTTTCAAGGTCTGGATCCAGCGGCGTCCTTCGCGCCGCAGGCGCCACGCGATGCCGGCCCGCGCCAGGCGCCGGTCGCCGGTATCGAGGTACATCGCGGCCAGCGTGCGACGCTCGAGCGTCGCCGATCCGCGGCCCATCTCGGCGGCGAGTGCCGCGCGCGACGACTGCGGAACGAGGAACTTCAGTTCGACTTCGGTCTGGTTGCCCACTGTGATCCCGGTGCGATGCCGCTGGTTTGCCGCGAACCATCCGGGTCGCATCACGCGTCGGCGCCCGCGGTCATCCTTTCGCGTGCCGTGACGACGCCGCCGAGCCAGAACGCGAACTTCGCATGGTCGATCACGGTCGGAGGTCGACGCTCCGACGGGTCCGGATGCGCCTGCACGCCCTGGTCAATGTACACGTAGGAGTTGTGGACGGTCACATGCCGGATCCGCGAGTGCCCGACGTAGGTGATCGGCAGTTCGCCGATGGGCCGATTGCTGATCTGTACCGAATGCTCGGCGAAGCGCAGGCCGAACATCGCGCACTTCAGCGCTCCGCCGAAGTTGAGCCGCGACGACGTCGCCGCGTCGGCCCGGTGCATGCAGACCGTTTCGTCGCCGAGCAGGTCCTCCTGCCGTGAGCCGATCGGCAGCAGGTCGCCATGCGTGACGTTGAACGAGACCACGCCCTCGACGTGCAGCGCGAGCGGCAGTTCCGCGAGCCGCCCGGCCAGTTTTCCGAGGAGTTTCCGGTTCTTCGCGACGGCCTCGCGGATCCATTGCCCATGGACGGACGCGAACGCCTTGCGCGAGTGCGTGCGACTGTCGTAGTGGTCGAGGTAGTTCAGCAGCATCAGCTCGTGGTTGCCGAGCACCGCATGGAACCACGGTTCTTCGATCAGCGACAGCGTGGCGAGCGACTCGGGCCCCCGGTTGACCAGGTCGCCGACGGACAACACGCGATCGCGCGCGGGGTCGAAATCCAGTCGATCGAGTTGCGCCTCGAGCAGCGAGCGATGGCCGTGCAGGTCGCCGACCACGAGGTCGCGCCCGTCGGTGTTGGCGGCAAGACGCCTGCAACGCCTGACGCTGGTGATCTTCGCGGGGCTTCGATCGGACACTTCGCGCACGCGCCGATGGTATCGCGCCGATGTGACGACCGCGTGACGCTTCTGTGCAGGCTGCGACGGCATGGGCACCGCGGTCACCGTGCAGCGCATGGTGTTCGGCAACGCCGGCGGCGCGTCGGGTGCCGGCGTGGGGTTCACGCGTCATCCGTCGACCGGCGATCCGGTCCCCTGGGTCGATTTCCTGTTCAACGCGCAGGGCGAAGACGTCGTTTCCGGCCGGCGCAGCGCGCAGGGACACGAGGAGCTCGCGGCGGTCGCACCGAAGGTGTGGACCGAGGTGCTCGACGCCGCGCAACGACTCGAGAGCGCTTTCGCCGACATGCAGGACTTCGAGTTCACGGTCGAGGAGGGCCGACTGTTCCTGCTGCAGACGCGGGCCGGCCAGCGCACGCCGCAGGCGAAGGCACGAATCGCGCTCGACCTGTGCGACGCGGGCGTGATCCCGCGCGACGAGGCGTTGCGGCGCACCGACGGACTCGACGAAGCCGCGCTCACGCTCGTGCGCACGGCGTCCGAAGACGGTGCGGAGATCCAGCCGCTCGCGCAGGCGATCAGTGCCTGCACCGGCGTCGCGACCGGAGAAATCGCGCTGGACGAACGGCGGGTGCGCAGTCGGCGCGCCGCCGGAGTCCGGGTGGTGCTGCTGCGGCAGGACGCGGAGACGAACGACATCGCGGCGCTCGAACTCGCCGAAGGCCTGCTGACCGCGCGCGGGGCGCGCACTTCGCACGCGGCCGTCGTCGCGCGCCAGTTGGGCAGGGTCTGCCTGGTCGGTTGCGAATCGCTCGAAATCGACCTCGCCCGGCGCAGCGTGCGCCTCGGAGGACGCGCGTTCGCCGAGGGGGAGATCCTGACGCTCGATGGCAATACCGGCGCGGTCTACCAGGGCGCAACGCGCACGGTTCGCGAGGCGCCGGTCGAGCTGTTGCGCCGACTCGACGCGCTGCGCGCTAGAATCGCCCGCTGACGCGGGTGTAGTTCAATGGCAGAACGGCAGCTTCCCAAGCTGCATACGAGGGTT
>CAYZYC010000067.1:0-14121 GCA_964481165.1 uncultured Limnobacter sp. | reverse complement strand
TGAACGTGCGCCCGACGTAGCGGTTCTTCAGGAAACCCTCGCGGTAGTTCAGTCCCAGTTTCATCGCCAGCTGCATCGCCGACGGGCGGGAGGTATCCGGGATCGGCATCACGACGTCGATGTCGCCGTGCCACAGCTCGCAGGCGAGCCGTTCGGCCAGGTGCTCGCCCATGCGCAGCCGCGCGGCGTACACCGATGCGCCGTCGAGGATCGAGTCGGGGCGCGCGAAATACACGTACTCGAAGACGCAGGGAACGAGCTGCGTATCGCGGGCGCACTGCCGCGAGTGGAAGTTGCCGTCGAGATCGATGAAGATCGCTTCGCCGGGTGCGACGTCGCGCACCATGCGGAAACCGAGCCCCTCGAGCGCCACCGATTCGGACGCAATCAGGTATTCGGTGCCGCGGTCGGTTTCGGAGATTCCGTAGCACAGCGGACGGATTCCGAAGGGATCGCGAAACGCGAGGATTCCGTAACCGGCGATCTCGGCCACGCACGCGTACGCGCCGCGGCTGCGCGCATGCACCTCGCTCACCGCGGCGAAGATCGTCTCGGGGTCCAGCGAGACGCCGCGCGCCGACGCCTGCAAGGCGTTGGCGAGCACGTTGAGCAACACCTCGGAATCCGAATCGGTATTGATGTGGCGCCGATCGCGCCGAAACATCTCGTCCTTGAGCTGCTCGGCGTTGGTCAGGTTGCCGTTGTGCGCAAGCAGGATGCCGAACGGCGCGTTGACGTAGAACGGCTGCGCCTCGGCCGAATTGTTCGCGGAACCCGCCGTCGGATAGCGGACGTGCCCGATGCCGGTGGTTCCCGACAGCGAGCGCATGTTGCGCGTGCGAAAGACGTCGCGCACGAGCCCGTTGCCCTTCTGCATGTTGAAGGTCTTGCCCATCCCGGTGGCGATCCCGGCCGCGTCCTGGCCGCGATGCTGCAGCAGCAGCAGCCCGTCGTAGAGCAGCTGGTTGACCGGGGAGCGCGCTACGACGCCCAGGATTCCGCACATGTCGGGCCTCGTTCGATGATTCGGGCTTGCCGCTGTCGCTCGGAGCGCACCGGAAGATACGGATCCACCCACGATACCAGCACGTCGAGCAACGGGCGGGACATCGCCCGCTGCCAGGCGGGGTCGCGGTCGGCTCCCAGGTGCCTTCCCGCGAGCGCGACGATCGTGATCAGCACCAGCGCGCGCAGCACGCCCAGCGCAGCGCCGAAGGTGCGATCCGCGGAACCGAGCCCGACACCGGCGAGCGCGCGCGCGATCACGACGCCGAGCAGGCGCACGGCGATCAGCAGCACGAAGAAGACGAGCACTCCGACGAACAGCGGCGGAACCGACCACCCGGTGGCTGCGATCACGGGCCCGGCGAGCAGCGGCGCGCCGAGCAGCGCGACGACCCAGCCCGCCAGTGCGAAGACGGTGCGCACGAAACCGCGCAGCACGCCCAGCGCGCTCGAGATCAGCAGCGTCGCCATCACGAAGTAGTCCCAGCCGGTGAGTTCGGCGACGCTCACTAGTGACTGACGACAGCGGAGTCGATTCCCGCGAGCTTCAGGTTCGCCCGCGCGCTCTCCGCGGCTTCGCGGGAGTCGAAAGGTCCGACGCGCACGCGCGTGCGCGATCCCTGCGGCGTCTGCACCTTCTCCGTGTACGCGCGCATGCCGGCCTTGCGCACCTTGTCGGCCTGCGCACGCGCGGTGCCCGCGTTCGCGAACGCTCCGACCTGCAGTGCGAAGCGCGTCGCCGCGGCGTCGCCCGAGGCCGCCTTCGCGGCCGGTGCGGCAGCCGGCTTCGCGGCCGGTGCCGCAGCAGTCGGCTTCGACGCCGCGACCTGCGGCGCCTTCTGCGAGGCGGGCTGCTTGGCTGGACTCGTGCGCGACTCGCGCGCCTTCGCTTCGGCGGCCTTCGCGGCACTCGCTTTTGCATCGGCTGCCGCCTTTGCATCGGCTGCGGCCCTGGCATCGGCTGCAGCCCGGGCCTCCGCTGCGGCCTTCGCCCCGGATGCGGCGGCGGCGTCGGCCGCTTTCGTCTCGCTCGACTGCTTCTCGCCGGGGACCGTGTCGCGGTGCTCCGCAACCGGCTCGGCCGGCGGCGTAGCGACTTCGTCGCCACTCGTCACGGAGGACGTGCCGTGCGCGCCATCGGCAAGTTTCGACAGCGGTGCATCGCGCGGCGGGATCTCGATCTCGACGTCGGTGATCGTCTGGCGCGGCTCGGAATCGAGGACCAGCGGCAACACGATCGCGGCAGCCACTCCGAGCACCAGCGCGCCGACGAGGCGGCGGCGCGCACGCTTTTTCTGCGTCAGGGCCGGGTCGAGCGCCGCGCCGTCGGCGGGGTCACGCCGCGCCATGGCCTGACATCGAACCCCGGACCACGGGACGCGTCTCAGTGGGAAGAGAACTTATCCGACGGAGAGACACGGTGCGCAAGAATGTCCGCGACGGTGAGGAAGGAACCGAAGGCGACGATTCTATCATCGGGTCGCGCTGCTCGTTGCGCTGCGGCAAGCGCGGACGACGGATCGGCGAAGCATTCGATCGTCGACACCTCGCGTTCCTGCGTTGCGGGTCTGCCGTCGGCGGGCTGCATGCCGGCGGTCCCGACACCTGCCGCCTGCAACCGTTCGGCGATCCACGCTGCGCGGGCCGCGCGTTCGCCGGGCAGGTCGACGACGAGCCAGTGATCGACGCGATCCTTCAGTGCTGCGACGATCCCGTCGACGTCCTTGTCGCGCATGACGCCGAAGATCGCGAAGGTGCGCGCGAACCGGCCCATCGCGTCGAGATTGCTCGCCAGGTGTGCCGCCGCGTGCGGGTTGTGCGCGACATCGAGCACCGTCGTCGGCATCCCCGGCAGCACCTGGAATCGCCCGGGAAGCTCGACCGTGGCGAATCCCTGACGCACCGCCTGCTGGCTGACCGGAAGCGTCGTGCGCAGCGCCTCGAGCGCGGCGAGCACGCCCGAGGCATTGAGCAGCTGGTTCGCGCCGCGCAGCGACGGATACGCCATCGAGCTGCGCCGTTGCGTGCGGCCGCGGTACGACCACTGCTGTCGATCTCCGGTGTACCGATAGTCGCGGCCGCACAGCCAGAGGTCGGCGCCGATCGACTCCGCGTACTCGACCAGGGACGCCGGCGGCATCGGATCGCTGCAGATCGCCGGGCGACCGGCGCGGAAGATGTGCGCCTTCTCCCAGCCGATCTGCTCGCGCGAACTGCCGAGGTACTCCTGGTGGTCGACGTCGACGCTGGTGACGATCGCGCAATCGGCATCGACCAGGTTGACCGCATCGAGGCGGCCGCCGAGCCCCACTTCGAGGATCGCTACGTCGGGTGCCGCATCCCGGAACGCGCGCAACGCGGCCAGCGTCGTGAACTCGAAGTACGTGAGTCCCGTATTGCCGCGTGCCGCCTCGACGGCCTCGAACTGCGCGACGAGCGTCGCGTCGTTCAATGCCGTGCCGTCGAGTCGCACGCGCTCGTTGAAGCGAACCAGGTGCGGCGACGTGTACAGGCCGACGCGATAGCCGGCAGACAGAAGGACCGCCTCGAGCATCGCGCAAACCGAACCCTTGCCGTTCGTTCCGCCGACCGTGAACACCGTGCACGGCAGCGCGAGCTGCATCCGCGAGGCGACCTCGCGCACCCGGTCGAGTCCGAGATCGATCGTCTTCGGGTGCAGCCGTTCGATGCGTCCGAGCCACTCGGACAGCGAACGTGCCATCAGGCCAGCGCCTCGCTCGGCTGCCTGAGCAGCAGCGCGAGCAGCCGGGCGATCTCGTCGCGCATCTGGCGCCGGTCGACGATCATGTCGATCGCGCCCTTCTCGAGCAGGAACTCGGAGCGCTGGAACCCCTCGGGCAGCTTCGTGCGCACGGTCTGCTCGATGACGCGCGGGCCGGCGAAACCGATCAGCGCGCGCGGCTCGGCGATCACGACGTCGCCCAGGAAGCAGAAGCTCGCCGAGACGCCGCCCATCGTGGGATCGGTGAGCACCGAGATGTACGGCAGCCGGTTCTCGGAAAGCCGCGTCAGCATCGCCGTGGTCTTGGACATCTGCATCAGCGACAGCAGCCCTTCCTGCATCCGCGCACCGCCCGAGGATGCGATCGAGACGAAGGGTACCTTCTGCTCGAGCGCGCCCTGCACGCCGCGCGCGAAACGTTCGCCGACGACCGAGCCCATCGATCCGCCCATGAAATCGAACTCGAAACACGCGACGACGACCGGAATCGTGCGGATCGCCCCGCCCTGCACGACGAGTGCGTCGGTTTCGCCGGTCTCGTCGATCGCCTCGCGCAATCGCTCGGGATACTTGCGGCTGTCCTTGAACTTCAGCGCATCGACCGGCAGCACTTCGTGGCCGATCTCGTAGCGTCCCTCGGCATCGAGCAGCAGGTCGAGCCGCTTGCGTGCCGACATCCGCATGTGGTGCGCGCACTTCGGGCAGACGTTCAGGTTCGCCTCGAGGTCCGCCGAATACAGCACCGCATCGCAAGACGGGCACTTCACCCACACGCCTTCGGGAACCTTCTTGCCGCCGGCGGGCGAACGTTTGATGCGCGGAGGAAGCAGCTTGTCGAGCCAGGTCATGAGGGGTTTCCCGATTCGTGTGCGGCGCAAGCCGCTTCGTCGAGCGCAGCGCGCAGCGAAGCCATGAACTCGCGCGCGCGTTGCGGTGCCTGCTGCACGGAGCCGTCGCGCACGACCTCGATCGTGCGCGTGCCGACGATGACGCCGTCCGCGGCCCCGGCCACCGCCCGGGCGGTGGCCGCGTCGCGAACTCCGAAACCCACGGCGATCGGCAAGGTCGTCCCGGCGCGGATCTCCGACACGCGACGCACGACATCGTCGACGTCCATCGTGCCGCCGGTCGTGCCCCTGAGCGAAACGTAGTACACGTAGCCGCTGGCGATCGCCAGCACCCGCTCGATGCGCTCCGCGGTGGAGGTCGGGGCGAGCAGGAAGATCGGGTCGATGCCGGTCGCGCGGGCCGCGCGCGCGAAGTCCTCGCACTCTTCGGGCGGGTAGTCGACGACGATCACGCCGTCGACTCCGCACGCCGCCGCCTCCTCGAGGAATCGCTGCGTGCCCATGCGCTCGATCGGGTTCGCGTAGCCCATCAGGATCACCGGCGTTCGCGCGTCGCGCTCGCGGAATTCGCGCACGAAACCGAGCACGTCGCGCAGCGCGATGCCGTTGGCGAGCGCGGTCTCGTTGGCGCGCTGGATCACCGGTCCGTCGGCCATCGGATCGGAGAACGGCACGCCGAGCTCGAGCGCATCGGCGCCGCCCTCGACGAGCGCATGCAGGATCGGCACCGTGGAGTCGCGCTGCGGAAAGCCGCTCGTGACATACGGGACGAGTGCCTTTCGCCGTTGCGCGGAAAGCCGCGCGAAAACCTGCGCGATGCGTGTCATTCGAAGTGCAGCCCCGCGCGCTGCGCGACCGTGTGCATGTCCTTGTCGCCGCGACCCGAGAGATTGACCAGGATCGTGCGGTCGACGGTCAGCGTCGGTGCGAGCCGCGCAGCGTACGCGAGCGCATGGCTCGATTCGAGTGCCGGAATGATGCCTTCGAGCCGGCAGCAGTCGTGGAACGCCGCCAGCGTCTCTTCATCGTCGACGACGACGTAGCGCGCACGACCGCTGTCCTTGAGCCATGCGTGCTCGGGGCCGACCCCCGGATAGTCGAGCCCGGCCGACACCGAATGCGTATCGACGATCTGGCCGTCCTCGTCCTGCAGCAGATAGGTGCGATTGCCGTGCAGCACGCCCGGGGTGCCCGCGGTCAGCGACGCGGCGTGCCGCCCGCTCGCCAGTCCGTCGCCGCCCGCCTCGACTCCGATCAACGCCACCTGCGGCACGTCGAGATACGGATGGAAGATGCCGATCGCGTTCGATCCGCCGCCGACGCAGGCGACGACGTAGTCGGGCTGGCGCCCGGTCATCTCGGGCATCTGGCGCTTGCACTCCTCGCCGATCACGGACTGGAAGTCGCGCACCATCATCGGGTACGGATGCGGACCGGCGACGGTGCCGATGATGTAGAACGTGTCCTCGACGTTGGCGACCCAGTCGCGCATCGCTTCGTTCAACGCATCCTTCAGCGTGCGCGAACCGCTCTCCACCGGAACGACCTCGGCACCGAGCAGCTTCATCCGGTAGACGTTCTGCTTCTGGCGCGCGATGTCCTCGGAACCCATGTAGACGACGCAGCGCATCGCCTGGCGCGCCGCGACCGTCGCCGTCGCGACACCGTGCTGCCCGGCTCCGGTTTCGGCGATGACCCGCGTCTTTCCCATGCGCGCGGCGAGCAGCGCCTGCCCGATCGTGTTGTTGATCTTGTGCGCGCCCGTGTGATTCAGGTCTTCGCGCTTGAACCAGATCTGCGCTCCGCCGAGCTTCTGCGACCAGCGTTTCGCGTGATAGACCGGCGACGGACGTCCGACGAAGTGCCGCAGCTCGTGTTCGAACTCGGCAACGAACTGCGGATCGCGCCGGTAGCGCTCGTACGCGTCGCGCAACTCGTCCAGTGCATGCACGAGCGTCTCGGCGACGAACGCCCCCCCGTACGGGCCGAAATGGCCGCGCGCGTCGGGAAGGTCGTACGGCTTCATTGCGAATTCTCCAGGCGGGCCGCATCGGCTCGCAGCACTTCGGCGACGAATCGCTCCATACGTTCGTTCGATTTGCGTCGCGGTTGCCCGCGGGGCGCGCCGTCGGAAGCGTCGGCCTGGATTCCGCTGGAGACATCGACCAGCGCCGGTCGAACCCGTTCGATGGCGCCTGCGACGTTCTCCGGCGCGAGGCCGCCCGACAATGCGATCGGCAGCGCTCGTTGCGCGGGAATCCAGGTCCAGTCGAAGGTCTCCCCGCTGCCGCCGAAACCTGCGCTGAACGAGTCGAGCAACAGCAGTTCGGCGCTGCGGAAACGAACGGACGATTCTAGCAAATCGCCTGCCGCGCGCATCCGTACGGCGCGCCAGTACGCGACTCCCGCCGGGCGTTCGTGTTCGCAGCGCTGCGGCGACTCGCTGCCGTGGAACTGGATCGCGTCGAGTCCGACTGCGCCGGCGATGCGGCGCACTTCGCCGTCGGGCGCGTCCACGAACACCCCGGCCGCGGACACCCACGACGGAAGCAGTCGGCGCAGTCCGGCTGCGTGCGCGATGTCGAGCACGCGCGGACTGCCCGGGTGAAAGACCAGTCCGATCGTGTCGACGCCGAGCGCGACTGCCGTGCGCAGGTCCTGCGCATCGACCAGTCCGCAGAACTTGATCCGGGTACGCATCAGGCGAAGCTCTCGAACACGTCGTCGCTCCACGAAGGCACGCCGAATCGCGCATCGTATTGCACGCCGTCCAGATACAGTCCGTCCGGGGCGAACGTGGCGGCGGCCCGCCGGCGGTCGCGGCCCGCGAGCACCTCGGCCACCCACGCAACGTCCCTTCGCCCTTCGCCGACTGCGAGCAGCGTACCGACGACGTTGCGAACCATGTGGTGCAGGAACGCGTTCCCGGTGAACACGAACACGACGAACGGGCCCGACTCGTGCAGCGAGAGCTCCTCGAGCGTTCGCACCGGCGAGGCGGCCTGGCATTCGGCCGAGCGGAACGCCGAGAAGTCGTGCTCGCCGACGAGCAGGCCGGCGGCCTGGCGCATCCGGGCGACGTCGGGATCGCGAAACGTCCAACCTGCCCGTCGTACGAGCAGCGGGTGGCGCACCGGCGAACGATGCAGCAGGTACCGGTAGCGGCGGCGCAACGCGCCGTATCGCGCGTGGAAGTCGTCGTCGACCGGCGTCGCGCTGCGCACCGCGATCGTGTCGGGCAGATGCGCGTTGACCCCGCGCACCCAGGCCGACGTCGGCCGCGCGGCCGCCGCGTCGAAGTGCACGACCTGCCGCAGCGCATGCACGCCGGCATCGGTGCGTCCGGCGCAGATCGTGCCGATGCGTTCGCCGCCGATCGCCGCCAGCGCCGATTCCAGCAGGTCCTGGACGGCGTCGCCCGCCGGCTGCGTCTGCCAGCCGGGGAAGCGGCTGCCGTCGTAGGACAGCGTCAACGCGTAACGAGCCAACTGCGCACCAAACGAAACGCACCAACGAAAAGGGGAAGCCGAGGCTTCCCCGAAGCGATTCCCGCGAGGGAATCCGGGCCGCGCTAGCCGATCTTCGACAGCATCACGCGCGCTTTCTGTTGTTGTGCGATGTCGCCGCCATCGAGCACTTCCTCGAGCAGCTCGCGGGCGCCTTCCTTGTCGCCGATCTCCTCGTAGGCCGACGCGAGATCGAGCTTCGTTGCCATTTCCTGCCACCTCGACGTGTCGACCGTCGGCTCCACCGCGGTCTCGGCTGCAGCCAGTCCGAGTCCGCCCGACGAAAGATCGTCGCGCTGCGCACCGTCGGATTCGACATCGAAGTCGCCGAAGTCGATGGCAGCCGGCTCGTCCGCGTCGTGCACCGCGGGACGGGTATCGAGCCCCTCGAGCGACGGAAGGTCGATCTTGAACTCGCCCAGGTCGGCGAGCGCAGGCGGTTCGTCCGCAGCGAGGTCGTCGGCTGCGGACGCCGCGAAGTCTTCACCGGCCGCTTCACCGGCCGCCGATGCGATTTCGGCGCTCGGTCGATCGACCGTCTTGCCGGCGCCCGTCAGGTCGAGATCGAGCGACGGGAGATCGAAGCGGCCTTCGATGGCACGCTCGAGGTCGGACTCGGCGGCAGCGCGGGCCTCGCCGGATTGTCCCGACAGCGCGCTGCCTGCGCGTCCCACGCTCGTTTCGAGGTCGAGATCGAAGTCGAGCGGAGGAACACCGGCGTCGGCCGCGCTCTCGCCGTCCATCGGGACGGTCTCGGCGAACGGTCCGCCGGGAGCACGCCGTGCCTCCGACTGTCCGCCGTCCTCGAACTTCTCGCCGAAGGCCGCCGCAGCGGCGCCTGCTGCGGCACTCAGTCCGGCAGCAGCCGAGCGATCGGAGGCGCCGTCGGAACGGTCGCCATCGCCTTGCGCAGCGTCGTCGAACGCCGATGCGGAAGCGTCGCCCTGCCCGGTGTACAGCGGATTCGCCGGATCGATCGACAGTCCGAGCGTGACCACTTTCGGCCACTCCTCGTTCTGCCCGCCGGCCATGTCGTACATTTCCTGCGCGAGCACACCGAACGCGACCGGGTCCTTGCGCGCGGCCTGGATCTCGAGCAGCTTCAGGCGGATCGCCTGGCGCTCGGGCTGCTTCTTCAGCGCTTCCTTGAGAATCTCCTCGGCCTGCGCTTCGCGTCCGTACGCGATGTAGACCTCGGCTTCGGCGATCGGATCGACCTCGGTCGAATGCACGTCGACGCCGCTGTCGCGTGCGCTCGTCTCGAACAGGCTGTTGTGCGTGTCGACGGCCTGCCCGCCGGTGGAGCCGAACAACGAGTTGGCCGTGAACGCATCGGCGGCGCTCAGGCTGTCGTCGAACTCTTCGGCCTTCCTGCGCCGACGTACCGCGTACAGGCCGTAGGCACCGAGGCCGAGTGCGATCGCCGCGAATGCCGGCAACAGCAGCGGATTCTCCATCAGGGCTGCGAGCGCGCTGGGCTCTTCGAGCGGTACGGCGGGCGGCGTGCTCGCCGTCGGAGCCGGCGCCTGTGCAGGTGCGTTCGAAGCCGTGGACGCAGCCGCGGGCTGCTCCGCGGTCGCACTGGCCGCGGGAGGCGTCGCGGCGCCATCGGCGCCCGGCGAAGCCGCGGTGTCGGTTCCGGCGGAGCCGGCAGTCGCCGCGCCGGTGGCAGCCGTATCCGCGGCCTGCGTCCCGGAGGAACCAGGCTGCCCTGCCGCCGATGGGGAGGGGGCCGCGGTCGTCGCGCCTGCCGTCGTGTCCGGAGCAGTCGCCGAAGTCGTCGCGCTCGAATCGGTCGCAGCGGCCGCACCGGCTGCGGCCGCGCCGGCAGCCGCGCCCGCGGCACCGACGGTGCCCGATGCGGTCGTGCCCGCAAGGCGCGCCGCCTCGACCTGCTGCTGCAGCTCGGCGAGCTGGCGGTTCTTCAGTTCGACCAGTTGCTGGAGGTCGGCGACGTTGCGTTCGAGCGCGCTGACACGCTCCTGCTGTTCGCGCAATGCCGCCTCGCGTGCGACCTGCGCTTCGGCGCCCGCAGCGGCACCGGCCGTCGATCCGGTTGCGGCGCCGGGAGACGCGGCTGCGTCGGCAGACCGCGAAAGCTTCAGCTGATCGCCCGAGGTCGCGGGCGCGGCACTCTCGACTTTCGCGCCGACCGTGCCTGCGGCACTCTGGCCCGCGGCAGCCGGTGCGACTTCACGCGCCGCCGATGCCAGGCGCGCGCGGTAGGCGTTGAAGTCGCGTGCCTGCGCGCGGATTTCGCGCTGCGCGGTCGCGGCGTCGACCGCTGCCATCGTCGCCCGATCGGGGATCGCGAGCGTGGCACCCGCGTACATCTGGTGCACGGTGCCGAAGAACGCCTGCGGGTTGGCCGCGTAGATCGCCATCACCGCCTGCTCGATCGCGATGTCGGCCGGCTTCACGCGCGCCGCGATGTTCGTGAGCGTATCGCCGGAGCGAACCTCGACGCTTCCCGGAGCGCCGGCTGCGGGTGCGGCACTCGACGCTGCCGGCGCGGGCGCGGGCGCAGCACGCTGCGCAGGGGCCGCTTCGGCTCGCGCTGCCGGCGCAGCGGGCGCGGCCGTGGCGCTTGCGGCCGGCGCAGCCGCCGCTTGCGGCGAAGTCGGAGCAGCGGCCGCCCGTGAAGCGACCGCAGGTGCCACGATCGGCGCTGCCGCCTGTGCCGATGGCCCGCCGGCGACGACGGTTTCGCGGCCGATTCGCAGTTCGGGCGGGTCGAGCAGGAACGTGTATTCGCGGACGAACTTGCCGGCCGACCAGTTCAGTTCGACCAGCAGGTCGACGAAGGGCTCGTTGATCGGTTGTGCCGAGGTGATGCGCACGACCGCATTGCCGCCCGGTCGCTGCTCGACGGCGAAGCGCAGGCTGCTCAAGGCCGGATTGAAGTCGAGCCCGGCCTGGCGGAACGCATCGGCGGGCGCCAGCCGCGCACTGAGCGATCCGGCTTCCTCGCGGTGGAGCGAAGTCACTTCGACTTCCGCCCGAAGCGGTTGGCCGAGTGCCGATTGCACCGTCAATCGTCCGAGTCCCGCCGCATCCGCGTACGTGGGCACGGTGCCCGAAAGTGCAGCCGCGATCGCCACGGCGAGCAGTCTCGGTGCTCCGATCGCTTGTTTTTCGGCAGATCCCACGCTATTACCCCAGACGCACAAAGTGATATTTGAGGCTAACATCAGCCATTTACCCAAGCAAGCTTGCGCATTGGCCGAAGTTCGCTCTGTGGCCGTCATGTGACGAACGGCAAGTTTCGAGGGGTCTGGCGGCGCAGATTCGTCCCCTCGGTCGCACGCCGACGTAGCATCCGGCGCACGCTGCGCAAGCTCGACGAGGCGTCCAGGCGAGACGCTCAGTCAGCGAGCAGCCGCAGCATGCGGCGAAGCGGCTCGGCGGCACCCCACAACAGCTGATCGCCGACCGTGAACGCGCTCAGGTAGCCGACGCCCAGCGACAGCTTGCGCAGCCTGCCTACCGGGATGTCGAGCGTGCCGTTGACCGCGACAGGCGTGAGCCGGCGAATCGACTCCTCCCGAGTGTTCGGAACCAGGCGGACCCAGTCGTTGCCCGACGCGACCAGCGCCTCGATGTCGGGAAGCGGCAGGTCGCGCTCGAGCTTGATCGTCATCGCCTGGCTGTGGCAGCGCATCGCGCCGATCCGCACGCACAGGCTTTCCACCGGAATGTGACCGGCCCCGGACTCCGGCAAGCCGAGGATCTTGTTGCACTCGGCGCCGCCCTTCCACTCCTCGCGCGAAGTGCCGTCGCCGAGATCCTTGTCGATCCACGGAATCAGGCTGCCGGCCAGCGGCACGCCGAAGTGTTCGGTCGGGAACGCGCCGGAGCGCATGGTGCTCGATACGCGCGCGTCGATCTCGAGGATCGCCGAAGCGGGATCGGCGAGCTGCTGCGCCACCGAAGCATGGACCGCGCCCATCTGCCCGATCAGTTCGCGCATGTTCTGCGCGCCGGCGCCGGACGCCGCCTGGTAGGTCGTGGCGCTGATCCATTCGACCAGCCCTTCGCGCAGCAGGCCGTTCAGCGCCATCATCATCAGGCTGACGGTGCAGTTGCCGCCGATGAAGTTGCGTCCGCCGCGTTCGAGCGAATCGCGAATCACGTGCAGGTTCAGCGGATCGAGGACGATGACCGCATCGTCCTTCATCCGCAGCGCCGACGCGGCATCGATCCAGTATCCGTTCCAGCCGGCTGCACGCAGCTTCGGGAACACCGCGTTCGTCCAGTCGCCGCCCTGGCAGGTCAGGACGACATCCATCTTCTTCAGCAACTCGATGTCGCCCGCGTCGTGCAATCGCGCGTCGCCCCGGTTCGGCACGTCGGGCGCCGCGCCTCCGGCGTTCGACGTGCTGAAGAAAACCGTCTCGACGTGCGCGAAATCGTTCTCCTCGCGCATGCGCTGCATCAGCACGGAACCGACCATTCCGCGCCACCCGACCATTGCGACCTTCAACATGATTGCACCTTCCTGAAACCGCTACAGCGCCGCCAGCACCGCGTCGCCCATTTCCTTCGTTCCGACCGTGCGCCTTCCCGGTTCGGCGATGTCCGCCGTCCGGAATCCCTGCGCCAATACCTTGCGCACTGCCCGCTCGATGCGCTGCGCGGCGGCCTCCTGCTCGAGCGAATGGCGCAGCAGCATCGCCGCCGACAGGATCGTGGCCAGCGGATTCGCGACCCCCTTTCCGGCGATGTCGGGCGCCGACCCGTGGATCGGCTCGTACAGCCCGAAACCGCGCGCGTTCAGCGACGCCGACGGCAACATCCCGATCGACCCCGTCAGCATCGACGCTTCGTCCGAGAGGATGTCGCCGAACATGTTGCCGGTGACGATCACGTCGAACTGCTTCGGGTTGCGCACGAGCTGCATGGCTGCATTGTCGACGTACATGTGGCTCAGCTCCACGTCGCGGTATTCGCCGTGTACCTCGGTGACCACATCGCGCCAGAACTGCGTCGTCTCGAGCACGTTCGCCTTGTCGACCGAGCAGACGCGCCGCTGCCGCTTGCGCGCCGTTTCGAATGCGAGCGTCGCGATGCGGCGGATCTCGCGTTCCGTATACCGCATCGTATCGAAACCTTCGCGTTCGCCGTGCTCGTTGACGCGCACGCCGCGCGGCTCGCCGAAATAGATGTCGCTCGTCAGCTCGCGCAGGATCAGCAGGTCGAGGCCGGCGACCACCTCGTTCTTCAGCGTCGATGCGTGCGCCAGTTCCGGGTAGACGATGGCCGGACGCAGGTTCGCGAACAGGTCGAAGTGCTTGCGCAGGCGCAAGAGACCCTGCTCGGGACGTTTCGCGCGCGGCAGCGTGTCGTACTTGGGTCCGCCGACCGAACCGAAGAGGATCGCATCGGCGCGCTCGGCCAGCCGCAGCGTCGCCTCGGGCAGCGGGTCTCCGGCCGCGTCGTAACCCGCGCCGCCGACCGGCGCGTATTCGATCGCGAGCTGCAGGCCGTCGTCCGACAGCGCCTGCAGCACGCGCACCGCCTGCGCGGTGATCTCCGGTCCGACGCCGTCACCGGCGAGCACGACGATCCTCATCCGATCTCCCGATTGAGCGCGCGGCGATTCAGCGGGCCAGCGTACGGACCAGCCAGGGCTGCTCGCCGAAGTGCCGGCTCTCGAACTCGCGGATGCGCTGTTCTTTCTTCAGCGTCAGCCCGATCTCGTCGAGCCCGCCGATCAGGCAGTCCTTGCGGAACGCATCGATGTCGAACGCGAAGGCGCGCGCTCCATCCGCCGTGACGACGCGCTGCTGCGGCAGGTCGACGACGAGTTCGAAACCGTCGAACGCGTTGACCTGGTCGAACAGCCAGTCGACGTCGCGCTCGCCAAGCCGCACGGGCAGCAGCCCGTTCTTGAAGCAGTTGTTGTAGAAGATGTCGGCGAACGACGGCGCGATGACGACGCGAAAGCCGTAGTCGTCGAGCGCCCACGGAGCGTGTTCGCGCGACGATCCGCAGCCGAAGTTCTTGCGCGCGAGCAGGA
>CAYZYC010000066.1:0-14211 GCA_964481165.1 uncultured Limnobacter sp. | reverse complement strand
GCGAGCGCCCCGCCCCGCCGCCGCCTGCCGCGTCCGCCCCGAGCGCCCGAGCGCCCGAGCGCCCGAACGCCGCGCCGACACCACCTCACCGCCAGTACGCCGCATTGCCGTACGTGTTCTTCAGGTAATCGATGAACATCCGCACGCGTAGCGGCAGATGTCGCCGCTGCGGAAATACCGCGTAGATCGCGTTGGGCGGCGCGGCGAATGCGTCGAGCACGCTGCGCAGCCGTCCCGCGCGCAGGTCGTCGCCGACTTCCCACATCGAGCGCCACGCGAGACCCCTGCCGGCAAGCGCCCAGTCGTGCAATACGGCGCCGTCGTTGCACTCGAGGGTGCCCGCGACGCGGACCGAGACGGCCTGCCCGTCGACGGTGAACGTCCAGCCGCGCGCCTGGTTGCCGTAGGTGCCGAAGGTCAGGCAATCGTGCGCGGCGAGGTCGTCGGGGTGCGCCGGCACGCCGTGCCGGCGCAGGTACGCGGGGCTCGCCACGACGACGCGCCGGTTCTCGGCCAGTTGCAGCCCGACGAGACTCGAGTCGTCGAGCGCCCCGATGCGCACTGCGACGTCGACGTTCTCGTTGACGATGTCGGTGAGCCGATCGGTCAGGTCCAGCGAGATCGTGACGTCGCGGTGCGCGTCGAGGAACGCGGGGACGAGCGGCGCCACGTGCACTCGCCCGAACCCGGCCGGGGCGGTCACGCGCAGGTGTCCGCTCGCCTTGACGCCGCCGAGCGATACCGACGCTTCGGCGTTGTGCAGGTCGTCGAGCAGGCGTTGGCAGTCTTCGAGGAACGCGCTGCCCTCGAAGGTCAGCGAGAGCCGCCGTGTCGTGCGCACCAGCAGCTTCACGCCAAGGCGCGCTTCGAGCGCGTCGATGCGCCTGCCGATCAACGACGGCGCAACGCCTTCGGCCTGTGCCGCGGCGCTCAGGCTGCCGCGCGTCGCTGCGGAGACGAAGCTTTCGATCTGCTTGAATCGGGCCATCGGCAACCTTGTCTTCGTTTCGGAAATGCGCTGAAACCGGACCGATTATTGCAAAAAAGTGAAGACTCATCTGCCTCCGAAGGGCTTTTATGACCGCTTTTCGGTGGATACACTCGCTTCGTGGCACAGACGATCCAGGCAATCGCGTTCGACGCCTACGGCACGCTGTTCGACGTGCACTCGGTGGCGAGTCTGGCGGAACAGACGTTTCCCGGCCGCGGCGGCGAACTCTCGCTGCTGTGGCGGCAGAAGCAGCTCGAGTACACGTGGCTGCGCACGATGTCCGACCGCTATCGGCCGTTCGGCGAGATCACGCGCGACGCGCTGCGGCACGCTGCGTCGCGCCTCGGGCTCGCGTTGGAGAAGGGCGACGAGGACCGGCTGATGAACCAGTACAGCAGCCTGTCGGCGTTTCCGGAGAACGTCGGTGCGCTGCGCGCTTTGCGCGAACTCGGCGTGCCGCTGGCCGTGCTCACGAACGGCGATCGCGGGATGATCGAGATTTCACTGAAGAGTGCCGGCATGCACACGTTGTTCGACCGCGTCCTGTCGGCCGAGAGCGTGCGGCGCTACAAGACGCAGGCCGAGGTGTATGCGCTCGCGCCGGCCGCTTTCGGGTGTGCCCCCGGCGAGATCCTGTTCGTGTCGTCGAACTGCTGGGACGCGATCGCGGCGACTTGGTTCGGTTTCGACACGTTCTGGGTCAACCGCGCCGGCGCGCCGCTCGAGGAACTCGGAATCGAACCCTGCACCACCGGCCACCTGCTCACCGACGTCGTCGAGTACGTGCGCACGCGGCGACCGCGCCGCCGCGCGCGAGGCGGGCAGCCACCGAATCAACCCATCCCCGGAGAGCACCGATGAAATCGAACCTGTCGCTGGACCTGCCCAAGGGCGTCACGATCGACGCGGAGGTCACGCCCGAATTCGCGCAGATCCTCACACCCGACGCGCTGGCGCTCGTTGCCCGATTGCACCGCACCTACGAACCGCGACGCCGGCAGTTGCTCGCTTCGCGCGTCGAACGCGCGAAGCGGCTCGACGAAGGCGAACGCCCGCATTTCCTGCCGCAGACGAAGCACGTGCGCGACGGCGACTGGAAGATCGCGCCGATCCCGAAGGCGCTCGAATGCCGGCGCGTCGAGATCACCGGTCCGGTGGAAGCGAAGATGGTCATCAATGCGTTCAACTCGGGCGCCGACAGCTACATGACCGACTTCGAGGACTCGAACTCGCCGCTGTGGTCCAACCAGATCCAGGGGCAGATCAACCTGAAGGCGGCGATCCGTCGCGAGTTGACGCTGGAGCAGGGCGGCAAGACGTATCGGCTGAACGAGCGCATCGCCACGCTGCAGGTGCGCCCGCGGGGCTGGCACCTCGACGAGAAGCACGTCCGGGTCGACGGTGAACGCGTTTCGGGCGGCATCTTCGACTTCGCGCTGTTCATGTTCCACAACGCGAAGGAGCAACTCGCGCGCGGCGCGGGCCCGTACTTCTACCTCCCGAAGCTCGAGAGCCACCTCGAGGCACGCCTGTGGAACGACATCTTCGTCGCGACGCAGAAGGAACTCGGCCTGCCGCAGGGAACGATCAAGGCGACGGTGCTGATCGAGACGATCCTGGCGGCATTCGAGATGGACGAGATCCTCTACGAACTGCGAGAGCACAGCGCGGGGCTGAACGCGGGCCGATGGGACTACATCTTCTCGTGCATCAAGAAGTTCAAGGTCGACCGCAATTTCTGCCTCGCCGATCGGGCCAGGGTGACGATGACGGCGCCGTTCATGCGCGCGTATGCGCTGCTGCTGCTGAAGACCTGCCATCGGCGCAACGCACCTGCGATCGGCGGAATGAGCGCGCTGATTCCGATCAAGAACGATCCGGAGAAGAACGAGGTCGCGATGGCCGGAATCCGCGCCGACAAGGCGCGCGACGCCACCGACGGCTACGACGGGGGGTGGGTCGCGCACCCCGGCCTCGTCGAGGTCGCGATGGAGGAATTCGTGAAGGTGCTGGGCGATCGGCCGAACCAGATCGACCGGCAGCGCGACGACGTCGAGGTCGGCGCCGCCGACCTGCTGAACTTCCAGCCGGAGACGCCGATCACCGAGCAGGGGCTGCGGATGAACATCAACGTCGGGATCCACTACCTGGGGTCCTGGCTGGCCGGCAACGGCTGCGTTCCGATCCACAACCTGATGGAAGACGCCGCCACCGCCGAAATCAGCCGCTCGCAGGTCTGGCAGTGGATCCGCTCGCCGAAGGGCAAGCTCGACGACGGACGCAAGGTCACCGCCGAGCTGGTCCGGACGCTGATTCCCGACGAACTGGCGAAGGTCAAGGAGACGGTGGGCGGCGAAACGCGCACCTACGACCGTGCCGCGCAGATCTTCGAGCAGATGAGCACGCAGGAAGCGTTCGCCGAGTTCCTGACGCTGCCGCTGTACGAGGAAATCGAATAGAAGAAAATCGAACAGACCGCTCGTTCGTGCGGCACTCGTGCCGCACGAACGCGCTGCGTGGGTCGCCCGACCGATGAAACTGCCGACGCTCGAAGAGATCGAAGCCGCGGCGCATGTCGTCTACCGACACATGCAGCCCACGCCCCAGTATCGCTGGCCCATGCTGTGCGAGGATGCGGGCACCGCGGTCTGGATCAAGCACGAGAACCACACGCCGGTGGGCGCCTTCAAGGTGCGTGGCGGCTACGTCTATTTCGGCGAACTCGCCGCGAAGGGCGACGTCGCGGGAGTCGTCTCGGCGACGCGTGGAAACCACGGCCAGTCGGTCGCGTTGTGCGCGGGCCTGCATCGCATACCGGCGACGATCGTCGTTCCGCACGGCAACAGCGTCGAGAAGAATGCGGCGATGCGTGCGCTGGGCGCCACCGTGCTCGAACACGGCGCCGATTTCCAGGCCGCGCGCGAGTTCGCCGAGTCGTTCGCGCGTTCCGAGGGCCTGCACCTGGTGCCGTCGTTTCACCGCTCGCTCGTGACCGGTGTGGCCACGTCCGCGGCCGAGCTGTTCCGCGCGGTGCCGGAGCTCGAGACGCTCTACGTGCCGATCGGGCTCGGTTCGGGGATCTGCGGCGCGATCGCCGCGCGCAACGCGCTGGGTTCGTCGGCCGATATCGTCGGGGTCGTGTCGAGTCACGCGCGGGCCTACGCGGCTTCCTTCGCGGCGCGCAGGCCGGTTGAACTGGAAGCGGCAACCCGGCTGGCCGACGGGGTCGCGTGCCGCACGCCCGAGCCGGAGGCGCTCGAGGTCCTCTGGGAGTACGTGGATCGCATCGTCGAAGTGACCGACGACGAGGTCGCGCAATCGATCGGCACGCTGTTTCGCGGCACGCACAATTGCGCGGAGGGCGCAGGTGCGGCCGCCTACGCCGCGATTCGCCAGGACCGGCGCAGGCTGGCCGGGCGCCGGGTTGCTGCGGTATTGTCGGGAGCGAACATCGACCGCGACGTCTTCGCCGCGGTGCTCGCTCGCAACACCGATCCATCCTGAGCACTGTGCGGAGGTGACATGGAAACGGGCAATCCCGACCGGGTCAGCATCGTCGACATCCGGATGCCGTTCTGGTCGATGGTCGTGTTCATGGTGAAGGCCGCCATCGCGTCGATCCCTGCGTTCGTCATCCTTTCGGCGCTCGGGGCAGTGACCTTCGCGGCGCTGGGCTGGATCTTCGGCGGCGGGACACGCATCTGACGGAGCGCGGGCCCGTGCCACGCGACGACGCGCATCCGACGGAGCGCCGGTCCGCACCGCGCGCGCACTATCTGCAGCACGTGCCCTTCGAAGGGCTGGGCAGCATCGGTCCCTGGCTCGACGCGCAAGGGTTCACGGTGACCGCGACCCGGTTCTTCGACGACGCGCGGCTGCCGGCTGCGGGCGACGTCGACTTCGTCGTCGTGATGGGTGGCCCGATGAGCGTCAACGACGAGGCCGCGTATCCCTGGCTCGCAGTGGAGCGCGAATTCCTTCGCAGCGTCGTCGACGCCGGCAAACCGGTGCTCGGCGTCTGCCTGGGTGCGCAACTGCTCGCGAGCGCGATGGGCGCGCGCGTGGTTCCGAATCGTGTGAAGGAAATCGGCTGGTATCCGGTGCAAGCGGTCCCGACCGCCGACCAGTCGGTCTTCCGCTTTCCCGCGGAACTCGAGGTGTTCCACTGGCACGGCGAAACCTTCGACCTTCCGACCGGGTCGATCCGGCTCGCCCGAAGCGAAGCCTGCGAGAACCAGGCGTTCCAGCTGGGCCCGGCGGCCATCGGCCTGCAGTTCCACCTCGAGACGACTCCCGAGTCGGCGCTGGAGATCGTCGCCGCTTGCCGCGACGAACTGCAGCCTTCGCGTTTCGTGCAGTCCGATGCCGAGATCCTCGCCGCGAGCGAGCAGCGATACCGAGCCATCCACGGCGTGATGTCCGAGATCCTGTCGTACCTGCATCGCGCCGGAGGCTTGCGCCCGTGACCGCGATCGCGATCGGTCCGGCCCGCGGCGATGCCGACTACGCCGCCGGCCGCGTGCTGTTCGAGGAATACGCGTCGACGCTGGACTTCGATCTGTGTTTCCAGGGCTTCGGAATGGAGATCGAGAACCTGGTGCGCATCTACGGGCCGCCGTCGGGCTGCCTGCTGCTCGCGCGCATCGACGACACGCCGGTCGGTTGCGTGGCGGTGCGCCGCTTCGACGACCGGATCTGCGAGATGAAGCGGCTGTATGTGCAGGGTGCCGCCCGGGGGCACGGTCTCGGCCGTACGCTCGCGGTCGCGGCGATCGACGCTGCGCGCGCGCTCGGGTACGCGCGCATGGTGCTCGATACGCTCGAGAGCATGCGCGCCGCCCGCAGCCTGTACGAATCCCTCGGGTTCCACGAGACGGCGGCGTACTACGTCAACCCCTTGCCCGGAGTCCGCTACCTCGCCCTCGAGCTTTCGCCCCCCGAAGCGCAGCCGGCGGCCGGATCCCGCGGGCCCGGTTGATCGCGATCATTTCGCGACCGTGCCGGTGGGCGACAATCGACCGTCTTGCACGTTCCAGGAAACCTGACGATGAGCAGCATCCAGATCTTCGAGTCCGCCCGATCGGCGGCAGCGCGCGATGCCCGGGTTCGCCTCGATGCGATGGCCGATCTTGCGCGCGCCAGGGAGCAGGGCGCCGACATCGAGCACTACGAACTGGCGAGCGACGGTCCCGAGTTCACGCGCAATGCGCTGGTCAAGGAGTACGTCGCGACGGCCGGCACCGATGCGCTGCCGCTGGTGCTGGTCGACGGCAGGCAGGTGCTCGCCGGACGCTATCCGACGCGTGCCGAACTGTCGCGCTGGACCGGGCTCTCGGTCGTCAAGGTGAACGTCGCCGACAGCGGAGACTGCTGCAGCGGCGGCAACTGCGGCTGATTCGGGCCACGTGCCGATCGCTCCGCGCACCCGCGTACGGGTCGACGACGACGAGATCGAGTTCACGGCGATCCGCGCGCAGGGTGCGGGCGGCCAGAATGTCAACAAGGTGTCGAACGCGGTGCAACTGCGCTTCGACGTCGGACGTTCGTCGCTGCCGCCCGAAGTGAAGGAGCGCCTGCTTGCGCTCGATGACCGGCGCATCGCCGGCGACGGCGTCGTCGTCATCAAGGCACAGCGCTTCCGCAGCCTCGAGAAGAACCGGGCCGACGCGATCACCCGGCTGCAGGCAATCGTCGACGCAGCGTCGCACGTGCCCAGGGCACGCAGGGCGACGCGCCCGAGTGCCGCCGCGCGCGCAAGGCGTGTCGAGGAGAAGGTCCGCCGAGGGCAGGTGAAGTCGCTGCGCCGCCGTGTCGACGACTGATGCTGCCCGCGATTTGTTACCCTGTCGGAATCGGTGTTCACTCTCCGGAGGAGTGCAGATTGGCAAAACCCAACTACGCGTTTCAGAAGCGGCAGCGCGAGCTCGCGAAGAAGCAGAAGAAAGAGGAGAAGCGGCTGCGCAAGGCGGAACACGACACGGCCGGCGAGTCGGGCGACTCGACGCTGGCTCCTGCCGAAACCAACGATGCGGACGAGGCGCAGGCTCGTCCATCCGGGGACGATCGATCGTCTTCGTGACGGGCGCGGCGCAGCGTCGTCAGGGCTTCATCAACGGCCGGAAGACCTCGGTCAGTTCGCGAAGCGCCTGCAGATCGCCGCGCCGGTCGAAGTGCAGCGGGATGCCGCTCCAGCCCCAAGTGGCCTTGCCCGCGAGCCGATAGTTCCATTGCGCGAAATCCGCGCCGCGCATGCCGCGCAGCAGGCCGATCAGGCGCGCCGTCGGCACGGTGAACTCGACCGGCACGGTGCGCGTGCCGCGCGCAGGCAGCGTCAATGCGCGGTCGATGACGGTGCCTTGCGCGAAAGGTTCCCCGAGCAGGTCGAGTTCGAAATCGAGGTCGTGCAGCGGCACGTCGATGTCGTTGGGGTTCTCGGTTTCGACGTCGACCACGAAGCGCATGTCGGTGAGTCCGAGATCGGCGATCCGGAAGTCGGAGAAGGCCAGGCGTGGCGATTTCAGGTCCGCGGGCGGAAGGGCGTTGCAGGCGGCGAGCACCACGAGCGCGGGTCCGGCGAACAGGATTCTGCGTCTGTGCACGACGACTCCTACAGGCGGGAAAGCCGCTCGATCGCGAGGCGCAGCGTCGGATCGCTCTTCGCGAAACAGAAACGGACGGTGTGGTTGTCGGCCGCCGATTCGTAGAACGCCGACAGCGGGATCGCGGCGACGCCGACGTCGCAGGTCAGCCATCGCGCGAACGCCGACTCGTTCAGGTCGGAGATGGCGCTGTAGTCGACCGACTGGAAATACGTTCCTTCGCAGCGAAGGAGCCGGAAGCGCGTATCGGCGAGGCCGTCGCGGAACAGGTCGCGCTTGCGCTGGTAGAACGCGGCCAGCGAGCGCCAGTGTTCGGGTTCGGCCAGGTACTCGGCGATTCCGTACTGCATCGGCGCGTTCGCGGTGAACACGTTGAACTGGTGCACCTTGCGGAACTCGGCGCTCAACGCCGCCGGGGCGGCGCAATAGCCGATCTTCCAGCCGGTGACGTGGAACGTCTTGCCGAACGAGGAGATCACGAAGCTGCGCGCGGCCAGGCCCGGATGAAGGCTGACCGATTCGTGCGGCTGGCCGTCGAAGACCATGTGCTCGTAGACCTCGTCGGAGATCACGAACAGGTCGTTGGCGAGCACGAGCGATTCGAGTTCGCGCAGGTCCGCCTCGCGCAGGATCGTGCCGCTCGGGTTGTGCGGCGAATTGACCATGATTGCGCGCGTGCGCGGCGTCACGGCCGCGGCGACGGCGTCCCACGGCACGCGGAAGTCCTTGTCCATCGGAACCGCGACCGCCGAGCCGCCGGCCAGTTCGATTGCCGGCACGTAGCTGTCGTAGACCGGTTCGATGACGATCACCTCGTCGCCCGGGCGCACGATCGCCATCACCGCGGTGAAGATCGCCTGCGTCGCGCCTGCCGTGACGGTGATCTCGCTGTCCCAGTCGTAGAGCCGCGCATGCACCGCGTCGATCTTCGCCGCGATCCGCTTGCGCAGAACCGCGACGCCGGCCATCGGCGGGTACTGGTTCAGACCCGCGCGCATCGCCTTCGTCACCGCGTCGACGAGTGCCGGGTCGCAGTCGAAATCCGGGAAGCCCTGCCCGAGGTTGACGGCGTTCCTTTCGCTGGCCAGCGCCGACATGACGCTGAAGATCGTCGTTCCGACGCGGGGCAGCTTCGAGTCGATCTGCGGCGTCTGCCAGTGCTGCGCTGGATCCATGGTCCGGCTCCGGTCGCCGTTGCGTTGTGCCGTTGCGTACGTCTTCGCGCCGGGCGCGCCGGGCGCCGCGGCAGCGCGAGCGTCGATTATAGGGACTGCGTCCGCGTTGCCCCCAGCGCTGCCAGCGCTGCGACCAGGCCGGTCGCGTCGGGACGTGCGATCGTCAGCGCGTAGGCCTCGCGTGCGGGCCGTGCGAGCGCGAGCAGAGCCCGGTCCTTGGTGACGAGCCACGCGGCGTGCTCGGCGACTGCGAGGTCGACGAACTTGCGATCCGCCGGGTCCTTGCACAGCAGCGGGCACGCGGGCGCGCGAGGTCGTCGCACCGTCGAGCGCTCGAAGGATTGCGCCGCTTCCCGGCGTGCTGCCGCGTCGAGCCCGAAGCGTTCGCGTGCCACGACGTCGATCCACTCGTCGTGCATCTCGTCGGTGCACAGCACGACGATCCGGCCGGAGCGCACGCAATCGTGCAGCGTTTCGACGCCCGGGTCGGCGAACACCAGGCAGTCGAGCCACACGTTCGTATCGAGGACGACCTTCATTTCCGCGCAGCTCAGGCGATCGTCGGCTCGGGTTCGAGTTCGACGCCGAAGCGGGTACGAACCGATGCGCGAATCCGTTCGGCCAGGGCGGCAATCTGCGCTCCGGTGGCGGCTCCGTGGTTCACCAGCACGAGCGCATGCGCTTCGTGCACGCCGGCATCGCCGTCACGATGGCCTTTCCAGCCGCAGCGCTCGATCAGCCATCCTGCCGACAGTTTCGCGCGTTTTCCATCCGGGGCCGACGCCGCCCCCGGCCGCACCGGATACACGGGCATCTCGGGAAAACGAGCCGAGAGCTGCCGCACGACTGCGGCATCGACGACCGGATTGCGAAAGAAGCTCCCGACGTTGCCGATGCGATCGGGATCGGGCAACTTGCGTTGCCGAATGGCGATCACCGCGCGCGCGACGTCGCGAGGCTGCGGCGAGACGATGCCTGCCGCGCGCAGTTCGTCGCGGATCTCGCCGTAGTCGAGGTTCAACCGCGGCGTTCGCGAAAGCCGGAAGCGTACGTTCGTGATCGCCCATCCGGCGCCATCGGTGTGCCGGAAGACGCTGTCGCGGTACGCGAAACGGCAATCGGCCGCATCGAAGCGGCGTTGCGAAGCGTTGCGCAGCGACACTGCGTCGAGCGATTCGAAACGCTCGCGCATCTCCACGCCGTACGCGCCGATGTTCTGGATCGGGCTCGCGCCGACGCTGCCGGGAATCAGCGACAGGTTCTCGAGGCCGCACAGCCCGAGCCCCAGTGTCCACTGCACGAACGAATTCCAGTTCTCGCCGGCGGATGCTTCGACGACGGCCTCGTCGCCGCTCTCGGCAACCACGCGCCGCCCCTGCGATGCCAGGTGCACGACCGGCGCAACGGGATCGCGCGTGAACAGCACGTTGCTGCCGCCGCCGAGCACCAGCGGTGCAGGATGTTCGCGCAGCAGCGCGACAACGGCCGGCAGATCGTCGGTCTCGCGAACTTCGATCAGCCAGTCGGCAAGTGCATCGACGTGCAGGCTGTTCAGCGACCGGAGAGAGACCTTGCGGCGGACGATCGGCGCCATCGCAGCGCGGTTCAGGACGGCTGGTATGCGAGCCGCACGTAGATCGGCGCGAACGCTTCGGCCTGCGTGATCTCGATCAGCGATTCACGCGCCAGCTCGAGCAGCGCGATGAACGTGACGACGACCACCTGCACGCCGTGCCGGGTCTCGAAGAGCTCGTCGAACTCGGCGAATCGCCGGTCCTGCAGCCGGCGCAGCACGATCGTCATGTATTCGCGCACCGACAGCTCCTCGCGGCTGATCCGGTGGTGCTGCACGAGCCGTGCGCGGCGCAGGATGTCGGCCCACGCATTGCGCAGGTCGACCGCTTCCACCGACGGCAGCCGCGTGGTGACGGTGTGCTCGATCCACACGTTCACGCACTGGAAATCTCGTCCCAGTTGCGGGATGCGGTCGATCTGCTCTGCGCCGAACTTGATGCGTTCGTATTCGATCAGCCGTCGCGCGAGCTCGGCGCGCGGATCCTCGACTTCCTCGCCGCTGTCGGCCTTGCGCACCGGCAGCAGCATGCGCGACTTGATGGCGATCAGCAGCGCCGCCATCAGCAGGTACTCGGCGGCCAGTTCGAGATTGCGGTTGCGGATCTCGTCGATGTAGGCCAGGTACTGGCGAGTCACTTCGGCCATCGGGATGTCGAGGATGTCGAAGTTCTGGCGCCGGATCAGGTACAGCAGCACGTCCAGCGGGCCCTCGAACGCATCGAGGAACACCTCCAGCGCGTCGGGCGGAATGTACAGGTCCTGCGGCAGCCGCAGCATCGGCTCGCCGTACAGTCGCGCGACGACCTTCAGCTCGAGCTGCTCGGGTCCGTCGCCGTCGGCGGCAACCGCGAGCGAATCGCCGAGCGCGACGGGTCCGCCGTCGGCAGCGACGGCGTCCGGTTGCGCTGCGTCGGGCGACTCGGGCACTGCGCTCAAGTGTAGTTCTTCGGGTAGTACACGTACGACTGCGCGGGCACGCGCGACTCACGATGCCGACGGGTCGTCTCGAGGTCCTGCGGCCGATCCCAGAAGATCGCGCGGCCTTCCCGCTGGCGGCTTTCGAGCTGCGGTCGTTCGGTCTTGAGCTGTTCGATGAAATTCGTGATTTCCGATCGGTACATGCAGGTTTCCACCCAGGCGAGCGTGCCAGGCGAGAGTGTAAGCGATCGGACGTCGCCGGGACCTCGGGACGAGGTGGGTCGGTGCGCGCCGATTCGGCGATACTGGAACGGTGGCAAGGAGATGCGAATGAGACGATCGGTGTGGACAGGGTGGATCTGCGCGCTGCTGGCGATGCTCGGCGCCTGCGACTACGTCGCCCAGCGCGAACTGCAGCCCGGGGAGTCGACGGTCGAAGACGTGCGGCGCCTGATGGGCAAGCCGGCGATGATCTGGGAGGAGGAGGACGGCCGACAGATCTACGAGTATCCCCGCGGCCCCGAAGGCAGCGAAACCTGGATGGTCGAGATCGACGCCGACGGCCGTTTTCGCGGCATGAAGGACGCGCTCGCCGCGGGCAATCTGGGCCGCGTGCAGGCCGGAATGAGCCGCGACGACCTGCGTCGCCTGCTCGGCAAGCCCGGCGAGGAGCAGCCGTTTCCGGCACGTGACGAAATCGTCTGGACCTGGCGCGTGAAGTCCGACAGCGGCGTGACGACCGAGATGTTCCACGTGCACCTGGGCAACGACGGACGCGTGCTGCGCACGAGCCGCACGCCCGACCCGGCGCTGATCAACGCCGCCGGAAGCTGACTCGGGGCGTCAGCGCACTTTCATCCCGGGAGTAGCTCCTTCGTCTGCATCGAGCAGATGGAGCTCGCCGGGGCGTTGCGGATCGTCCGACGAAGCCGACAGCACCATTCCCTCCGACACGCCGAACTTCATCTTGCGTGGCGCGAGGTTGGCGACGACGACGGTGAACCTTCCCACGAGCGCCTCGGGTTCGTACGCGGCGCGAATGCCCGAGAACACCGTTCGCGTGCGCCCTTCGCCCACGTCGAGTTCGAGCCGCAGCAGCTTCTTCGAGCCTTCCACGGCCTGCGCTGCGACGATGCGTGCGATGCGCAGGTCGACACGGGCGAAGTCGTCGATCGAGATCGTCTGCGGCGCATCCGTGCCTGTCTTCAACGTAGCGGCGGTGTCGCTCGCAGCTTCGCCGCCCGGGTGATTCCCGGTGTCGCCGGACGGCTCGAACAGGGCGTCGAGCTGCCTGGCTTCGACGCGTGTCATCAGGTGCGCGTAGCGGCCGATCGAGCGAGCCGGCGATTCGGCGCCAGCGGCCAGACCGAGGTCGTCCCAGCGCAGCGCGGGCGCGCCAAACAGCTCGGCGACCCGCGCCGCCGTCGCCGGCAGCATCGGCGCGAGCAGGATCGTCAGCCGGTGGAAGGCGACGAGGCAGCGCGAGCAGACGCGGTGCAGTGCCTCGCGTCGGGCCGGGTCTTTCGCCATGTCCCACGGCCGGTTCGCGTCGAAGTACTGGTTGATCTCGTCGGCGTAGGCCATCACGAGTCGCGCGACGGTGGCGAACTCGCGCCCTTCGTAGGCATCGGCCACCTGCGCAACCAGCGTTGCGACACGTTCGCGCTGGGCGTCGTCTTCGATCTCGGCGGCGGGCAGCAGACGTCCGTCGAAGTTCCGCGTGACGAAGCCCGCGGCGCGGCTGGCGATGTTCACGTACTTGCCGATCAGGTCGGCGTTGACGCGTGCCAGGAAGTCGTCCGGATCGAAGTCGACGTCCTGCACGTGCGAGTTCAGCTTCGCCGCCAGGTAGTAGCGCAGCCACTCGGGATTCATCCCGACCTCGAGGTAGCGCAGTGGCGAGATCCCGGTGCCGCGGCTCTTGCTCATCTTGGCGCCGCTCACGGTGATGAAGCCGTGCACGTTCACGCGGTCGGGCGTCTTGCGCTGCGCGAAGTGCAGGGTCGCCGGCCAGAACAGGACGTGGAAATAGATGATGTCCTTGCCGATGAAGTGCACCTGCTCGGTATTCGGGTCGGCGAGCAGGGCGTCGAAGTCGATGCCGCGCTTCCTGCAGTGCGCCTTCAGCGATGCCAGGTATCCGATCGGCGCATCGAGCCAGACGTAGAAGTACTTGCCGGGAGCGTCGGGGATCTCGATGCCGAAATACGGCGCGTCGCGCGAGATGTCCCAGTCGGACAGGCTGGCGTCGCCGCCGTCGCCGCCCAGCCATTCCTGCGCCTTCGCGAGCACTTCGGGTTGCAGGCGCGACTCGCCGTAGCGATCGCGGCCGCGCGTCCACTCGCGCAGGAACGACACGCAGCGCGGGTCGGACAGCCGGAAGAAGTGGTGATCGGAGCTGCGCAGTTCGGGCGTCGCGCCCGAGAGCGCGGAATAGGGATTCTTCAGCGAAGTGGCCGGATACGCCGCGCCGCAGTTCTCGCAGGCGTCGCCGTACTGGTCCGGCGTGCCGCAGCTCGGGCATTCGCCCTTGATGTACCGGTCGGGCAGGAACATGCCCTTGACCGGATCGAAGAACTGCTCGACCGCACGTACCTCGATCAGCCCGGCAGCTTTCAGCGCCAGGTAGATCGACTGCGACAGCTCGACGTTCTCGGGCGAATCGGTGCTGTGCCAGTGGTCGAAGCCGATGTGAAAACCGTCGAGGTACGCCTGGCGTCCGGCGGCGATGCGCGCGACGAAATCCTGCGGCGTCACGCCTTCCTTCTCGGCGGCGATCATGATCGGCGCGCCATGCGCGTCGTCTGCGCCGACGAAGTGGACGGTGTGGCCGCGCATGCGCTGGAAGCGCACCCAGATGTCGGCCTGGATGTATTCCATGATGTGGCCGATGTGGAACGGGCCGTTCGCGTACGGCAGTGCGGTCGTCACGAACAGGGTGCGCGCGGTCATC
>CAYZYC010000065.1:0-14460 GCA_964481165.1 uncultured Limnobacter sp. | reverse complement strand
CGACCCCGCGGCGAGCAGCGCAGTGCAGTCGGTGCGCAGCACCGACCGGCGCGGCCAGCGCCCCGCCCCGCCGGCGCCTGCCGCACCCGCACCAACGCCCCGAACGCAGGAACGCCCCGAACGCAGGAACGCAGGAACGCAGCACCTACGCAGCTTCGACGCGCGCCGAGCCCGGAACGACCCGCGCCATCGACTCCTGCCGCCTCCCGAGCCAGTAGCTGTTGGCGAGCCAGGCGACCGACAGCGGCACCGCGACGATCGCGATGCCGGTGATCCCCAGGCCGAGCGAGGCGAGGCCCGCGTACGACCAGCTTCCGATCTGGTCGCCGGCCCGGTAGACGACGGTGTCGATCGCGTTCTTCGCCTTGTACTTGTCTTCCCTCGACAGCACGGTGAAGAACAGTTCACGAGTCGGCCGCGCGAGGCCGAAATTGCATACGCGGCGCGCCACCTGGAACGCGACCAGCACCGCGACCGTCGGCGCCAGCGCGAGCACGGCGAAACCGATGCTCGACAGCAGCGGCAGCACCGACGCCGTGAGGGCGACGCCGGCCTTGCGCAGCAGGCGCCCGGTGACGAACAACTGCACGATGAGCGTCAGCGAGTTCACCGCGAGATCGATCGACGCGAAGAAGCGCGTTCGGGCCGCGCGATCGACGAAGTGCTCGGCGGCGATTCCTGCCTGCAGGAAGTACAGCAGTGTCGAGGTGATCGAGAAAAGCAGCATGTACGTGCACACCGCCAGCAGGTACGGCGAACGCACGACGTGCGTGAGTCCGGCCCAGGCGCTGCCGCCGATCGGGGATTCGTCCCGCGAGCCGGCGCCGGCGCGCTGCATCGCATCCGACAGCCGCGACAGTCGCCGCACGCATCCGACGGCGGCCACGAGCAGCGCGCCCGACACGAGCAGCAGGGAATCGGCGCCGACGCCCTGGACCAGCGACGCGGTCAGGCTCGAGCCGACGATCGCGCCGATCGTCGCGCCCGCGGCGAGAAAGCCGAACAGCCGCTTGCCCTGTTCCGCGGTGAACACGTCGACCATCAGCGCCCAGAACACCGAGACGACGAACAGGTTGAACACCGACGTCCAGACGAAGAAGATGCGGCCGATCCACACCTCGGTCGCCGACGTCGACGCGGCCAGCGCCGCGGCGAAGACGACGAGGTTCGCCGCGAAGAACAGGTAGGCGATCGTGATGAATCGCCGCCGCGGCATGCGCTTCACGAGCGCGGAGAACGCCGGGTTCAGCGCGAGCATCGCCACCAGCGTCGCGGTGAACAGCCACTGCAGGTTCTGCACGCCGCCGAGCACGCCCATCTCGTCGCGGATCGGCCGGATCACGTAGTACGCCGACAGCAGCGAGAACACCAGCAGCCACGACCAGCCGACCAGCGCGAACTCTCCGTCGCGTACGTCGCACAGGCGGGTGATCGCGCGGCGCCACGGCGGCGCGCGATCAGAGTGCATCGATGAACGCTTCCATGCGCCGGCGCATCGCCGCGTCGGGCATGCGCCCCCGCGCGGCCGCAGCGTTGTCGACTGCGTGCTCGGGCTTCGACGTTCCGGGAATGGCGCAGGTGACGGCCTCGTGCGAGACGATGTACTTCAGGAAGAACTGCGCCCAGCTTTCGCAATCGATTTCGGCGGCCCAGTCGGGAAGCGCCTTGCCGCGCACGGCACGGAAGAGCCGCCCGCGCCCGAACGGCAGGTTGATCATCGTAGCCATTGCGCGCTCGCGCGCGAGCGGCAGGATCCGTTCGGCGGCCAGACGGTTGTCGATCGCGTAGTCGACCTGGACGAAGTCGAGCTGCTGCTCCTTCATCGTGCGTTCGAAGTCGGCGTACTGCCGCTCCGACGACGTCGTGATGCCGACGTAGCGCACGCGGCCGCCGTCGCGGTACTCGCGCAGCGTGGCCAGTTGCGTCTCGACGTCGCGCAGGTTGTGGACCGCGATCAGGTCGATGCGATCGGTGCGCAGCTGCTTGAAGGACCGCTCGATCTGCGCGCGGCCTTCGTCGCGGCCCACGGCACCGACCTTGGTCGCCACGAAGATCGATCCGCGCGCGTCGAGCGACTGCATCAGCGCGCCGACCGCTGCCTCGGCGGTTCCGTACGCCGGTGCCGTGTCGACGACGCTGCCGCCGGCCGCGAGGAAACGCTGCATCGTGTTGCGCAGCACGGTGAAGTCGTTCAAAGACGGGTTGTGATACTTGACCGCAGTGCCGATTCCGATCACTGGAATCGCTTCCCCGCTGGAGGGAATCGGCTTGCGCAGCGCAGCGGCAGCGGGCGCCACGACCTGCGCGCGTGCGCCGGTCGCTGCGGCTGCTGCGGCCAGCGCCGCCTGCAACCATTGTCGACGGTGCACCTTCATTGCCGGGCCTCCATGTCGCGAACCAGTTCGAGCAGTTGCGCGCCGTACGCGTCGAGCTTGCGCGCGCCGACGCCGTCGATCTGTGCGAGCGCCTCGATCGACGCCGGCCGCAGGGCGGCGATCGCCCGCAGCGTCGTGTCGTGGAAGATCACGAACGGCGGCACGCCGCGCTCGCCGGCGATCGAACGGCGCCATTCGCGCAGGCGCTCGAACGATCGCTCGACCGACGGGTCCGAAGGCAGGTTGCCGAGCGCATCTGCGGGCGTCGCTATCCCGGCCTGCGCCGAATCGCGCCGGCGCGGCCCCGTCGAGGCGTGCAGGCGCGCCTTCGTCGACGCACGCCGGCGCGGCTGCGTCGCGACGGGCCTGCGCATCGATACGCTTCGTTCGCCGCGCAACACCGCGCGGCTCGACGCGGTGAGCGTGAGCACCTGGTGGCGCGCGTGGTCGACTGCGACCAGGTCCTGCGCGATCAGCTGCCGCAATACCGAGCGCCATTCGGATTCGTCGAGGTCGGCTCCGATTCCGAAGGTGCTCAGGCGATCGTGCCGGTATTGCTGCACGCGCGCCGTGGACTGTCCGCGCAGGATCGCGATGACGTGTTGTGCGCCGAAGCCGAATCCGCTCGCCTGCCTCACGCGATAGATGCACGAGAGCAGCTTTCGCGCGGCGTCGGTGGCGTCCCACGGCTGCGGCGGTTCCAGGCAGTTGTCGCAGTTGCCGCAGCGCGCGGCCGTTTCGCCGAAGTACGCGAGCAGTCGCACGCGGCGGCAGTCGATCGTCTCGGCCAGCCCGAGCATCGCATCGAGCTTGCCGCCCGACACGCGCTTGTGCGCTTCGTCGGCTTCCGACTGCTCGATGAGCCTGCGCTGCTGGACGACGTCGGCCAGTCCGTACGTCATCCACGCGTCGGCGGGTGCGCCGTCGCGTCCGGCACGGCCGGTTTCCTGGTAGTAGCCCTCGATGCTCCTGGGCATGTCGAGGTGTGCGACGAAGCGCACGTCCGGCTTGTCGATTCCCATGCCGAACGCGATCGTCGCGACCATCACCAGTGCGTCTTCGCGCAGGAACCGCGACTGGTGCGCGGTGCGCGCCGCGGCGTCCATTCCGGCGTGGTAGGGCAACGCGGCGATTCCGTGCTGCACGAGCCAGTGCGCGGTTTCGTCGACCTTCGCGCGCGTCGCGCAATAGACGATTCCCGATGCGCCCGGCCGCTCTTCGATGAACTCGAGCAGCTGGCGCCTGGCGTCGCGCTTCTCGACGATCCGGTAGCGGATGTTCGGCCGGTCGAAGCTCGAGACGAACTGCCTGGCCGAACCGAGCGAGAGCCGCTCGACGATCTCGCGACGCGTCAGCGCGTCGGCGGTCGCGGTCAGCGCGATGCGCGGAACCGCCGGGTAGCGCTCGTGCAGCACGGCCAGCTGCAGGTACTCGGGACGGAAGTCGTGTCCCCACTGGGAAACGCAATGCGCTTCGTCGATCGCGAACAGCGCGATCCGCGTGCGGTCGAGCAGTTCGAGGCAGCGCGCCGTGAGCAGTCGCTCGGGCGCGACGTACAGCAGGTCGAGTTCGCCGGCGAGCAGCGCGCGTTCGACCGAGGCCGCCTTGCGCGCGTCGAGCGACGAATTCAGGAAGGCGGCGCGCACGCCGAGCTCGTGCAGCGCGTCGACCTGATCCTGCATCAGCGCGATCAGCGGCGAGACGACGACGCCCGTGCCGTCGCGCACCAGGGCCGGGATCTGGTAACAGAGCGACTTTCCGCCGCCGGTGGGCATCAGGACCAGCGCATCTCCGCCGGCCGCGACGTGATCGACGATCGCCGCCTGCGGGCCGCGGAACGCGTCGTAACCGAATACACGATGCAGGATCGCTACCGGATTCCTGCCGTCCGGATCCGCTCGGGAGTCCGGTTCGGTCGAGCCGAAAAGATCTTCACGCAGCATCGGGCGAGTGTACCGGCACGCAACGGCGATGCCGACCCGGCCGATCGGCCGCCGGCATCAGTTCGATGGCGCGGCGCGCTCGCGACAGACCGCGCACTGCGGGTCGCGCGGGACCTTCACCTCGTGCCATTGCATCGTCAACGCGTCGATCATCAGCAGGCGCCCCGTTGCGGGCCTTCCGAAACCGCCGGCGATCTTCAACGCTTCGGCCGCCTGCATCGTGCCGACGATTCCGGTCAACGGCGCGAACACCCCCATCGTCGCGCAACGCACCTCGTCGACGTCTTCGCCTTCGGGGAACAGGCAGTGGTAGCACGGCGCATCGGGGTTGCGCGTGTCGTAGACGGCAACCTGCCCGTCGAAGCGGATCGCCGCTCCCGAAACGAGCGGAACCGCGCGCCGCACGCAGGCGCGGTTGATCGCCTGGCGTGTCGGGAAGTTGTCGCAGCAGTCGAGCACGACGTCGGCACGCGCGACCAGCGAATCGAGCGCCTCGAGGTCGAGCCGCTGCACGATCGCTTCGACCTCGATCCCGGGATTCAGCTCCAGCATCGTGCGCCGGCCCGATTCGGCCTTCGGCTGGCCGACGCGGTCGAGGCGATGCAGGATCTGGCGCTGCAGGTTCGTCAGGTCGACCGCGTCGTCGTCGACGAGAACGATGTGGCCGATTCCGGCCGCGGCAACGTACATGCCGGCGGGAGAGCCGAGCCCGCCCGCACCGACGATCAAAGCCGTCGAATCGAGCAGGCGCTGCTGCGCCTCGACGCCCATCTCGTCGAGCAGGATGTGCCGGCTGTAGCGAAGCAGTTGTTCGTCGTTCATCGCGATTCGCGCGGTCCCGGGGCGAACGGCGGACGATCGCGCGGCTCCCGGGCCAACGGCAGGCGACCGCGCGGCCCGGCGCGCAACCGACGGCGGCGGGCGGCGCCCGCCGATCGCCGGCGCCCGACGATCACTTCGCCGGCGTTTCCTTCGCCGATGCGGTGGCGGGCAGCGTGTCGTCCTTCGCCTTGGCGATGACGACCGGCTCGCCGCGAAGGAAATTGAGGGCCTGCTGGAGCTGGTAGTCGTCGTCCGAACCGAACTCGACCGGCTTGCGGTCCTTCGCGCGCTCGGCCACTTCCTCGGGCGTCGGAATCGCCGACCCCATCTCGGTGTCCTTGTCGTTGCTCAGGTGGCGCGTGAGGTCCGCTTCCCGGATGCGGAACGCACTGAGATCGCCTTCCGGAGTCTCCTCGACGAGGTAGTCCGGCGTGATGCCCTTGGCCTGGATCGAACGTCCGTTCGGCGTGTAGTAGCGCGCCGTCGTCAGCTTGATCGCCGTCGTGCTCGACAACGGAAGGATCGACTGGACCGAGCCCTTGCCGAAGGTCTGCGTGCCGATGACGACCGCGCGTTTGTGGTCCTGCAGCGCTCCGGCGACGATCTCGGATGCCGACGCGGATCCTGCATTGACGAGCACCACCATCGGCGCGTTCCTGGCCGATGCCGGAACGCGGGCGATGACGTCGTCGCGCATGCCGCGGAGGTAGTCCTCGGGGCTCGCGACGTACTTGCGACGCGCATCCTCGGTGCGCCCGTCGGTGGTGACGACGACCGACTTCGGCGGGAGGAATGCGGCGGAGACGCCCACCGCGCCGTGCAGCAGTCCGCCCGGGTCGTTGCGCAGGTCGAGCACGATGCTCTTCAGCGAGTCCTTCTTCGCGAGGCCGTCGAGGTGCTTGACCAGGTTCTCGACCGTGTGCTCCTGGAATTGCGTGATGCGCACGTAGCCCACGCCGTTCTCCAGCGGCTTGGACTTGACCGACTGCACCTTGATCACGTCGCGCACGATCGGAACGATCAGCGGCTGGCTCTCGCCCTTGCGCGTCAGCGTCAGCGTGATCGTCGTCTTCGGCTTGCCGCGCATCATCTTCACGGCGTCGTTCAGCGACATTCCCTTCGTCGGCTTGTCGTCGATCCGCACGATCAGGTCGCCGGCCTTGACTCCGGCGCGCGCGGCCGGCGTGTCTTCGATCGGCGCGACGACCTTGACGAATCCGTCTTCGGTTCCGACTTCGATCCCGAGTCCGCCGAACTCGCCCTGCGTGCCGACCTGCAGTTCCCTGAACGCTTCGGCGTCGAGGTATGCGGAGTGCGGATCGAGCCCCGACAGCATGCCGCCGATCGCCTCGGTGATCAGCTTGCTGTCTTCGACCGGTTCCACGTAATTGGCCTTGATCGCGCCGAAGACGTCGGTGAACTGACGCAGTTCCTCGAGCGGCAGGGTCGTGCGCGTCTCGCGCTGCGCCACCGCCGTGAGCCCGAGGCTGATCAGCACGCCGGCGATCACGCCTGCCGACAGCAGGCCGAGAGGCTTGAACGTTCCCTTCATGTGCTTCCTTGGAGGCAGAGCGGCCGGCGAGTAAACGTCACGCGCGAACGCCGTCTGCAGTCCCCGGCGAGTATAAACCGGGGTGCCACGCGAGCAGCGACTTTTGCCCGGGATATCCGGTAAACCACCCGGTTTTCCGGATGCGCGGAATCCGGCCCGCTTCCTCGCGGATTCGGGTGGCTTCCTCGCGGATTCCCGCCGCTTCCCGCCGGTTCGGCGGCCTGCTTCCGACCCGGCCGCTGCTGCCGATTCAGCCGCCGCTGCGCGCCTTGCCCTGCGCGGCTACCGCTTGCATCGCGGCTTCGATCTCGGCCTGGTCGCCGAGGTAGTAGTGCCGCAGCGGGCGCAGCGACTCGTCGAGTTCGTAGACGAGCGGCCGGCCGGTGGGCACGTTCAGCTCGACGATCTCGTCGTCGCCGATCCCGTCCAGGTACTTGATCAGCGCGCGCAGCGAGTTTCCGTGCGCCGCAACGATCACTTTCCTGCCGGCGCGAACTGCCGGCGCGATGGCCTCGTTCCAGTAGGGAACCACGCGGGCGACGGTGTCCTTCAGGCACTCGGTGCGCGGAATCTCGGCCGGTTGCAGCCCCGCGTAGCGCGGATCCTTCGCGGCGTCTCGCGGATCGCCGGGCGGCAACGGATCCGGTGCGACCGCGTAGGCACGGCGCCAGACGAGCACCTGCTTCTCGCCGAAGCGGGTCGCGGTTTCGGCCTTGTCGAGCCCCTGCAAGGCGCCGTAGTGGCGCTCGTTCAGGCGCCAGTCCTTGACGACCGGGATCCACATCGAATCCATCTCGTCGAGCACGGCCCACAGCGTGCGGATCGCGCGCTTGAGCACCGACGTGAACGCCAGGTCGAACGCGAAACCTTCGGCTCGCAGCAGTTCCCCTGCGGCCTTCGCCTCGGCACGACCGGTTTCGGTCAGATCGACGTCGGTCCAGCCGGTGAAGCGGTTTTCGAGGTTCCACTGGCTCTGGCCGTGGCGAAGCAAAACGATCCTGTGCGTCATGAGTCTGCAATGCGGGATGAGGCCGCTATTCTATAATCCGCCGTTCACCTTCTGCCCGCCGCACGGGAACCTCGTGGACTTCTTCCTGGACTTCCTCGTAGAGAACATCGTCCTGATCGCCATCGCGTTCGTTTCCGGCGGGATGCTGCTGTGGCCGCTCGTCATGCGGGGCACCTCGGGGCCGTCGCTCGACACGTTCGGCGCGACGCGACTGATCAACGATACCGGCGCCGTCGTGCTCGACGTGCGTCCGCCGGCCGAGTACTCGGCCGGGCACCTGCCCAATGCGCGCAACATCCCGCTCGCCGAACTCGACAAGAGAGTCTCCGAACTGCCTGCGAACAAGCCGGTTCTGGTGTGCTGCGCTTCCGGAGTAGCGTCCGGGCGGGCGGCCGGCGTGCTGCGCAAGGCCGGAAGGAGCGATGTGTTCAACCTGTCGGGTGGCTTGCAGTCGTGGCGTCAGGCCGGTTTGCCGGTCGTCAAGTGACGCCGGAGGAGCGTATGGAATCGAAGGTCGTGATGTACACCAGTGCGATGTGTTCGTATTGCCACCGCGCCGAGCAGTTGCTGCGGGCGCGCGGCGTCGAGGAGATCGAGAAGATCCGGATCGACCTCGATCCGGCGCAGCGCGAGGCGATGATGGCGCGCACCCGCCGGCGAACGGTGCCGCAGATCTTCATCGGCGAGCGACACGTCGGCGGTTACGACGAGCTCGCCGCGCTCGATCGCGCAGGAGAACTGTCTGCGCTGCTGGCGGCCTGATCGCGTCGCAGGCGCGCGAGCGACGGCGCCCGGCTTTTTCCCGACCGGCCCGAGCGCCGGTTCCTCGAAGGAACGTACATGACCGATTCGGCGCAAGCCCCCGCCTTTGCCATCCAGCGTGTCTACCTGAAGGACCTGTCGGTCGAGATCCCGAACGCTCCGCGCATCTTTCTCGAGACGCAGCAACCGAGCGTCGAGATCCAGATGGACGTCGGCAGCGAGAAGCTCGCCGACGGCGTCTTCGAGTCGATGGTGACCATCACGATCACGACGAAAGTCGGCGAGAAGACCGCGTTCCTCGTCGAAGCGAAGCAGGGCGGCATCTTCGAGATCCGCAACGTTCCGGACGATCAGATGCCGCTGCTGCTCAACGTCGTGTGCCCGAACATCGTCTATCCGTACCTGCGCTCGAACGTTGCCGATGTCGTGCAGCGCACCGGCTTTCCTCCGATCCATCTCGCCGAGATCAACTTCGAGGGGCTGTACCAGCAACGGCTGGCGCAGTTGCAGTCCGGACAGGACGAGTCCGCCGGATCCGGGGCGGCCGGAGCGCACTGAATGCGGATGCGGCGCACCGCGGCACGGTTCGCGACGGCTGCCGCGCTGTGCGCGGCGGCCGGCGGTCCCGTCTGGTCGGCCGAGTTCCGCGAAGTGGCGAGCGCCGCCGCGGTGCTCTACGACGGCCCGTCCGAACGCGCGCGCAAGCTGTTCATCGTGACCCGCGGCACGCCGCTGGAGGTCGTCGCCAGCGTGGATCGCTGGATCAAGGTGCGTGACCATGTCGGCGACGTGCTCTGGATCGATCGAGGCGATCTCGCCGCCGCATCGCGGCACGTCGTCGCGAACACGCTTGCGGCCGTCCGCCGTGCTCCGCAGGCGAACGCGCCACTCGTCCTGCAGGTCGAACGCGGCGTGCTTCTCGAAGTGATCGACGATGCCGATGCATCCGGCTGGTTGCGCGTGCGCCATCGCGGCGGCGCAACCGGGTTCGTCGACGCGCGCGAGATCTGGGGCCGCTGACGGCGGCGCACGATGCGTATCGCCATATTCGGCGCCGGCGCCTGGGGAACCGCGGTTGCCTGCCACGCGGCGTCGCGACACCCGGTGCGCCTCTGGGCGCGCGATGCGTCGCTCGTCGCCTCGATGCGCAGCAACCGGAGCAACGATCGATATCTGCCGGGCATCGCGTTGCCGCCGGCGATCGAGCCCGACGACGACCTCGATTCGGTGTGCCGTTGGCTCGCCGGCGAAGCGTCGCTGGCAGTCGTCGCGACACCGGTGGCGGGGCTGCGCGCCACGCTCGCGGCGCTCGAGGCGCGACTGCCGGCGAACGTCGCCGGCGTTGTCTGGCTGTGCAAGGGAATCGAGTCCGATACCGGCCGGTTGCCGCACGAGATCGCCGCCGACGAATCGGGTTCGCGCGCCGCAGGCGTGTTGTCGGGGCCGAGTTTCGCGCAGGAGGTCGCAGGCGGCTTGCCGGTCGCACTGACGATCGCGTCGACCAGCGATTCGCTGCAACGCACGAGTGTCGAGGCCTTCCACCACGGCGCGGCGCGCATCTACCGAAGCACCGACGTCGTCGGCGTCGAGCTGGGCGGTGCGCTGAAGAACGTGATGGCGATCGCGGCCGGCATCTGCGACGGCCTGTCGTTGGGGCAGAACGCGCGGGCCGCGCTGATCACGCGAGGCCTGGCCGAGATCGCCCGGCTCGGCGCGGCGTTCGGCGCGAAGCCCGAGACCTTCATGGGTCTCACCGGCCTCGGCGACCTCGTGCTCACGTGTACCGGAGACCTGTCGCGCAACCGGCGCGTAGGGTTGTCGCTGGCCGCCGGCGAGTCGCTCGATGACGTCGTCGAGCGACTCGGCCACGTGGCAGAGGGCGTACGGTGCGCCTCCGTTGCCGGCGAACTCGCCCGCGTGCGGGGTGTCGAGATGCCGATCGTGGCAGCGGTCAATTCCGTGCTGAACGGCGAATGCGGCGCGCGCGACGCGGTGCTCGCGCTGCTCGCGCGCGAACCGAAAATCGAACACGACTGAAGCGGGTCATGGCCGAAGCGGGGTCATTCGGCTCCCTCGAAGCCGAACTGGCGCCACGCTTCGAAGACGGTGACTGCGACGGCGTTCGACAGGTTCAGGCTCCGGTTGCCGGCACGCATCGGCAGCCGAAGCCTGCGCCGCGGCTCGAAGGTGTCGAGCACCTCTTCGGGCAGTCCGCCGGACTCGCTGCCGAACACGAGGTAGTCGCCGCGTTCGAACTGCACGTCGTGCGGTCGCGACCGGGCGCTGCTCGTCAGCGCGAAGGCGCGTCGGGGATTCTCGCTCCCGACGAACGCGCTCCACGAAGCGTGCACGCGCATCGTCGCGAATTCCCGGTAGTCGAGGCTCGCTCGCCGCATCTTCGCGCAGTCGAGCGCGAAACCCAGCGGCTCGACCAGGTGCAGTTGCGCGCCGGTGTTGGCGCACAGGCGGATCACGTTGCCGGTGTTAGGCGCGATTTCCGGATGAACGAGGACGACGTGGATCATCGGCAGCGGGAGTTCGTGCGATGACGCAGTTGATCACAATCGAAGCGCCGGCGGCACGCAGGGTGCCGGCGGCCTCGTGCAGCGTCGCTCCGGTCGTCATGACGTCGTCGACGAGCAGCACGCGGCGGCCCTCGAGCGGCGTGTCGCAGGCGAACGCTCCGCGCAACGCGATGCGTCGCTCGGCGGCGTGCAGCGTCGACGCCGGTGCGCCTTCGCGCACCCTGCGCAGCAGTCGTCGATCCAGCGGAACCCCGAGCTTCTTCGCCATCGCGCGCGCGATCTCCAGCGACTGGTTGAAGCCGCGCTGGGCAAGCCGCGCGGTCGACAGCGGGATCGCGGCGACGACCGGGCGGTCGTGGACTTCCGATGTGCGAGCCGATCCGCTCGCCGATTCGGTCGTCGATTCGGCCGCCGCTCGCCGCGACGCCGCGCACGCACCGAGGTCCTCGCCGACCGCACGCGCCAGTGCCCGGCCCAGCGGCGCGGCGAGCGATGCGTCGCGGCCGAACTTCAGCGCGTGCACGACGCGGTCGAGCGGCGCGGCATAGTCGGCGAGAACGATCGTCCGCTCGAACGCCGGCGGCGAAAGCAGGCATTCGCCACACATCGATCCGTGCGCAGGCGCGGCGATCGCGCATCGCGGACAGCGGTCGACCCGGTAGCCGGGAAGCGCGGTCTCGCACCACGTGCACATTCCGGCCGGATCGTCGGCGGCGCAGACGATGCACGACGCGGGCAGCCACGGGTCGAGCAGCGCGCCGAGCAGGCGCGCAGCCTTTCCGCTTGACGAGATCGGTGAAACCCCGAGGGTCCTGCGCATGCATGCCATTGAACCCGATCCCGCGCCTATACTGGCCTGGATGCTCACTCCTCCCGATCTAGACCCGACGGCGGTGCGGCGCCAGTTCTCGCGCCGCGCAGCCGCCGCGGCACGCGAAGACTTCCTCGCGCGCGAGATCGAAGCGCGCATGCTCGAGCGGCTCGAACTGGTGCGGCTGACTCCGGCTTCGGTCGTCGACGTCGGCTGCGGGGCCGGCGAAGGCCTGCTCGCGCTGAAACGGCGCTACCCGTCGGCGAAGCTCACCGGCGTCGACAGTGCGTTCGCGGTCGCGCGCCGTGCTCGCGCGACGCTGGCACCGCCGTCGAGGGGCTTCTTCGCGCGACTGCGCAATGCCACGGCGGAACCGATCGCGCGGATCGTGGTCGCCGATGCACGGGCGCTGCCGCTGAAGGCATCGAGCGCCGACCTGGTCTGGTCGAACCTGGCGCTGCACTGGTTCGAGTCGCCCGAGGACGCGATCCGCGAGTGGTACCGCATCGCCCGTCCGGGGGCGCTGCTCGATTTTTCGTTCCTCGGCGTCGACACCTTCGTCGAGCTGCGCGGGCTCGGCGCGCGCATGATGGGTTTTCACGACATGCACGACATCGGCGACGTGCTGATGCACGCGGGATTCTCGGAACCCGTGCTCGACACGCAGCGCCTGACGCTGACCTGGGAGAACGCGCAGGCGCTGCTCGACGACGTGCGCGCGCTGGGAGGAAACGCGCAGCGCAGCCGCTTTCGCGGCCTGCTCGGCCGGCGCCACCGCGATGCCTGGCTCGGTTCGCTGGAGTCGCTGCGCGGTGCCGACGGGCTGCTGCGCGCCACCGTCGAGGTCGTCTTCGGGCATGCGTGGTGTCCGCAACGCAAACGGCGGTCCGACGGGCTCGCCTCGATCGAATTCCACCGTCGCGCAAACCATGACGGCGCGTATTGATTTGCCGGGCTCCGATACGCCTCCTATAATCCGGCCGCAAACAGGCGCCATGATCTGCGTTAAGGAATTGCGTCATGTCGTATCGGTGGTCGCACGTGGCCGAGCCTGATCGACACCAGTGGGTGTTCAAGCGCAACTGCGCTTTGCGCCCGTCCGAACTGGCGGTCTGGTTCGCAACCGTGGCGGCCGTCATGCTGGCGATCGCCGTGTCGTGGGCCGCCAGCGGGGCATGGCCGGTGATCGCGTTCGCCGTCGTCGAGACCGCCATGCTGGCCGTGGCGTTCGTGGCGTATGCGCGGCACGCGGGCGATTTCGAGCGCGTCGTGGCGACGCGCGAGCGGTTGATGGTGGAAAGCGGCACTGGCGCACGGCTCGACAGAGTCGAACGCGATGCAAGCCGGATACGGGTCGAGTACGACGCGGCGACGCGCGGACCGATCCGGCTGGTTGCGGGGCTGGAGGAGATCGCGGTCGGTCGTTTCGTGCCGGACGAATGCAGGGACGAACTGGCGCGGGAGATGCGCGGTGCGTTCGGTGCGTGGATTCCGGCGTGACGCGGTCGCGGGCGGCAAACGAGAACGGGACGGGACGGACGAGATGAGACTCCAAGGTACGGCGGGCGCAGGCGCGGCGGGGCTGCTCTGGGCATGGGCGTCGACGGCATTCGCCGTGCAGGACATGCCCGGTGGTCCCCGGCGCTGGCAGCTGAACATGGCCGACCCGGTCACGGCGATCGCCGCCGAACAGCACTGGATCCACTGGTTCGCCATGTGGATCTGCCTGGCGATCTTCATCGTCGTGTTCGGCGTGATGCTGTATTCCATTGTCAAGCACCGGAAGTCGAAAGGGCATCGTGCAGCCGAATTCCACGAAAGCACCGCGGTCGAGGTCGCCTGGACGATCGTCCCGTTCCTGATCATCGTCGGAATGGCGCTGCCGGCCACGCGAATGGTCGTCGAGCAGAAGGACACGTCGAACGCGGACATCACGATCAAGGCCACCGGGTACCAGTGGAAATGGGGATACGACTACCTCAAGGGTGAAGGCGAGGGCATCGCGTTCCTGTCCACGCTCGCAACGCCGCGCGACCAGATCGACGACCGGCAGTATCCCGGAGCGAAGGAACGGCGCGAGGCGAACAACACCTACCTGATGGAGGTCGACAACCCGCTCGTCGTGCCGGTGAACCGCAAGATCCGCGTCGTCGTCACGGCGAACGACGTGATCCACTCGTGGATGGTTCCCTCGTTCGGCGTCAAGCAGGACGCGGTGCCCGGCTTCGTGCGCGACAGCTGGTTCCGCGCCGAGCAGATCGGCGTCTTCCGCGGGCAGTGCGCCGAATTGTGCGGCAAGGACCATGCGTTCATGCCGGTCGTCGTCGACGTTCGCTCCGAAGAGGACTACTCGAAGTGGGTCGCCGAGAAGCAGAAGGAGATGGCGTCGGCGCAGGCGGCGATCGCCTCCGCAGGCAACTGACACGCCGCCCGATGCGCGTGCGCGCCTGCCGCGCGACGCGACGGGCAGCCGGATCGGATCACACGGCGCCGCGGGATCGCGCCGCTACGAATACAGCGAGACACCAGGAGCCAGCGAAATGAGTGCAGTCCTCGGTCACCACGGTGACGCGGCACACGACCACGCACACGATCACCCGACGGGTTGGCGCCGGTGGCTGTTCGCCACCAACCACAAGGACATCGGCACGATGTACCTGT
>CAYZYC010000064.1:0-14504 GCA_964481165.1 uncultured Limnobacter sp. | reverse complement strand
CGATCGGGATCGGCGTGCCCCAGTAGCGCTGGCGCGAGATGCCCCAGTCGCGCAGGCGCCATGTGACCTGCTTTTCGCCCAGGCCCAGGCGCGCCAGCGCGTCGGCCACGGCGTCGACCGCCTCGGCGTGGGGCAGGCCGCTGAAGTCGTCGGAGTTGACGGTGACGCCGCGCTGCTTGTCGGCGTACCAGTCGTGCCAGGTGGTGTCGTCGTACTTCTGGCCGTCGACCTGCACCACCTGGTGGATCGGCAGGCCGTACTTGCGCGCAAAGGCGAAGTCGCGCTCGTCGTGCGCCGGCACGCCCATCACCGCGCCGTCGCCGTAGCTCATCAGCACGTAGTTGCCGACCCAGACCTCGATCGCTTCTCCGGTGAGCGGGTGCTGCACGAAGAGACCCGTGCGGCGTCCGTCCTTCTCGCGCGTGGCGATGTCGGCTTCGGTGGCCGAGCCGCGCCGGCATTCGTCGATGAAGGCGGCGATCGCCGGGTCTTTCGCGGCGGCGACGGCGGCGATCGGGTGCTCGGGCGCAACCGCGACGAAGGTCACGCCCATGATCGTGTCGGCGCGGGTCGTGAAGACGTGCATGCGCCCGTCGCCGACGAGCGCTCCCTGCGCGTCACGGATGTCGTGCGGAAACGCGAAGCGCACGCCGATCGAGCGGCCGATCCAGTTCTCCTGCATCAGCTTCACGCGCTCGGGCCAGCCCAGGCCTTCGAGGTCCGCGAGCAGCTCGTCGGCATAGCGGGTGATGCCGAGGTAGTACATCGGGATCTCGCGCTTCTCGACGATCGCCCCCGAGCGCCAGCCGCGCCCGTCGATGACCTGCTCGTTGGCGAGCACGGTCTGGTCGGAAGGATCCCAGTTCACCGTTCCGGTCTTCAGGTACGCGACGCCTTTCTCGAGCATCTTCAGGAACAGCCACTGGTTCCACCGGTAGTAGTCGGGGGAACACGTCGCCACCTCGCGATGCCAGTCGATCGCCAGCCCCATCGACTGCATCTGCTGCTTCATGTGCGCGATGTTGTCCCACGTCCACTTCGCCGGCGCGACCTCGTTCTTCATCGCGGCGTTCTCGGCGGGCAGGCCGAACGCGTCCCAGCCCATCGGCATCAGCACGTTGTATCCGTTCATCCGCAGATGCCGGTACATCACGTCGTTGATCGTGTAGTTGCGCACGTGGCCCATGTGCAGCTTGCCGGACGGATACGGCAGCATCGAGCAGGCGTAGAACTTGCCCTTCGGAAAGCGCGGATCGTTCTCGACGGCGCGATACGCGTCGGTCGCGCGCCAGTGCGCCTGTGCGGTGCTCTCGACGACGGCGGGTTCGTAACGTTCGTGCATGGCCTGCGCGGGAGGAGAAACTCGGGGAAACCGTCGAGTTTACACGGCGCCCCGCACGCGCATCGAGGCGGAAACGGCGCTTGCGCGCAGGCGAGCCCGTTGGCGTGGAATGGACGGGACGAGATCCACCCAGTAATATGGGCCTCTGATATGGGTAGCCGGTTCCACCACCGGATACCCGCCCCGGTGCCGATGAAGACGACGCTCGAGATCTCCGACGAACTATTGCTGCGGGCCAAGCAGGAAGCGCTCGAGCGTGGCACCACGTTGCGGGCGATCGTCGAGGAGGCGCTGCTGCGTTCGCTCGGCGCGGTCGTCGCGGAGGCTTCGCCGCTGCGTACCGTCACGTGGGGAGGCACGACCGGACGCCGCAAAGGCTCGACGACGGGTCGATCGGTCGATTTCTTCGTCGCAGACCAACGCGAAGGCAGGCTCGAAGATCCAGAGTACTGGACGAAACGTTTCGGCTTCGTTCCGCCGGCGCTGCGTCGCCGATGATCGCCGTCGACACGAACCTGCTCGTCTACGCGCATCGGGCCGATCTGCAGGCGCACGCCTCCGCGCGTTCCGCGCTCGAGCGTCTTGCCGCCGAGCGCGACTGGGCGATTCCGTGGCCGTGCGCGCACGAATTCGTTGCGGTCGTCACGAGCCGAGCGTTCGGCGAGGCCCGTACTCCGCCGGATGTCGCCTTTCATGCGCTGCACGCGTGGCTTTCGCATCCGCGCTGTCGCGCGATCGGTGAAGGCGGACGTCATTTCGAATTGCTCGCCGCCCTGGCACTGCGCGCATCGATCTCCGGTGGCGCCATTCACGACGCACGGATCGCCGCAATCTGCCTCGGTAACGGGGTCGACGAGCTATGGACCAGTGATCGCGACTTCGCCCGATTTCCGGACTTGCGAACGCGCAATCCGTTGATCCCGTCGCTGCACGAGCCGGTAGCCACGTACGAAGCGCGTCGTGCCCGCCGACGCGCCGCTGCATCGGACGCGGGCTGAATCCGCGGGAAGCGGGACGATCGACGGTGCGATGCCGACGGGCGTCGGAGTCGCCTACGCGGCAGCCCCCTACGGCCGGTGCGAGCGTGCTTCCGCCTGGCCGCCGTTCCTGTTGCGCCGCTCGTCGTCGGCCTGCTTCCACGCCTTGCGCGCCCAGAAGACGACAGCCGCCAACGCGACGACGTTGATGGCGATGCCAGCGATCCAGAAAGCGTTCATGTGCGGTGCAGCGAGCGGCGTTCGGCCGGGCGTTCGATGGTACGCGAGGTTCAGAACCGATGCCGCGCCCGGATGCCGGCGAACACGCTGCGTCCGGGCGCCGGCTCGAAGTAGCGCGCGCCGGCCGCGTTGACGATCACCGATCCCGCGTATTCGCGGTCGAACACGTTGTCGATGCGCACGAAGGGCTCGAGTTGCCAGCGCGCTGCGTGCCACGTGAATCCGGCGCGCCAGTTCACGACGGTGTACGCGTCGGCGCCCTGCGAATTCGCATCGTCTGCAGCCACGTCGTCGTTCCAGCGCAGGTCGACGCCGGTGACGAATCCGCTCGGCGCGTGCCGCCAGGCGAGCTCGGCGTAGACCGACGCCTTCGGCACGCCGGGCAGCGCATTGCCCGACAGGTCGCTGCCGTCGAGCGCGCGGTAGTCGCGAAACCGGGCGCGTGTCCAGGTCCACGCGAACCACGTTTCGAAGCCCGCACCGAGGTCCGATTCGAGCGCGACTTCGACGCCGTCGCGCGCGGTGCGCGCCGCGTTGCGGAACGTGGTGCGGCCGCCCGCATTGACGTCGGGCACGATGTCGTTGCGCGTGTCGGTGCGGAACAGCGCGGCGTTCACGCGGGTCGACGCACCCGCGAGCCACTTGATGCCGGCTTCGTAGTTCGTGCTGCGGATCGACTCGAGCGCGAAGTTCGGTCCCGGCTGCGCATCGGGTCGATACGCGAGTTCGGCGAAGGTCGGCGTCTCGAATCCGCGCCCCACCGATACGTAGACGTTCGTCGAGGGCGTCACGGTGTGCAGCACGCCGAGTACCGGGCTCGTTGCGTCGTAGCGCAGCGAGCCCGAGTCGTCCGCGTTCGCCGCCGTGACGAAATCGTCGTCGACCCGGAAGCGCACGTCGGAACGCCGCACGCCGCCGGCAAGTTTCCACTTCGGAAGCACCCACCATTCGAACAGCGCGTACTGGTCGAAGTTGCGCACCGTGTCCGCTTCGTTGCGCCGCAGTTCGCCGGCGATGCCCGAGTCGTTGACGAAGCCCTTGCGCCGTTCGCGCATCCGGTCGTAGTCGACGCCGAGCGTCGCGTCGAAGCGGCCGCCGGCAATACGCATCGTCTTCGACCATTGCAGGTTCAGGCCGCCGAATCCGCGATCGAGATCCACGACGCCGCCCGACGAACCCGGCGCATCGCCGCGGAACGCGAGGAACTGCCTGACGCTTCGTTCGCCGCCGTAGGCGCGCACGCGCAGCGTCGCATCGTCCGCGAGCCGGCGCTCCCATTCGGCGCCCAACTGCCCGTGCCGCGTGCTCTTGCGCGTATCGAAGGCGAGCGCCCCGTTTCCCGATTGCCGCCGGTCGCTGCGCAGTTGTTCGCGGGTGAGGCCGAGCGGATCCTGCGTGTCGGGTTGATCGAGCGCGATGGCGCTCAGCGAGAAGCGGTCGTCGTCGACGGACCACGCGATGCGCGCCGCGGCCTGGTCGCGCAGCGTGCGCGCGTGCCGGCGAAAGCCGTCGGTGCGAAAGCGCGACAGGTCGAAGCGCAGGCCGACGTCGCCGATGGCGGCTCCATAGCCTGCGCCGAGTTTCGACGTGTCGTCGCTTCCCGCCCCGGCGCTGCCGGTCGCGACCGGCTCCCGGGGCGGGTCCTCGGTGAACACGGTCACCAGGCCGCCCGACGAATTCCCGTACAGCGCGGCGAACGGCCCGCGCAGCACTTCGATGCGGCTCGCCGAGTCGAGGTCGAAGACGCCCGTCTGTCCCTGTCCGTCGGGCATCGTCAACGGCACGCCGTCCTGCACGAGTCGAACGCCACGCACGCCGAAGCTCGCGCGCGCGCCGAAGCCACGCGACGACACCTGCAGGTCCTGGGCGAAGTTCTGCCGGTTGCGCACGACGATGCCGGGCACGCGCCCGAGCGATTCCGACAGGTTCACGCCGGGCCGCTGCGCGCGGATCGCATCGACGCCGACGGTGTCGACCGACGCCGGAACATCGAAGCCGGGCTGCTCGACGCGGGTGGCCGTCACGGTCACCGGAGCGAGGCGGCCGGCACCGGCCGCACCGGCATCGGCGCCCGACGGCGTCTGCGCAGGCGCCACCGACCAGGCGCCCGTTGCGACCAGCGCCGCCAGGGACCACAGCAGGTTCGGCATCGCGGGCACCTACGGTACGTTGCGCGATCGGACGACGAGCGCCCGAGGCGCAATCGCGGCGCCCGGCGTCACGCGCCGACGTGTGCTTCGGATACCGGCGAGCGCCTGCGCCGGTGCACGCGGTATGCGTGGCGAACGACGCTTTCGCCATGGCGCCGCTCGAGCGCGCGGATCGCGAAGTGGCCCTGGCTCATCGACTGGTAGTGGTTCATGAACAGCAGGTTGATCGTCGCGCCGGCGGCCGCGCCGAGACCGGGAACGAGCATCCCGGCCGCCTTCTGCGTCAACTGGATCTTGTAGCGCGCGGCGACCATCGCGATCAGGCGCAGCATCGCCGGCGCGCCCTCGCGGGCGAGTCCGTGCTGCGCGAGGTGTCGTGTTGCATCGCTGACCGCGTGCGCGAGCACCGTGCGTACCGTGTAGTACCCCGACTCGGCGGCATCGTCGGCACCGGATTCGCCGCCGAGCGCGAACACCTCGAGCGCCGCCATCCGCGTCGCGGTGCTGCCGATGTCTTCGCCTTCGGCCCTCGCCGATTCGAGGATCGAGCGCATGATCAGGATCGTCGACAGCGGGATCTCGAGCGTCAGTCCGGCGAGCCCGAAAGCGCCGCCGGCACCGCCGCTCACCGAGCCGAGCAGCTTGTGCAGCCGGGGGCTCGCTTCGCGGCGCCCGTCGTCGAGCGTGCGCGCCGCGACGTCGACTGCGCGAACGAGCGCATGCTGCGTCAACGTACCCAGGCGCTCGCGCCAGGCCTCGGGAAGCAGTGCGACGCCGCGATCGATCGGTGCTCCGACCAGGTCGCCGAGCCGCACGACGAGGCTCGGCGCCTCGAGCAGGCTGCGCGCGTGCTCGAGCTTGTGCAGGTCGGCGGCATCGAGCGACATCGCTGCGCGCAGAAGCGCGTTTGCCCGCTGCGCCGAAACGGCGATCCCGTCGTCCGGCGCCCGCTACGGAACGCGCACGATGATCGGCACGCCGCCTTCGTGCAGCAGTCCTGCGGTGACGCTGCCGAGGACCGCCGCCTTCAGTGCGGCGCGGCCGTGCGTGGCCATCACGACCAGCACGTCGCGGCGCCCTTCGAGGTAACCGGAGATCGCCTCCACCGGTTCTCCGTGCAGCACTTCCCATCCCGCATCGATGCCGAACTTGCGGGCGAGGTCGGTCGCATGCGAACGCACGTACGAATGCTCGAGCGCATCGTTGGGCGGAACCAGCGGATCGGGCCTTGCCTTCGGGGAGATCGCCTGCACGACGAGCAGGTGCGCCTTCAGTGCGCGCGACCACTCGGCGGCCTGCGTCTGCATCCATTCCGACAGATCGGTGCCGTCGAGCGGCAGCATCACGGTCTTGATCCGGATCGGATCGTGTCCGCTTTGCGTGTTGCCGTCGGGGTGAAAGACGAGCACCGGTTCGCGGCCGCTGCGCACCAGGTCCAGCGCCACGCTGCCGAGGATCGCGTTGAGCAATCCGCCGCGCCCGTGCGAGGTGATCGCGACCAGCGTGCCCGGAACGCGGCTCGCTTCCTCGAGGATGTCGGCGGAGACACTGCCGCGGCTGACGACGGTTCGCGCGTCGGTCTTCAGCGTCGAAGCGAGCGTCTGCACGTATCGATCGGCATCGTCCTTCTCGGATTCCTTCTCGGCGACGCGCAGCAGCTCGACGCGCGCGCCGATCGGTTCGGCGATTCCGCGCGCATACGGAAGCACTTCCTCGGAGAACTTCGAGCCGTCCAGCGGTACCAGGATTCGGTCGTACATGATCGTCCTTTCGTTGCAGTGACCGGCGCCTCTCTCGCTGCCACCATGCGGGCCTGCGCCTCGGCGATTCGATGCTAGCACGACCGTTCCGGGCCGGCGCCCCGGGAACCCCGCATCTCGGCACCGAGCCCTTGCAGCATGCGCCGCTCGTAGAACCGCGGCGCGAGACGGACCGCCCACCACGACAGCCGCGAAATCCGGTCGGGCAGCAGCAGGCGGCGTTCGTGCCGCGCGGCCTCGTGAATGGCATCCGCGACCGCCTCGGGTGTCGAGCGGGTTCCGACGACGGACTGCGCGTGCGCGATCGGACCGCCGTCGCCGGCCAGCGCGCGGGTATCGATCGCCGTGCGGATGAACGACGGGCAGACGAGCATCACCTTCACGCCGAGCGGTTCGACTTCGGTTCGCAGGCTGTCGAAGAACCCGTGCAGCGCGTGCTTGCTCGCCGAGTACCCGGTGCGGGCGACCAGCGGCGCGAAACCCGCGACGCTGGAGACGGCGATCACCATTCCGCGGCGTGCCAGCAACTGCGGCATTGCTGCATGCGTGCAATGCAGCGCACCGAAGAAGTTCACCTGCATCACGCGCCGGACGACCTCGGGCGCGGTATCGACGAACGCGCTGCGATGCGTGATCCCGGCATTGGCGATCAGCACGTCGATCGCGCCGAACGCCCGCACCGCCGATTCGCACGCGCTCCGGCATTCGTCCTCGCGCGTGACGTCGCATTGCGCAGCGATCGCCTCGACTGCGGAAGCGTCGAGTTCTTCGAGCACCCGCGCCAGCGCGCCGGCGTCGCGGTCGATCGCCGCGATTCGCGCGCCGGCAGCGCCGAAACGCAGGCACAGCGCGCGCCCGAGACCGCCGGCGGCTCCGCTGACGACGACGACCTTGCCGCGAAAGTCACGCACGCCGCCCCCGACGGGGCGACCCCACGCGTGCAGCGCGTGCCGCGCGCCAGAAGTCGAAGACCTCGGACGAGGTCTTGCGGGGGACGTAGCCGAGCTCCGACTTCAGCCGCCGATTGTCGAGCACCGGGCGGTAGCGCAGGAAATCGAGCTGTTCGGGCCCGTATTGCGTGAGCCCGAAACGCCGGAGCACGCGAAGTCCGGCGCGCAGCAGTCCGGCCGGCAGGACCAGGCACTTCCTTCCCATCCGTGCGGCAATCTCCCGGATCGACAGCGCTCCGTCGCCGGCGACGTTGTAGATTCCCGTCGCGTCGGTGGCGATCGCGTGCAGGATGCAGCCGACGACGTCCTGGTCCCAGACGAAGACGAACGGACTGTCCGCACCGCGCACGGCGATCGGACGCCGGCGTTCGAACAGATCGGTGATCTGGTTGTCGGCCGATTCGCCGAGGATCGTGCCGATGCGCAGCACGACCTGGCGCAACTGCGGGTGCTCGACGCGCCAGCGCGCGAGCATCTCCTCGACGAGCCGCTTGTGCCACGAGTACGCGAACGCCTCGTTCCCGCGGATCGGCCAGCTCTCGTCGATCCACTGCGGGTTGTCGGCGTGATAGCCGTACGCGGCTCCGCTGGACGAAACGACGATCTTCGACACGCCGGCGGCCAGGCATGCGTCGAGCACGTTGCGCGTGCCTTCGACGTCGACCGAATACTCGAAGGCGCGGTCGCTGTCGCGGCCGGGCGTCACGATCGACGCGAGGTGCACGACGACGTCGGGTCGTGTACGCGCGAACTCGGCGTGCAGTTGCTTCGAACGCACGTCGACCTGCAGGTATTCGACTCCGCGCTGGCGGCGTTCGTCGGGCGTCTCGCGCACGTCGGTGGCGACGATCGCGCGCACGGCGATGCGGTTCGATGCGAGCGCCGCGACCAGTTGCGTGCCGAGATAGCCGCCGGCGCCGGTGACGAGGACCGCCGGCGTGTTCACGGGGAGGCCGTGGCCGGCACCGCGGCCGGAGGACGGCGACGCCACCAAGACGCGACGCTGATCCCCGAGACCAGGTGCCAGATTCCCCACCACGCGGTCACGATCGCCATGCCGCCGAGGCCGTCGAAGAAATTGAACACCAGCACGAGGCCGAGCCCCGAGTTCTGGATGCCGACCTCGATCGAGACGGCGCGCCGGTCGCGTTCCGGAAGACCGGCCGCGCGCGCGGCGGCATAGCCGGTGCACAGCGCGAGCGCGTTGTGCAGGAAGACGGCGAAGACGACGAAGCCGACGTACTTCAGGAAGTACTGCCAGTTCGCCGCGAGCGCGGCGACGACGAACAGCCCGAACACGCCGAGCGCGAAGATCCGCATCGGTTTCCTCGCGCGCTCGGCGACTGCGGGCCATCGATGCGACACCAGCAGGCCGGCGGCCATCGGAACGCCGAGCAGCAGCAGCACCGCGACGAACATGTCGATCGGATCGAGCGCGACGGCTTCGAGCAGCGCGCGGCCGTCCGGGTGCAGGTTGCCCCAGAAAGCGAGGTTCAGCGGTGTCATGACGACCGCCACCGCGGTGGAGATCGCGGTCATCGTCACCGACAGCGCGGTGTTGCCGCGCGCATAGTGCGTGAGGAAGTTCGAGACGTTGCCGCCCGGGCACGCAGCGACGAGGATCATCCCCAGCGCGATGCTCGGCTGCGGCCCGATCGCGAGCACGAGCAGGAACGTGAACGCAGGCAGCAGCAGGAACTGCGCGCCGAGTCCGATCAACGCGGGTTTCGGAGACGACAGCACTCCGCGGAAATCGGACACCTTCATGTCCATCGCGACGCCGAACATCACCAGCCCGAGGATGACGTTCAACGCCATCAGCGAGCGCGGATCGAAGTTCAGCCGGACGAGGTCGATCTCGTTCATCGTCGTGGTTGCGCAGCCGGGCGGCGTGCAGCGGCCGGCGGGCTCAGCCCTTCGGTTCCTCGTGCATCTTCTTGAAGTGGATCAGTCCCGGAGCCCACATGTGCTTCACCGGATCCACGTCGACGTGCACGACCGCGCACTTTCCGGAGTCGACCGCCCGCCGCAGCGCGGCTTCGAGCTGCGACGGATCGGACACGCGTTCGCCGTGCGCGCCCATGCTGCGTCCGAGGTTGTCGAACTCGATCTCGTTCAGGTCGGTCTGGATCGTCTCGTGCGGGTCGAGATGCTTGAACAGCATCGTCTTGAACGGCCGGAGCATGAATTGCTGGTTCATCTTGACCATGCCCCATTGCCGGTCGCACAGGACGACGTAGACGACCCGCGCATGGTTGCGCACGGCGGTTTCGATTTCCTGCGCATGAAAGCCCATGGCGCCGTCGCCGATGATGCAGCACACCGGCGCGCCCGGCCGCGCGATCGCCGCGGCGACCGCCTGCGAGACGCCGGCTCCGAGCATGCCGAACTTGAACGTCGAGAGGACGGTGTTCGGGACTTCGACCCGATGATGGAACATCGCCCAGATCGTCGCGTTGCCGCCGTCGGCAACGAGCACCGACTCGGGCGGAAAGACCTTGCGGCACGCCGTGCCGATGTGCGCGGGATGCATCGGGACCGCATCGTCGGACAGCGCCTTGTCCCAGCCGGCGCGGTCGTCGCGCATCGTGCGTGCGTAGCCGGCAACCCTTTCGCGGCGCGCATCGAGCGCGGGTGCCGCCCCGCGTCGCTCGAGCTCGTCGGCGAGCAGTTCGAGGAAACGTCGGGCGTCGGCGACGATCGCGAGGTCCACCGGCCGGTTCAGCCCGATCATGTTGCCGTCGATGTCGACCTGGATCGTTCGCTGCGCCGAGGCACGCGGCCAGTATGGCGGCTTGCCCCACCAGTCGGTTTCGCCGACACGCGATCCGACGATCAACGCGACGTCCGAATCGTTGCGCACCTTGTGGTTCAGCTTCACGTGCGGCATCGGGATCGCCAGCGGCGACGTCTCGACGAGTGCCCCGCGCGCGGCCCAGCTCGTCAGCACCGGCGCGTGCAGCGCTTGCGCCACACGCTGCAACGCGTCGAATGCCAGCGCGTGCACGATGCCGCTGCCGGCATGGATCATCGGCGACTTCGCGTCGAACAGCAGCTGCGCGGCACGCTCGACCTGCGCGCGCGACGGCTCGACCGGATCGACGCGCCGGTACCGGTACGGTTCCAGGAAGTCGGCCGCCGCCTTCGCCTTGCCGTTCATGACGTTCTCGGGAACGTCGATGTGCACGACGCCCGGGCGGCCTTCGAAGCTGTGCCGCAACGCCTTGCGCAGCAGTTCCGGAACACGTTCGAACGACGAGGCCGCGGCACTCCACTTGGCGATGCGGCCGATCACGCCGGCCTGGTCGAAGCACTGGTAGCTGCCGCCCCGATCGGGGTACATGATCGCCGGACGACGCGCGCTCGTGATCGCGAGAACGCGGTTGCCTTCGGCCTGCTCGACGACGAGTCCCGGCAACAGGTTCGCGACCCCCGGCCCGTTGCTCGCCATGCACACGCCGAGCGTGCCGGTCAGCCGGGCGTACGTCCCCGCCATGTGCGCAGCGCAGGTCTCGTGACGCGGCGAGACGATCTCGATTCCCAGCCGATGCAGCGCCGAACACAGGCCGAAATAGGTTCCGTCGACGATCCCGAAGACTTTCCCGACGCCTTCGTTCTGCAGCATACGGGCGACGATCTCGCCGCCGCTGATCTCGGCCATGTTCTCCCCCGCGGAGCCGACACCATACAAGAGAAAGCGCGGAACCGGAACGGACGCTTCCGTTTTCTGCATAATGGAGTCGAAATGCCCCGAAGTGCCGCTTCCCGAAGTTCCGCTTCGCTTTCGTCGAGCGCCCCGCGCATCGATCCCGGGGACGCGGCCGACGCCGTGCCGGCCGGCTCGGCGGCCCTGCGCGCGATTCGCGTGCTCGAGACGATTGCCGGCAGCGCTTCGCCGCTGCCGCTCGTCGACCTGTGCCGTGCGCTGGAATTGCCGAAGCCGACGGTGTTCCGCATCCTGTCGACGCTCGAGCACGCAGGGCTCGTCGTGCGCGAACCGGGCAGCAAGCGCTACCAGTGCGGGTCGCGGCTCTGCGCTCTCGCCGGCGCGGTGCTGCTGCATTCGCCGATGTTCTCGACCCGCCATGCGATCCTCGAGGAACTCGTCGAACAGACCGGCGAGACATGCAACCTGACGATCCCCAACGGCACCGCCGTCATGTACCTCGATCGCGTGGAGACGGCGTGGCCGCTGCGGATCGCGCTGTCGGCGGGCTCCAGCGTTCCGCTGTTCGCTTCGGCCAGCGGCAAGCTGTTCCTGGCTGCGATGCCGCGCCGCACGCGCGACCGGCTGCTTCGCCAGAGCCCGCTGATCCGGTACACGCCGAACACGCTGGTCGAGGCATCGCGCCTGGGTGCCGAACTCGACCGGATCGGCGAGCAGGGATACGCGACCGACAACGAGGAGTACCTGGTCGGGATCTGCTGCCTTGCGGTCCCGGTGCGCGACGCCGACGGGCGCACCGTCGCTGCGGTCGCGATGCACGCGCCCGTCTCGCGACTGCGGCCGGCCGATGCGATGCAGTTCCTTCCGCAACTGCAGGCGGCGGCGCAGGCGATGGCGGAAACGCTCGACTGGTGAGCTGCCGCGTCAGCGGCGATCGCGGTTGCCTTCGGCGACCCAGTGCGCGTACAGGTTCGCGATCACGCAGCTGTCGATGCGCACCTGCACGGTGTCGGCGCGGCTCGTCAGCAGCACCGGAACGGCGGCGCCGATCACCAGCCCGCCGAGCTCGGCGCCGGTGAAATACGCCGCCTGCTTGTAGAGCGCGTTGCCGCACTGGACGTCGGGCACGAGCAGCACGTCGGCGTCGCCGGCGACCGGCGACACGACGCCCTTGGTCTGCGCGGCGCGCGCGGAGATCGCGTTGTCGAAGGCCAGCGGGCCGTCGACGATCGCGTTGCGGATCTGGCCGCGGTCGGTCATCTTGGACAATGCCGCGGCGTCGAGCGTCGCGGTCATCTGCACGTTCACCGCTTCGGTGGCGGCGAGGATCGCCACTTTCGGCGTCTGCACCCCGAGCGCGCGGCACAGGTCGATCGCGTTCTGCGCGATGTCGGCTTTCGCGGCGAGGTCCGGAGCGACGTTCACCGCGGCGTCGGTCAATGCGAGCAGCTTCGGATAGCGCTCGAAGCCGAAGACGAACACGTGGCTGAGACGTCGCTGCGTGCGCAGCCCCGATTCGTGCGACACGATCGCCGACAGGTATTCGTGCGTGTGCAGGCTGCCCTTCATCAGCGCGTCGACCGCACGGTCGCGCGCGAGCATCGCCGAGCGCCGCGCGGCAGCGCCCGGGTCGTCGCCCGCGTCGACGATCTCGAAGCGGTCGGCCGCGACTTCCTGCGCGGCGAGCGCCTCGACGATCGCTGTCCGCGGGCCGACCAGCACCGGAACGATCAGGCCGGAATCGGCCGCCTCGACGGCCGCCGAAAGCGAGTCGGGCGACATCGGGTAGACGACCGCGGTGCGGGTCGGCGGCAGCGCGCGTGCGCGTTCACGAAGCGGTTCGAACAGGGACGGCATCGATGCGTTTCCGGGACGGAGCTGCGGGCGCGCGAATTCCGCGTGCAGCGCGATTGCAGGAACGCCGTCGGCGCGGATCCTTGCCGGAACCGCGCGGCGGCGCGCGAGCCGCCAGTCTGCCGTATTCTGTCGAAGGATTCCGGGCGACACGGTCGAAGGAGCTTGGCATGGGGCATTCCGATCCGAGGCTCGACGAGGCGCTGCAGCCGTACTGGATGCCGTTCTCGCCGAACAAGGAATTCAAGCAGGAACCGCGACTGTTCGAGCGCGCCGAAGGGATGTACTTCTACACGCCCGGCGGGCGTGCCGTGATCGATGCGTCGGCCGGGCTCTTCTGCGTGGCGGCGGGCCACTGCCGGCCCGAGATCTCCGAGGCCGTCTACCGTCAGTTGCAGACGCTCGACTACACGCCGCCGTTCCTGCGCGGTCACTCGAAGGCCTTCGAGCTCGCCGAGCGGATCGGCGAGTACACGCCCGCCGGAATCAATCGCGTGTTCTTCACCAACTCGGGGTCGGAGTCGATCGACACCGCGATGAAGATCGCGCTGATGTACCACCGCGTGCGCGGCGAATCGCAGCGGCAGATGTTCGTGTCGCGCGAGCGCGCGTATCACGGGGTGAACCTCGGCGGCGTTGCGCTGTCGGGCATGGTCAACAATCGCCGCGCATTCGGAGTCGGGCTGCCCGGCGTGCACCACATGCGTCATACGGCGCTTCCCGGGAACCGTTTCGTGCGCGGGCAGCCCGAAGAGGGCGCCGAACTCGCCGACGACCTGCTGCGTTTCGCGACGACCTACGGAGGCGAGAACATCGCTGCCGTGTTCGTCGAGCCCGCGGCGGGCTCCAGCGGCTGCCTGCCGCCGCCTAAGGGCTACCTCGATCGGTTGCGCGAGATCTGCGACGCGCACGGAATCCTGCTCGTGTTCGACGAGGTGATCACCGGCTGGGGCCGGATGGGAGCGAATTTCGGCGCGCAGGCCTTCGGGGTGGCACCGGACATGATCACGATGGCCAAGGCGTTGACCAACGGCGCGCAGCCGATGGGCGCCGTTGCCGCGAAGCAGGCGATCTACGACGCGATCGTCGACGCCGGGCCGGCGCGCGGCGTCGAGTTCTTCCACGGCTACACGTACTCGGCACATCCGGCGGCGTGCGCGGCCGGCCTGGCGATGATGGACATCTTCGCCAACGAACGCCTGATCGATCGCGCGCGCGAGACGAGCCCGTATTTCGCCGACACGATCCACGCGCTGCGGGACCTGGCGGTCGTCACCGACATCCGCTCGATCGGGATGCTGGCGGCGATCGACGTGGCGGCCGGCGATGCGCCGGGCGCGCGCGGGCACGAGATGCAGAAGCGTCTCTACGATGCCGGGCTGCACCTGAAGAACACCGCCGACTCGCTGCTCGTCGCTCCGGCCTTCGTCGCCGAGAAGAAGCACGTCGACGAGATCGGGACGAAGTTGCGCGAGGTCCTCGCGAAGGCCTGACGCCCCGGCGGCAGGCTCAGGCGGCGGGGTTCGCCAGGACGGTGCCGCGGCATTCGCCGAAGCCGATGCGC
>CAYZYC010000063.1:4408-15171 GCA_964481165.1 uncultured Limnobacter sp. | reverse complement strand
GCGCCGACTCCACGAAGACGAAGCACGACACCTCACGCCTCCATCGCGTCGCGCAGCCCGCGCCCGACGCGCGCCGGCCCGGGGAAGTAGTCCCACTCCTGCGCATGCGGATACGGCGTGTCCCATCCGGCGACCCGCACGATCGGCGCTTCGAGATGGTGAAAGCAGTGTTCCTGCACCAGCGCGACGAGTTCGGCGCCGTAGCCCGAGGTCAATGTCGCTTCGTGCACCACCACGCAACGTCCGGTCTTCTTCACCGACGCGACGATCGCATCGAGATCGAGCGGCAGCAGCGTGCGCAGGTCGATCACCTCGGCGTCGATTCCGGTATCCGCGGCCGCCGCCTCGGCAACGTAGACCATCGTCCCGTATGCGAGGACCGTGACTTCGGAGCCGCTTCGACGGATCGCGGCCTTTCCGAGCGCGACCGTGTAGTGCCCCGTGGGGACCTCGCCGAGCGGATGCTTCGACCACGGCGTCACCGGCCGGTCGGGATGACCGTCGAAGGGTCCGTTGTACAGGCGCTTGGGCTCGAGGAAGATCACCGGATCGGGGTCCTCGATCGATGCGATCAGCAGGCCTTTCGCATCGACCGGGTTCGACGGCACCACGGTCTTCAGTCCCGAGACGTGCGTGAACAGCGCCTCCGGGCTCTGGCTGTGCGTCTGTCCGCCGAAGATTCCGCCGCCGGTGGGCATGCGCAGCACCATCGGGCACGTGTACTCGCCGTTGGACCGGTAGCGCAGGCGCGCGGCTTCGGAGACGATCTGGTCGTACGCGGGGTACACGTAGTCGGCGAACTGCACCTCGACGCACGGTCGCAACCCGTATGCCGCCATGCCGATCGCCGTCCCGACGATTCCGAGTTCGTTGATCGGCGTGTCGAAGCAGCGGTCGTGGCCGTACTTCTGCTGCAGTCCCTGCGTGCAGCGGAACACGCCGCCGAAATACCCGACGTCCTCGCCGAACACGACGACGTCTGCGTCGCGCGCCATCGAGACGTCGAGCGCGTCGCGGATCGCCTCGATCATCGTCATGCGCGCCATCTTCAGACTCCGGCCTGCTGGCGCTGCCGGCGCAGGTGCGGCGGCATCGTCGCGTAGACGCCTTCGAACATGTCGCGCGTCGAGGGCTTGCCGCCCGCGTGCAGCGTGCCGTGCCGCTCGGCTTCCTTCTGCGCGGCGAGTACCTCGGCGAGCACTTCGGCTTCGAGTTCGCGGTGCCGCTCTTCGCTCCAGGCGCCGCGCACGATGAGGTGGTTCTTCAACCGGATGACGGGATCGCCGAGCGGCCATGCGTCGGATTCGGTCTTCGGGCGATATGCCGAGGGGTCGTCGGATGTCGAATGCGCGCCGACCCGGTAGGTGACGTGTTCGATCAGCGTGGGGCCCAGGTTGCTGCGCGCGCGTTCGCTCGCCCATCGGGCAACCGAGTGCACGGCAAGGTAGTCGTTTCCGTCGACGCGCAGCGCCGCGATGCCGAAGCCCAGGCCGCGCGCCGCGAAGGTTCCGGAACCGCCGCGTGCGATGCCCTGGAACGTCGAGATCGCCCACTGGTTGTTCACGATGTTCAGCACGACGGGCGCCCGGTAGGTCGATGCGAAGACCAGCGCCGCGTGGAAATCGGACTCGGCCGTCGAACCGTCGCCGATCCAGCCGATCGCGATCTTCGTGTCGCCCTTGATCGCCGAGGCCATCGCCCATCCGACGGCCTGCACGAACTGCGTGCCGAGGTTCCCCGAGACCGAGAAGAAGCCGTGCTTGCGCGACGAATACAGCACCGGCAACTGCCGGCCCTTCAGCGGATCGAGTTCGTTCGAATAGATCTGGCACATCATGTCGACCATCGGGTAGCCGTCTGCGATCAGCAGTCCGGCCTGTCGATACGTCGGGAAGTTCATGTCGCCGGCGCGCAGCGCCTTGCGGAAAGCGCAGCTGACCGCTTCCTCGCCCATGTGCTGCATGTAGAACGACGTCTTGCCCTGGCGTTGCGCGGTGAGCATGCGCGCGTCGAACGCGCGCAGCGTGAGCATGTGCCGCAGTCCCTGCAGCAGTTCTTCGTCGCCGAGTTCGCCGGCCCAGGGGCCGACGGCTTCGCCGCGGCGGTTCAGCACGCGGATGATCGAGAACGCGTGCGCGCGCAGGGATTCGGAGTCGGCGTCGATCGGAGGCCGCGCCACCGCGCCCGCTTCGGCGAGCCGCACGTTGGCGAAATCGGGCTTGTCGCCGGGCCGCACGGCCGGCTCGGGCACGTAGAAGCGAAGCGGGGCGGGTTCGGCCATCGCAGTCTCCTTCGTGTCGATCGTGCCAGAAAAGAACCGCGGCAGCGGGGAATACGTCGTCGTCGCGCTGCCTTTGCTGCCGTGCATTGACCGGCGTCGAGCACCGGCATACCTTCGCACGATGATCGACGTGACGACGATCCGGCGGCATCTCGCCGGCCTGCTGCCCGACCTGCTCGGGATCGAACTCGTCGAGGTCACGAAAGACCGGGTCCTCGCGCGCCTGCCCGTGCGACCCGACCTCTGCACGGTCGGCGGCGTGCTGCACGGCGGCGCGCTGATGGCGCTGGCGGACACCCTTGGTGCCGTCGGCACGTTCGTGAACCTGCCGGCAGGCGCGCGCACGACGACGATCGACTCGAGCACGAAGTTCCTCGCGGCCGCGTCCACCGGAACGACGGTCGAGGCCGAGTGCACCGCCTTTCACCGCGGTCGCACGACGATGGTCTGGCAGACGCTCGTGCGCACCGACGACGGAAAACTCTGCGCGGTCGTCACGCAGACCCAACTCGTGATTCCCGCCGCCTCCTGACCCCTCTCGCGCCGATTCGCCTGGCGCGCGCGGCGCCGCCGTTGAGGAGCATCAACGCAGGCCGGCGGCGTTTCGCGTCCAATGCTGCAATGAACAAGAAAATCGTCGTCATCCAGGGTCATCCCGATCCGAACCCCGGGCGTCTCGGCCGCGCGCTGGCCGACGCGTACGTGCGCGCCGCGCGCGACGCCGGCCACGAAGTGCGCGTCGTCGACCTCGCGTCGCTCGAGTTCCCGATGCTTCGCACGCGCGACGAGTGGAGTTCGGAGGCGGTGCCCGAGTCGCTGCGCGCGGCGCAGCAGGCGATCGAGTGGTCGCAGCACGTCGCGCTGTTCTTCCCGCTGTGGCTCGGAACGATGCCGGCGCTGGTCAAGGCGTTCTTCGAGCAGGTCCTCAGGCCGGGTTTCGCGGTCGATACGGCGGACGGACGCTGGCACCGAAGGCTGCGCGGCCGTTCGGCACGCCTCGTCGTCACGATGGGAATGCCGGCGCTGTTGTATCGCTGGTACTTCTTCGCGCACGGAGTGCGCGGGCTCGAACGCAACGTGCTCGCGTTCTGCGGCCTGCACCCGATCCGCACGACGCTGATCGGGATGGTCGACGGCGGCGGCAAGGCGCGCCACGACAAGCGGCTTGCGAAGATCGCCGCACTCGGACGCGAAGGCGCCTAGGGCGCAGAACCGCTGCGCTAGATTTCCAGCGGATCGACGTCGAGCTGCCAGCGCACGTTCGTCTGCAGTGCGCGCAACGCGGGCAACCAGCCGTCGAGGAAGCGGTGCAGCGCGACACGCCGCTTCGCCTCGATCAGCAATTGCGCGCGTTCGCGGCCGGCCAGCCGGCTCATCGCCATCGGAACCGGATCGAACAGCGTGACGTCGCCGTCGGCGGCGACGTCGGCGTTGGCGTTGGCACCGCCTTCGCTCGAAGCCGGGCGCGGGCCCGGGCGTTCGCCGGCGGCGTGTTTCGCGCGTTCGAGGAACGCGATCGCGTCGACGAGCTTCGTTGCCTCGGCGCGCAACAGCGCCTGGTACCGATACGGCGGCAGGCCGACCTCGCGCCGTTCGCCGAGCTGGCTGTCGGCGAAGCCCGCGTAGTCGTGCCGCTTCAGGTATCCGAACAGCGGATGGTCGGGGAAACGCGTCTGCACGATCACGCGGCTCTCGGATGCTCCGCGCCCGGCGCGTCCGGCAACCTGCATCAGCGTCGCGAACAGGCGCTCCGGCGCGCGGAAATCGGACGAGAACAACCCGCCGTCGCTGTCGAGCGCGACGACCAGCGTCAGGCGCCGGAAATCGTGCCCCTTGGCGAGCATCTGCGTGCCGACGAGGATGTCGACTTCCCCGGCGTGCGCGGCATCGAGCACGCGTTGCGCGGCTCCACGCCGGCGCGCGACGTCGCGGTCGAGCCGCGCGATCCGGCGTGCCGGAAACAGCTCCGCGAGTCCCTCCTCGATGCGCTGCGTGCCGCGGCCGAGCGCTTCGAGATCGACGTTGCCGCATTCGGGACACGAACGCGGCACACGCTGCTGCGCAGTGCAATGGTGGCAGACGAGCCGGTAGTGCGCGGCGCCGGCCGCGCCGATCCGGTGCAGCACGCGGTACGCCGAGCACGCGTCGCAACGGCTGATCCAGCCGCAGGCGGCGCAGGCGAGCACCGGTGCGTAGCCGCGCCGGTTGACGAACACCAGCGCCTGCTCTTTGCGCTGCAGCGCGCCTTCGATCGCCTCGATCGCGGCCGGTGTCAATGAATGGCGCAGCTTCTGTCCGCGCAGATCCACGCACTGCAACCCGGGCAGGCGGGCGCCGGAGATCCGCTCGGGCAGCGACGACAGCGTGTAGCGCCCGCGCCGTGCGGCGAGCCAGCTTTCGAGCGACGGCGTCGCCGATCCCAGGACGATCGGGGCGTCGCGTTGCGACGCGGCGGCGATCGCCAGGTCGCGTGCCGAGTACCTCACCCCTTCCTGCTGCTTGTACGACGCGTCGTGCTCCTCGTCGACGACGATCGCCGCGAGCGCGGGCAGCGGCGCGAGCACGGCGAGCCGCGTGCCGATGACGACGCGTGCGCGCCCCTCGACCGCCGCGAGCCAGTGCGCGGCGCGCTCGGCATCGGCAAGGTCGCTGTGCAGCACGGCGATGCGCTCGGCGGGAAAGCGACCCGCGACCTGTGCCGCGAGTTGCGGCGTCAACGCGATCTCGGGAACGAGCAGCAGCACCTGCGCGTGCGCGTCGCGCGCGAGCACGTCGGCGAGCCAGTGCAGGTACACCTCGGTCTTGCCGCTTCCGGTGACACCGTGCAGCAGGTGCACTGCAAACCCCTGCGACGCGCGCAGTGTGTCGAGCGCGCGGCGCTGCGCGTCGCCGAGCACCGGCGGCATCCCGTTCCGGCTCGGCGCCTCCGGGCCCAGCGTGTCCGGGCTGCGCACGTCGCGCGCCGGGGCGATTTCATCGAAGCGCTTGCGCGCACGCGCGAACGCGCTTGCGCGCGTCGTGCGCGCAGTCGGCGGCGTGCGCATGCTCTTCGGGATCGCCGGGAGGGCGACTTCGCCGACGCCGCGATGGTAATAGCGCGCAGCGAACTGCACCGACTCGAACCAGCTGCGCGGCAGCACCGGCGCATCGTCGATCACCGCTTCGATCGGCTTCACGCGCGCCGGATCGAAGTCGCTGTGTGCAGCCACTTCGGCGATCAGCCCTACGCGACGCGTGCGGCCCCACGGCACGACGACCCACGCACCGATCGACGCCCCCGGATGCAATCGTGTGTCGATCGAATAGTCGAACAGCGGCGAGCCGAGTTGCGCCGCAGGGACGTCGAGCGCGACCCGCGCGAAGCTGCGCGTTTCAGGTTCGGCAACGACGTTCATCACATTTTGCTTTAACTTCGGAACCTAACGGCACACGTGTAAAGCGCTTTTCGGAGTCATGCACAAAAGCTGTGGACAAAACTGTGAACAACGGGCCGACAGTCTTCGCAAATGCCCGCGCCGTGGGTATGCCCGATGGGTTGCACAAATTTTCAGCAACCAGAATTCCTTTGAAATCAACAACTTGCAAAATTCCGCACGGCGCATGCGGAAATCCCGACGCGCCGGCCGTGCGCCGGCGCGTTCTGTTGATAAGTCAGCGGTCGCACGCTTTCCGAGCGCGCGGATTCGGGGTTTACGCAGCAGCCGATCCGTCAGGGTTCGTCAGCGCTCGGCGCCGATGACGACCGTAGCTTCCGACCGTGCTCGTGGACCGCTTCGACCAGCGCCGAGACGCTGTCGGGAGGCGTGAACTGCGAGATCCCGTGTCCGAGATTGAACACGTGGCCGAACCCGGCAGCCGGCCTGCCGAAGGAATCGAGCACCTTGATCGCCTCGGCGCGCACGTGTGCCGCGTCGGCCATCAGCGCCATCGGGTCGAGATTGCCCTGGATCGCGCAACGCGAGCCCACGCGCGCACGGGCCCGTTCGAGGTTCACGGTCCAGTCGACACCGAGCGCATCGCAGCCGAGGTCGGCGATCTCCTCGAGCCAGGCACCGCCCCCCTTCGTGAACACGATCGTCGGCACGGTGACGCGCCGGGTTTCGACGACGCCGCGGGCGTTCACGAACGACTCGTCGCGTTCGCGCCGCAGTTTCTGCATCACGCGCCGCATCGGCGCGAGCGAGAACTGCTGGAACGCGCCGTCGGCCAGCGCACCGCCCCACGAGTCGAAGATCATCAACACCTGCGCGCCGGCTTCGACCTGCGCGTTCAGGTACGCGGCGACCGCGTCGGCATTGACCGCGAGAACGCGCTCGAGCAGGTCGGGACGCTGGTAGAGCATCGTCTTGACCTGCCGGAAATCGCTGCTCGATCCGCCCTCGACCATGTAGCACGCGAGCGTCCACGGGCTTCCGGAGAAGCCGATCAGCGGTACGCGCCCGGCGAGTGCGCTACGGATCGTGCGCACCGCATCGACGACGTAGCGCAACTCGGCATCCGGATCGGGAGCGGCGAGCCGGCGGATCGCATCCTCGTCGCGCAGCGGTCGTTCGAACTTCGGCCCTTCGCCGTCGGCGAAGTACAGCCCGAGCCCCATCGCATCGGGAACCGTCAGGATGTCCGAGAACAGGATCGCCGCGTCGAGCGGGAACCGGTCGAGCGGCTGCAGCGTGACCTCGCAGGCCAGTTCCGGATTGCGGCACAGCGCGAGGAAGCTGCCCGCACGTTTGCGGGTCGCGTTGTACTCGGGCAGGTACCGCCCGGCCTGCCGCATCAGCCAGATCGGCGTGTACTCGGTCGCTTCGCGTCGAAGCGCGCGAAGGAAGGTGTCGTTGGCGAGCGGGGTCACCGGCGATCGGGCCCTCAGTCCGCGTCGAGCGCGGCGACCGACATCGAGCGCGAATGCGCCCACGCCTTCGGCGTCGCCCCGGTGCGCGTGGCGAAGACACGGCCGAGCGCCGCGGGACTCGCGTAGCCCACTTCGCCCGCCACCTGTTTCACCGGCCGACCCTGTTGCAGCAAGTGCTGCGCAAGGCTGATGCGCCAGCGGGTCAGGTATTCGCCTGGAGCGATTCCGAGGATCTGCTTGAAACGCGCCGCGAATCGCGCGCGCGACATCCCGGCTCGCAGCGCGAGATCTTCGAGGCGCCAGTCGCGTTCGGGTTCGTCGTGCAGCGCGACGAGCGCCTTCGAGAGCCGCGGATCGGCGAGCCCGGCGAGCATTCCGTTGCCGACCAGCGCGTGTTCGATCACGTGGCGCAGCACCTGGACCAGCAGCAGTTCGCACAGGCGATCGAGCGCGATCTGCTGGCCGCATCGCGGACGATCGGCCTCGCCGGCCAGTTGCTCGAGCGTCGGCCGCGCGTCGCCGAGGTTCTCCAGCGGCAGCACGAGCACCGGCGGCAACGCGGCGGCGAGCGGGCTCACCGATCCGCCGTCGAAGCGGATCTCCGCGCTCAACAACCGCACTTCGTCGCCGTTGGCGAGCAGCCGATGCGCGAACGGTCGCGGATAGAACAGCAGCGTCGGCCGCACCAGCTTCAGCGGGTTCCATCCGGGGTGCAGTGTGCGCACGCTCCCGCTGCGTATCAGGTGCAGGCGGCCGGTGTCCTGCTCGGCATCGAAGGAAGCGTACTCGTCGAGCGCTCCGTTGCGATCGACGCGCGCAGTGATGCTGAACCGGGCGAGCAGGCTCGACAGTCGATCTGACATGCTGGAGCAACCGAATGGCGAAGCGGGCATTCTAAGTCACGCCGGCGCGTCGCGCGCGCGCATCGACGACGCACTCGCTTTAGACTGGCGCCACCGTTCCTGCCCCGAGGCACCACATGCACGACGCAAACGAAGACCGGCCATTCTCGTCCGCCGACTGGCGTCGACTGCTGCGCAGCCTGCACGAGGATCCGGACCGGCCGGGGCTGCACGAGACGCCGAATCGCGTCGCGCGTGCCTGGGAACACTGGACCTCCGGGTACCTGCAGGATCCGGCCGACATCCTGAAGGTCTTCGAGGACGGCGCCGAGCAGTACAGCGAACTGATCGTCGTGCGCAACATCCCCGTCTACAGCCATTGCGAGCATCACCTCGCGCCGTTCTTCGGGACCGCCACCGTCGGATACGTGCCGAACGGACGCATCGTCGGATTGTCCAAGCTGACGCGGCTCGTCGACTGCTTCGCGAAACGGCTGCAGGTGCAGGAGCGCCTCACGCGGCAGGTCGCCGACGCGTTGATGTCGCATCTCGAGCCGACCGCCGTCGGCGTCATCGTGCGCTGTCGACACCTGTGCATGGAGAGCCGCGGCATCCGCGCGATCGGCGAAGAGACCGTCACGTCGGCGATGCTCGGCGAACTGCTGACGAACCTCGGGATGCGCACCGAGCTGCTGGCACTCGATCGCGATCGCTGACGCCTGCGCGCCGATCGCCGGGCCTGCGCGCCGATCGCTGACGCCTGCCCAGGATCTTCGGCGCCTGCGGAACCGTTACACGCGCGCGCGCAGTCGGCGCGCGTTGGCGGTCGCGCGACGATGCACCGGCGCGAGGCCGGCTGCGGCGATGCGCGGCGCCGAACGCGCCCACTGCCGCGTCGCGTTCGCGTACAGCGCCTCCCACTGCGCACTCCATTGCGGGTTCCATTGCGAATTCCACTGCCCCGGCGTCCACGGCAGCGTGGCCGACGCGAGCCACAAGGGCTGCATCGACGATGCGGCGATGGCGGACCAGGTCTTCCAGAGCGCCAGTGAAACGTCGCTCGCGGACTCGAACCACGCTTCGGCTTTCTCCTGCGTCATGCGCAGCAGTTCGTCCCGATCGCGTTGCCCCGGAAAGGCGCCGCCCGCGATCATTCGCCCGGTTCGGTGCGCGATCACCTGCGGCGCGGCCACCCCGATTTCCCACATGCGCAACCAGGCCGGCCACCAGGCGAGTGCATCGGCAACCCGCGCGTCCCCGACGCCGAAGCGACCCGCCTTCGCGAAGCGTCTCGCCGCGTGGCGATTCGCGTACCTCGATCGATCCGTCATTGCCGTACCTCCGCTTCAGGCATACAGCTTGCTCCCGATGACGACGACACCCCGATTCACCGTCCTTCATTCCAGGGAGTGCAGCAATGCAGACTTCGCATCAAACCGGTACCGGTTCCGCGGGCACCGGCCAGTTTCCCACATCGGAAAGCGTCGCCTCGTCGGCGAACCGGATGGCCGACCGCGCCCACGAAACGATCGATCGTGTCTCCGGAAAAGTGCAGCCGGCCGTCGATGCGCTGACCGAAAAAGCGTCGCACACGGTCGACGCGGTATCGCAGAAAGCCGAGCAACTGCACGCGATGCAGGAGAACGCGATCGAGAGCACGCGCACCTACGTTCGCGAGAACCCGATCGCGGCGATCGGCATCGCGGCCGTCGTCGGCCTGCTGCTCGGGCGCATGAGGCACTGAACATGGGCGCGCACTACCCGGGGCGCGTCGCACCGGGAACCGTGTCGCTGCGCGACGCGGTCGTCGACGTCTTCGAATCGCTGCGCTCGGCGGTGACGACGCGGCTTCACCTCGCCGCGGTCGAAGGGCGGCGCGCCCGAGAGGCGCTGGTGCGCATCGCCGTGCTCGGTGTCGTTGCCGCGCTGCTCGGCGTTTCGGCCTGGCTGGTCGCCGTATGGGGCATCACCTGGGGGCTGCTGGCGCTGGGCCTGCAACCGTGGGGGGCGATCGTCGTCGTCATCGCCGCGAACGTCGTCGGCGCCCTCGGCTGCGTGCTCGCGATGAAGCGGCTCGCGAACCGGCTGGCGTTTCCGGCGACCATGCGGCACCTGCGCACCTCGCCTTTCGAGCCGTCGCCGCTCGAGGCGTCGACGGAGCCGGAAGGACAGCGCGCGTCCACTACCCGAGGCACCGATGGCCTACACTGAAAACGCCACCGAGTTCGCGAAAGCCGAGCGCGCAGTGACCGCTGCCGACCGGGACCTGCGTCGCGCGGTGCAACTGATCGGCGACGAAGCGCGCCCGCGGCTGGCACAACTGGGCATTGCTGCCGTCGCGGTAGGCGTGCTGGGAGCGCTGGTCGTCGGGCGCGGACGCCGATCCGGATCCCGGGTCTCGCGCGCGATCGACTATTCGGTACTGCTGCCGCTCGCCGCCAGCGCGATCCCGCGAATCGTTTCCCTGGTCTCGTCGCCGCGGGCACACGCCTTCTACCCGGCGTCGCGCCCGGCCGATACCCACCGTCGGCGGAGATGAACGATGCACGGACACACGATGCACCCGCACGAAAGCCGTAACGACTCGTCCGAACGCGACCGCACCACGTCGATGATGTGCATTGCACTGGCCGCCGGCCTGTTCGTCGGCGCGCAGATCGCCTGGTCGTCGTACCGGTCCGCGCGTCGCCAGCGCGCACGCGTCGAGCACCGCGACGATGTCAGGCGCTGGGAAGGCGAAGGCGGCGCGATCGGCGGTGCCGTCTCGACACCGCCCGCGCAGTAGCGGCAG
>CAYZYC010000063.1:0-4308 GCA_964481165.1 uncultured Limnobacter sp. | reverse complement strand
CGCTCAGCGCAGCTTCGCCGGGTCGCGCACCGCCCCGCTGGCTGCGTTCGTCGTGAGCGCAGCGTAGGCGCGCAACGCGGTCGACAGCGGCCGGTCGCGGCCCGCCGCGGTCCACGCGTCGCCGCGCGCGAGCATCGACTCGCGCCGGCGCTGCAGTTCCGCATCGGGCACGTCGAGGCGGATCCGCCGCCCGGGGATGTCGATCTCGATCGCATCGCCGTCCTCGACCAGCGCGATCATTCCGCCTTCGGCGGCTTCGGGCGAGACGTGGCCGATCGACAACCCGGAGCTCGCGCCCGAGAAGCGCCCGTCGGTGACGAGTGCGCACGAAGTGTCCAGTCCGCGCGCCTTCAGGAACGCGGTGGGCTTGAGCATCTCCTGCATTCCCGGCCCGCCTTTCGGGCCTTCGTAGCGGATCACGACCACGTCGCCGGCACGCACGCGGTCGCCGAGGATTCCGTGGCGCGCGGCATCCTCGCTTTCGAAGACGATCGCGCGGCCGCGAAACTGCAGCAGCTTTTCCGCCACGCCCGCCGTCTTGACGATGCAGCCCTGCTCGGCGAGGTTTCCGTACAGCACCGCGAGCCCGCCGTCGGCGCTGTACGCGTGTTCGGCGTCGCGCACGCAGCCGGCGGCGCGATCCAGGTCGAGCGCATCCCATCGGCGCGATTGCGAGAACGCCTGCGTCGAACGTTCGCCTCCGGGCGCCGCGCGATAGAAGTCGCGCACTTCGGCCGAATCGTTGCGCCGCACGTCCCAGGCGTCGATCGCCGCGCCCATCGTCGCGCTGTGCACCGTGCCGACGTCGCGATGCACGACGCCGATGCGGTCGAGTTCGCCGAGGATCGCGTAGACGCCGCCGGCGCGGTGCACGTCTTCGACGTGCCACAGCGGATTCGACGGCGACAGCTTCGCGAGGTTCGGCGTCGAACGCGAGATCCGGTCGACGTCGGCCATCGCGAAGCCGGCTCCCGCCTCGTTCGACGCGGCGAGCAGGTGCAGCACGGTGTTCGTCGAGCCGCCCATCGCGACGTCGACGCGCATCGCGTTCTCGAAGGCCCGGAAGTTCGCGATCGAACGCGGCAGGACGCGATCGTCGTCGTCGCCGTACCAGCGCTTCGCCAGTTCGACGACCAGCGTGCCCGCGCGTTCGAACAGCTGTCGCCGGTCCGAGTGCGTCGCGAGCATCGATCCGTTGCCGGGAAGCGCGAGCCCGAGCGCCTCGAGAAGGCAGTTCATCGAGTTGGCGGTGAACATCCCCGCGCACGAGCCGCAGGTCGGACAAGCCTGCTGTTCGTAGGCCTGCACCATCGCGTCGCTCGCCGCCGGGTCGCCGGCCACGAACGCCGACGCCGCATCGATCTTGTAGCTCTGGCCGTCCCAGCGGACCTTGCCGGCTTCCATCGGGCCGCCGGAGACGAACACCGCGGGGATGTTCAGCCGCAACGCGGCCATCAGCATTCCCGGGGTGATCTTGTCGCAGTTCGAGATGCACACGAGCGCATCGGCGCAGTGCGCGTTGACCATGTATTCGACGCTGTCGGCGATCAGCTCGCGCGACGGCAGCGAATACAGCATCCCGAGATGTCCCATCGCGATGCCGTCGTCGACGGCGATCGTGTGGAACTCGCGCGCGACGGCGCCGGCCGCGGCGACGCTCTCGGCGACCAGGTCGCCGATGTCCTTCAGGTGCACGTGGCCCGGAACGAACTGCGTGTACGAATTGGCGATCGCGACGACCGGTTTGCCGAGATCGGCTTCGCGAACGCCGGTGGCGCGGAACAACGCGCGTGCTGCGGCATTGTTGCGCCCTGCCAGGGCGGTCGCCGAGCGCAGGCGAGGCATCGAGGGCTCCTGTAGGGATGGTCCCGCGCGACAAGGCACGTGGACAGGCACGCGCGGGGCGCGCCCGCGCACGATCGGCCGGAATGATACGCGCTGCGTCCGCGGCACAGCGCGCAGGCAGGGGCGCCGTCGGTCCGGCGCCGTCGGTCCGGCGCCGTGCGTCCGGAGCGGTCGGTCAGGCGCGGTCGCGCAGCTTCGTCACGCCGGATTGCTCGGCGCAATGGTCGCAGCAGAACATCCTGCCGTCGGCTTCCAGGCCGTGGCCGATGATCCTGCAGTCGCAGTGGGCACACTTCGGCGCGAGCGCGCTGATCGCGCACTCGAAACTGTCGAAGGTGTGCGTGTTGCCGGCCATGACGACGTCGAAGGTCTTGTCGTACTCGTTACCGCATCGTTCGCAGCGTTGCATGGAGGCTCCTTCAGTGCTTGCGCTCGGATCCCTTGCGGCCCGAGCCCGATTTCTTCCCGCCGCCGTCTTCCTTGTTGACGGTGGCCCAGGCACGCCTCTCGGCTTCGTCCCCGGAAACGCCGCGCTCCTCGTATCCCTTCTCGATGTGCGCGGCCTTGCGCTTCTGCTTGTCGGTGTACGCCGACTTGTCTCCGCGCGGCATGGTCATCTCCTGCAGTTGCCGAAACCGCAGCGCTGCAACCGCAGTGCCCGCACGCGGCCGCCGCCGGTACCTCCGGATCGACCGCCGGACGCGCGCGACCGTGGCCGGTCGTCGAAACGTTGTGCAATCGCGTTGCTCGAATGCATCGACCGAAAAGGAGTCTCGAAGGCCATGATGAAGCGTTTCCTGTTCGCGGCCGCCGCGGCGGCCCTCGCCGTGCCGGCGCTCGCCGCGGACGTCGGCGTCTCGGTGAGCATCGGGCAACCCGGCTTCTACGGCCGCATCGACATCGGCAACTACCCGCCGCCGCAGGTCGTCTACGCCGAGCCGGTGATCATCCAGCCCGCGCCGGTCGCCGTCGTGCGCCGGCCGATCTACCTGCACGTGCCCCCCGGGCACGCGAAGAACTGGGCGAAACACTGCCAGCGGTACGCAGCCTGCGGGCAGCCCGTGTATTTCGTGCAGCAGCGCTGGTACGAGGACGTCTACGTGCCGCGCCACCGCGCGAATGCGCCGCGCTACCGCGACGGCAGGCACGACTACCGCGACGGATATCGCGACGGACGCCGTGCCGAGCGGCGCGCGGATCGCCGCGACGACTATCGCGACGGTTTCCGCGACGGACGACGCGACCAGCACCGCCGCGACGACCGGCGCGACGACCGCGACGACCGCGGCGGCAAGCGCGGTCACGGACCGGGCAACGGAAAAGGGCGCGGCTGAAGCGCGCATCCGAAAGTACGCGGCCGCGACCAAGGCCGCGGTTGCGGAAAGCGCCGCGACCGACCGCGGCCCGCAGAACGGTGCCGCCCGCGGGTAGACTGCGGGAACCTGCGGCGGCCCGATGACACTCCCGAATCCTTTCTTCGCCGGCGTCCGCGACGACGGCGCATGACTGCGCGTCGCCTGCTCGGCTTTCTCGGGCAACAGGCGCGCTGGGCGCTGCCGGCAGGCGTCTTCGTCGGCATCGCGTTTCCCTGGCTCGCCGGACTGCTGCGGCCGCTGCTCACGCTGGCGGTGATCGGCACGCTGACGTTCGCACTGCTGCGGCTCGACTGGACGCAGCTGGCCGAAGCGGCGCGGCGCCCTGCGATGCCCGCGACGATCGCTGCGTGGCAACTGGTGGCGTCGCCGCTGCTGGTCTGGGCGGCCACCGCGCTGGCCGGACTTCCGCCCGACCTGCGCCTCGTGCTCGTGCTGCAGGCAGCGGCGCCGCCGATCGGATCGGCCGCGGTGTTCGCACTGATCCTCGGAATCGACGGTGTACTGGCGGTGATCGGAACCGTGACGACGACGATGCTGCTGCCGTTCACGCTGACGCCGATGGTCGGGTGGCTGCTGCCCGGAGCGGGGCTCGAGGTCGACCTCGCGGCGTTCTTCGTCCGCGTCTCGCTGCTGGTCGCGCTTCCCTTCGTGCTCGCGTGGCTGCTGCGCCGCGTGCTGGGCACCGAACGACTCGAACGAAACGACGACGAGCTGGCGGGCATCAACGTCGTGCTGCTCGTCGTGTTCGCGATCGCCGTGATGGACGGGGTCACGGCGCGCCTGTGGAGCGATCCGCTGTACATCGGATTGCTGCTGCTGGTCGCATGCGCGGCCGCAGCGGTGCTGCACGCGGCGGGTTGGCTGCTGTTCCGGCGCCGCGGCGTCGCGACTGCCTACAGCGCGGCGCTGCTCAGCGGAAACCGCAACATGGGCCTGATGCTCGTCGTCACCGCGGGCACGGCCGGCGAAGCCTTCTCGCTGTACGTCGGCATCGCGCAGATTCCGATGTACTTCGCGCCGCTCGCGCTGACGCCTTTCCTGCGGCGCAGCCGGCTCAGCGAACCGACGCGAGTTCGCGCGTGAGTTC
>CAYZYC010000062.1:14216-15395 GCA_964481165.1 uncultured Limnobacter sp. | reverse complement strand
TGATTCCGCTTCGCCGATCGCGCGCGATTCGCTGACGCGCTGCGCGTCGTCGTATCGATAGCGGCTGCGCCGGCCGTCGGTATCGGTGACGCCGGTGAGCAGGTGAAAGGCGCGCGGATCTTCGTAGTGATATCGCTGCGTACGCCCGTCGGGAAAACGAACGACGGCGAGTTGCGCGTGCGCGTCGTATTCGTAGCGCACCTGCTGTCCGTCGGGCAGGCGCAGCGCCGACAGGCGCGCGTTCGCGTAGTCGAATCCGAAGCTGCGCCCCGCGTTGTCGGCGGCTTCGACGAGCCGTCCGCTCGCATCGCGGCGCAGCCGGATCGTGTCGCCGTCGGCGGAGACGATCGACGACAGGCGCCCGTCGGCATCGAAGTGCACGCGACGACCTCCGGGCCATCGCCAGGCGAACGCCGCCATCGCGTTGCCGGCCTGCTCGTCGATTCGTCCGTCGTCGATCCGACCGGTGCCGTAGCTGCGCGGCGACGCCGGATCCGCGCGCGGCTTCGCCGGGCGCAGCGCGCGGAAGACGAGGCGCCTGCCGTCGGCCTGCACGATCTGCAGTTCGATGCGCCCGTCGCGCGCGATACGCGCGAGCCGCGTATCGAAACTGTGGCTCCAGCCGCGGCCGAGCGACAACGCGAAATCGCTGCGGCTGTTGTAGTGACGCGCGAACAGCAGGTTCAGCGTGTCGTCCTGCGACAGGCCGAACGCGGCAGCGAGACCGTCGGCCGACAGCGCGCTCGACTGCGCGTGCGGCATTACCGCGTCGACCTGGCGGTGGTACTTGTTGCCGGTGACGACATCGACCGGATTGCCCGCCGAACGATCGACTCCGCCGGCCGGGATGCTCGCCGCTTCCGCCGCACCCGAAGACGCACGAACCGCTGCTGCGGCGGGCACCGGCGCATCGCATGCGGTCGGTGCCGCACGCGGGCGCGGGTTGTCGAAGAGCGCAACGAACTCGTCGATCCCCATGCCGCCGATTCCCGGGCCGAGCGCTCCGCCGATCGGCAGGCGCGGCCCCGCCGCCGCGCCGGGAGCGCCTCCCGACGGCAGGCAGCGCGCGGTCGGTTCCCATGTCGCCGCGCCCGTCGTCGGAGCAGCGGCGGCGAACGCCGGCGTGCCGTGTGCCGCGATCGCGCCGGCAACGAGATACCAGGCGACCCGGCACGCGAC
>CAYZYC010000062.1:0-14116 GCA_964481165.1 uncultured Limnobacter sp. | reverse complement strand
AACGGGCGCGCGAGCAGGACGGCAAGACGATCGAACGAAGCGGCGCGAGACATGCGCCGAAACTATCCGGCGCCGAATTCGCGAACAATCGAACACAGGTACGAAGCGGCGCGACCGTCGGGCCGAGTGCACGGCCGCACGACCTACGACCGGCGGTATGCTTCGCGGATGTCCCTCCGGATGACCGCACGATATCGACTGCAGTGCACGCCCGAAACGATCGCGGCACGCGCGCGCGCGCTCGCGATCGAGCAGTCGATCGAGATGCCGCTCGACGCGGTACGCGACGAACGCGTGCGCGCCGAGATCGCCGGCGAGGTCGTCGCGATCGCGGCATCGGGACCAGGGCAAGGCCTCTTCGACGTCGACATCGCGCTGGCCGTCGAGAGTGCCGGCAACGAGCCGGGCCAGCTGATGAACGTGCTGTTCGGCAACTGCTCCTTGCAACCCGACGTCGAACTCGTCGACCTGCAGTTGCCCGAGCCGATGCCGATGCAACTGCCCGGACCGCGTTTCGGCATCGACGGATGGCGCTCCGCGGTCGGCTGCGCCGGCGACCGGCGCGCGCTCAGCTGCAGCGCGCTGAAGCCGCAGGGACTGCCCGCGCAGGCGCTCGCCGAACTGGCCTACACCTTCGCGCGCGCCGGCATCGACGTCGTCAAGGACGACCACGGAATCGCCGACCAGGAAGCGGCGCCTTTCGCGCAGCGCGTGCCGCTCGTGCAGCGCGCGATCGCTCGCGCGAACCGCGACAAGGAGCGCTCGGGCACCGCCCTCGCCGGACACCGTTCCGTCTACGCGCCGACCTTGTCGGGAGGACCCGCGCGTCTCGCGGCACAGATGCGGATCCTGCGCGACGAAGGCGTCGGGGCCGCGCTCGTCTGTCCGATGGTGATCGGCATCCCGAGCTTCGTCGAACTCGTTCGCGCCGACGCGGGCGTGCCGCTGCTCGCGCATCCGGCGCTCGGCGGCAGCGCGCGCATCGCACCCGCGCTGCTGCTCGGAAAGCTCTTCCGGCTGTTCGGCGCCGACGCGACGATCTTTCCGAACCAGGGCGGACGATTCAGCCTGCCGCGCAGCGAATGCCTCGCGATCGCGCACGCCGCCCGCGCACCGCGGGCAGCGTGTCGACCCGCGTTGCCGGTGCCGGCCGGCGGGATGCACGTCGGACGCGTGCGCGAAATGCTCGACGAATACGGTTCGGACACGATGCTGCTGATCGGCGGCGACCTGCTCGCCGCCGGAAACGAAATGCCGCAGCGCGCCGCGCTCTTCGCGTCGCGCGTGGCGCATCACGGACACGCCGATGGCTGAGTCGCCGATTCGTAGGAGCCTCGCGCGCGGGGAGTGGGAACACGTCGACGCCATGCGCTACAAGGACGACGCGGGCGCAGCGACGTTTCGCTCGATCACCCGTCGCGTGCTGTTCGGCGATCACGACCTGCATTGCGAGCTTCGCTACTTCGAGATCGCCCCTGGCGGCTGGTCGACGCTCGAGCGACACGAACACGCGCACGCGGTCATGGTCCTGCGCGGACGCGGACGCTGCCTGGTCGGCGACCGCGTGCACCGGATCGCGGAGCACGACCTGGTCCACGTGCCGCCGAAGGCCTGGCACCAGTTCCGTGCCGCCGACGATGCGCCGCTCGGCTTCCTGTGCCTGGTGAATCGCGATCGCGATCGCCCGCAGCTGCCCGACGAATCGGAGCTGGCGGCGCTGCGCCGTCTCCCGGAGGTCGACGCGTTCATCCGGACCGGCAGGGACACCGGCGTCACCCCCGACGCCTGAGCGTTGTAAGCCGCCGCGTTGCCGCGCGACGGTTCCTGAAGACCTGCAGGCGACACGACAGCGATGGGCACGACGCGCTCCGACGACCCGATCCGCCACCGGCTCACCGGCGACGGCGGCGTGTTCTACGTCGAGCGCGGCGGCACGACGGTGGCCGAGCTCGCCTACACGCGCGGCACGAAGTTCGCCACGATCGACCACACGCGCATCGACGAGACGTTGCGCGGCTCGGGCTGCGGGTGTCGCCTCGTCGACGAGGTCGTTCGATGGGCTCGCGCCGAGAACGTGAAGCTGCGCCCGGTGTGTCCGTTCGCGCGTGCGGTCCTCGAACGCGCCCCCGAATACGCCGACGTGCGCTGAGCGCGCCGCGCATCGCCGGACCCGCAGCGCGAGAGCACCCGCAGCGCGCGGGACTGCCTTGCACCGCGACTCAGTCGCGGCGGAAGCGGTAGATCGCCTGCGTCGAGCGCAGCGCCGAAAGCCAGCCGACGCGCCTGCCGTTGTTCAGGAAGGCGCTTCCGGTGATCCTGAGTCCGAGCCGCCCGAGGAACTCCTCGAAGTCGCGCACCGTCGCGAGGTGCAGGTTCGGCGTGTTGTACCACTCGTAGGGCATCTCGCGCGACACCGGCATGTGCCCGCGCAGGATCGACCACGCGTGATACCAGTGGCCGAAGTTCGGGAACGAGACGATCCCCTCGCGCCCGACCTCGCTCATCTCGCGCAGCACGCGCTCGGTCTCGCGCGTCACCTGGATCGCCATCGACAGCACGACGACGTCGAAGGACACCGCGCGGAACATGCCGAGCCCGGCTTCGATGTTCTGCTGGATCACGTCGACGCCGCGTTGCACGCAGGCGAGCAGTTGCGCGTCGTTGATCTCGACGCCGTAGCCCTTGCATCCCTTCGCCGACTGCAGGTGCGCCATCAGCGCGCCGTCGCCGCATCCGAGGTCGAGCACGCGCGAGCCCGGCTGCACCCAGTCGGCGATCAGCGCGAGGTCGGGGCGCAGTCCGTTCATCGCGCGGCACCCGACGATGCGGCGATGCGCTCGAACCACGCGCGCACCACGGCGAGGTATTGCGGATGCTCGAGCAGGAACGCGTCGTGCCCGTGCGGCGCATCGACTTCGGCGTAGGTCACGCGTTTGCCGCCGGCGAGCAGCGCCTCGACGATCTCCCGGCTGCGTTCGGGCGCGAAACGCCAGTCGGTGGTGAACGACACGATCAGGAACTCGGCCTGCGCAGGCGCCAGCGCGCGCGCAAGATCGCCGCCGTGCGCGAGCGCCGGATCGAAGTAATCGAGCGCGCGGGTGATCAGCAGGTACGTGTTCGCGTCGAAGTACGACGAGAACTTCTCGCCCTGGTAGCGCAGGTACGACTCGATCTCGAACTCGACATCGAAAGTGAAGCGGTACTCGCTGCGCAGGTCGGTGTCGCTCACGTGCCGGCGCAATGCACGGCCGAACTTCTCGGCCATCACGTCGTCCGACAGGTACGTGATGTGCCCGATCATTCGCGCAACCTGCAGTCCGCGCGCGGGGACGACTCCGTGCTCGTAGAAACGCCCGCCGTGGAACTGCGGATCGGTGATGATCGCGCGGCGCGCGACTTCGTTGAACGCAATGTTCTGCGCGGACAGCTTGGGCGCGGTGGCCACCGACAGGCAGTGCGCGATGCGCGTCGGATACAGCGTGGTCCACGCCAGCGCCTGCATGCCTCCGAGGCTGCCACCCATGACCGCCGCGAAGCGTTCGATTCCCAGCCGGTCGGCGAGCCGCGCCTGCGCGTGCACCCAGTCCTCCACGGTGACCACCGGGAAGTCGGGGCCGTACGGCCGGCCGGTGGCCGGATGGATGCTCATCGGCCCGGTCGAGCCGAAGCAACTGCCGAGGTTGTTGATCCCGACGACGAAGAAACGATCGGTGTCGACCGGCTTGCCCGGGCCGACCATGCTGTCCCACCAGCCGACGTCGCCGGGCGCGTCGGCATACACGCCCGCCACGTGGTGGCCGGCATTCAGCGCGTGGCAGACCAGGACCGCATTCGAACGATCCGCGTTCAGCGTGCCGTAGGTCTCGTAGACGAGTTCGTATCCGGCGATCGTCGCGCCGCTGCGCAACGCGAGCGGCTCGTCGAAAGCCAGGCGCTGCGGCACGACGATGCCGACCGAACCGGGCACGTGCGCCGGCAGCGGCTCCGTCGGCGGCTTCGCGAGGACGGCGGATGCGAGGGGCGGGTTCAACGATGCGGCCGCTTCGAGAACGAAAAAACCCGACCGGCTTGCTGGCGGGTCGGGCTCGATCGGGCGTGAACCAGGCCGCTTTAGCCGTACTTGTAACGCGCCCGCAAGCTGATCCTCAAATCGGCGCGATGAGGCGCATCAAAGGTACGACCGCGGACGGGTCGGTGTCAAATCGCTGGCGGCGCGCGGTCGAGTCGCTGCGAGCCCGGCGTCAGATCGCGGCGAGCAGTTCGTACGACCGCAGCCGGGACGCATGCGCATGGATCGGCGCCGAGACGATCAGTTCGTCGGCACCGGTCGACGCGATGAACGCGGACAACCCGCGCCGCACGGTCTGTGGCGAGCCGACGAACGAACACGACAGCATCCTGCCGACCTGCGCTTTCTCGGCCGGAGTCCAGAAGCCCTCGATGTCGTCGATCGGCGCCGGCATCTGCCCGCGCGTGTTGCGGATCATCCGCGTGAACATCTGCTGCGTCGTCGTGAACAGGCGGCGCGCTTCTTCGTCGGTGTCCGCGACGATCACGTTGACCCCGGGCATCGCCCACGGTCGATCGAGCTGCGCGGACGGCTCGAAACGATCGCGATAGAGCTGCAGCGCCGGCATCAGCGCCTCGGGCGCGAAGTGCGACGCGAACGAGTACGGCAGCCCGAGCCCTGCCGCGAGTTGCGCGCCGTACAGGCTCGAACCGAGGATCCACAGCGGCACCGCGAGCCCCTCGCCGGGAACGGCGCGATACGGCTGGCCGGGCTGCGCCGGCGCGAACAACGCCTGCAGTTCGAGCACGTCTTCCGGAAAGGTGTCGGCGGCGTGCGGATCGCGACGCAGTGCGCGCGAAGTGATCGCGTCGGTACCCGGCGCGCGCCCGAGCCCGAGGTCGATGCGACCCGGATACAGCGATTCGAGCGTGCCGAACTGCTCGGCGATGACCAGCGGCGAGTGGTTCGGCAGCATGATCCCGCCCGCCCCGATGCGCATCGTGCGCGTGCCGCCGGCGACGTGGCCGATCACCACCGAGGTCGCGGCGCTGGCGATGCCCGCCATGTTGTGGTGCTCGGCCATCCAGTAGCGCACGTATCCCCAACGCTCGCAGTGCTGCGCGAGATCGAGGGTATTGCGTAGCGCGTCGGCGGGCGTGTCGCCTTCGGCAACGGGAACCAGATCGAGAACGGACAGCGGAGTCATGGGGAGGAACGTATCAGATCCACCGCCGCACCCGGGCCCGATACGATGAAAAATCCGCGCCGAAGACCGCTTGCAGGGCTCGCTCCTCGGGTTCGATCTGGAAGCGGTTCAGGTAGGCGACGAACAGCGCGATCGCCGCGAGCGACGCCAGGTTCGCGAGCCACAGCCCCCACCCGACGAGGATCAGTCCATCCGCCAGGTAGATCGGATTGCGGCTGAAGCGGTAGAAGCCGGTGTCGACGAGCACCGATGCCTTCGCGGGATTCATCGGATTGACCGTGGTGCCGGCGCGCCGGAACTGCAATGCGCACGCGCTCATCAGCGCGACGCCGGCGACAGCGAACGCGGAGGCGAGCGCTCCGCGCAACGGCAACACGAAGCCGAGTACCGGCGACCATCGCGCCAGCAACCACATCAGCACGCCGACCCCGAGTGTCACGATCGGCGGCGGCACCTTCAACTCGAGACGATCGAACAACGGCGAATCACTCGGTCAGGCTGCGCGCGCCGTCGCAAGGCCCGAGGCGCCGCGCGTCAGCCGCGCGAGCACGAAAGTCAGCGTCAGCGTCGGAAGCGCCGCGCCGAACTGCGGCGTGAACTGCCCCGACAGGTGGAACACCGTGACGCCGAGCAGCCAGATCGCCACCGCGCCGCCGTTGGCCTTCGATGCGCCGACCAGTGCCGCCACGTCCTCACGCCCGCCGAGCCTGCCGAGGATGACACCGTACAACGGAACGAACACCGAACTGAGCATCAGCAGGAACGGTTCCAGGCTGCGCATCGGCAGCACCAGAGCGAGCCCGGTGCACGCGACGGCGAGCGTCACGCCCCAGCGCCGCAGCCCCCAGCGCGGCATCAGGCTGTGGCCGGCCACCGACCCCGAATACAGATCGCCGTAGGCGTTGTCGACCTCGTCGATCAGGATCAGGCCGAGCGCGACCAGCCCGCCCTGCGCGAGCAGCAGCGCCGAGACGAGATCGGCCGACGGTGTCGTCGATGCGACGAGTACGCCGAGCGCATAGCACCAGATGTTGGCGATCGCGTAGCCGGCCCAGGTTCCGTGCAGCGCACTGCGGCCGTCTCGTCCATGACGCGCGAAATCGGCCACCAGCGGCAGCCACGAGATCGGCATCGCGATCACGAGATCGAGCGCCGACAGCGCGCTCATCGCGCCATTGCCGGGACGATTCCAGAGTTCGGCCCAGCCCAGCGCCTGCGCTCGGGCCAGGAACTGCCACGACAGCCATGCGAGCGACAGGATCACCAGCGGCAGCCCGAAGCGGCCGATGAACCTGCGTACGAGCGAGACCATCGATCCGCAGAGCAGCGCGATCAGCAGCGCCCCCCAGAGCAACGTCACGACGACCGGCCACGCGGCCGAGTCGGGCATGCCCGCTTCACGCGCGATCGCGACCGTGCCGTCGCGCATCACGACGAGTTCGAAGGTCGTCCACCCGATCAGCTGCACGATGTTCAGCAGCACCGGAAGGCGCGCGAAGCTGCTGCCATAGGCCGCGTGCATCAGCCCGGCGCTCGACAGCCCGCTGTCGCAGCCGATCTTCGCGGTCCACGCGAGCAGTCCGGCGCCGAGGATCGATCCGAAGACGATCGCGGTCAGTGCCGCGCGGGTGCCGAGCGCGGGGACGAGGTACGCGCCGACCTGCATCACGAGCAGGCCGACGCCGAGGCTCAACCACAGCGATGCGTGGTCGCGCCAGCCGAAGAGCCGGTCGGCTGCCGGCAGCGGAACGAGCGAGGTATTGCGGGCGATCGTGGCCATGGCTTCCCTGCGCGAGGATTACCTCACAGGTTCGAAGGGACTTTCTCAGCCGCCGCGCGGATCGATTCCGGCGGCAGCACCCCCAGCGGATGCAGCGTGACCTCGTGGCGAGGCGCGTGCAGCGGCGAGTGTACCCGAACGGGTTTCAGGCGCCGGCGTGCGCGGCCTGTCCCGGATGCGCGCGTTGCGCGATCCGCATGCGCAGGCCGACCGGCATCATCGTGAACGACATGCGCTCCTGCGGTTCGCCGCCGTCGCGGCCCTCGATCGACGTCGGCGTGAAGTTGCGCGCGAGCATCGCGAGCACCATCTTCATCTCGCACAACGCAAGGTAGCGCCCCGGGCACATGCGCGGGCCCGCGCCGAACGGCATCGCGGCGCGCTTCGCGGTTCGCGTCTCCGCGGGAATCTCGCCTTCGAGCCAGCGCTCGGGGCGAAACTGCGCGGCGTGGGTGAAATTGCGTTCGTCGAGCACCGGCGGACGCATCAGGCAAAACACGACCGTTCGGGCGGGCACGTGCACGTCGAGCACGCTGGTGTCGTGAACGGCCTCGAGCCCGATGACCGGCGCGACCGGCCGCAGCCGCATCGCCTCGGACAGGCACGCCGCCGTGTATTCGAGTCGCGCGAGTTGCTCGAAGTGCGAAGGGAGTTCGTCGTTGCCGAGCACCGCGTCGACTTCGTCGATCGTGCGCTGCCAGGCGGCGGGGTGCCGGAACAGCAGCCAGCAGGCCCATGCGAGCGAGTTCGCTGTCGTGTCCTCGCCAGCCAGCAGGATCGTGAACACGTTGCCGGCCAGTTCGCGATCGGTCAGCGCGGCCGTGTCGGCGTCGTGCGCGACGATCATCGCCTCGAGCAGGTTGCGCGGCCGCGTGCGCAGCGTCGGGTCTCGTTCGATCCGGCGCCGCGCGTCGTCGACGAAACGACCGATCTCCTTGCGGATGCGCGCGAGGTTGCGCTCGAAGCGGCGATCGGACGGCAGGCGCAGGTATCGCCAGTACGGAACGAATGTGTTCATGCGCCGCTGGATCATCGGAAAGACCTTGTCGAGGTCGTCCTGCAGCACGTCTTGCCGGGCCTGCAGCGTGTCGACGTCGCAGCCGAACGCGAGCCCCGCCGTGACGTCGACCGTGTAGCGCATGAAGTCGAACTGCAGGTCGATCGACGCGCCGGCGTGCACCGCGCGATTCCAGCGCGTGCGCAACCGTTCGGTCACGCGCACCAGCGACGGGAAGTAGTTCTTGAGGTGCGCCGTGTCGAACGCCTGCATCACCAGTCGGCGCTGGCGCCGCCACGCGTCGCCTTCGACCGAGAACACGCCTTCGACGCCCATTTCGGAGATCAACCGCTCGATCACGCTCCAGCGGCGCCAGGTATCGGGCCGCTCGTGCAGCAGCGTGGCGATCGCCGGAGCGTCGGAGAGCACCAGCGTCGGGTACGGCCCGAAGCGCAGCCGGAACAGGTTTCCGTATTGCCGCTGCCACTCTTCCAGCACGAGATGCATGCGCGGCGCGTCGATCTGCAGCGCATTGCCGACCAGCGGCAGCCCGCGCGGGCCTTCGATCGCGTCGATCCGGCGAAGCGGTCGCCCGAGACGCGTCGCGCTGTCGGCGGGAAGTACGCGCTGATCCATGTGCCCCCCCGGCATGGAGTGGGAGTTCGGGACGCGGACTCCGTCGATCGTCTGCCCGTCGGGCTACGCTGTCAAGCGCCCAGGCCGAGCAACCGGACCGCGTTCTGCTTCAGGATCAGCGGGCGCACTTCGGGCTTGAAGGCGACTTTCTCGAAATCGGCGATCCAGCGATCGGGGAGGATCACCGGATTGTCGCTGCCGAACAGCATGCGGTCCTTCAGCAGCGTGTTCGCGTACTGGACGAGCTTGGGTTCGAAGTACTTCGGCGACCACCCGGACAGGTCGATCCAGACGTTCGGCTTGTGCATTGCAACCGACAGCTGCTCGTCCTGCCACGGCACGCCGGGGTGCGCCATGATGATCGGCATGTCCGGAAAATCGGCGGCGACGTCGTCGAGCAGCATCGGATTCGCGTACTTGATCCGCAATCCGCCACCACCGCGCATCCCCGCGCCGATTCCGGTCTGTCCGGTGTGGAACAGCGCAGGCAGTCCCGCCTCGGCGATCACCTCGTACAGAGGGTAGACGTCGCGGTCGTTCGGGTGGAAGCCCTGGATGATCGGGTGGAACTTGAAGCCGCGCACCCCGAAGTCGCGGATCAGGCGACGCGCTTCGCGCACGCCCATCTTCCCGCGTGCGGGATCGATGCTGGCGAACGGAATCGCGATGTCGGAGTGCTCGTGCGCGGACTCGGCCACCTCCTCGTTGCTGATGCGCCGGATTCCCATCCCGCGTTCGTGATCGACGGTGAAGACCACGAAACCGATCTTGCGGCTGCGGTAGTAATCGGCCATCTGCGCGATGGTCGGATGCTTGACCTCGTACCGGAAGTACTTCCCGCGCGCCTCGAGCGCCTCGGCCTCGGCCTCGTCGGGCAGCACGCGCGTCGACGTCTCGGCATGCGTGTGGATGTCGATCGCGATCAGGTCGTCGACGTTCATGATTCCTCCCGGGGCGGTTCGCTGCGGTTACGCCAGTCGCACGAGCAGGACCGGCACCGGAGACGTGCGGGCGACCTGCTCGGCGTCGCTGCCCATCAGCACGCGGTCGACGCCGCGACGTCCGTGGGTGCCCAGCACGATCAGTTCGGCGCCCCACGACTGCGCCTGCTCGACGACGATGCGCGACACGCGTTCGCCGCCGCTCTGGATCAATTCCGTTTCGACCTCGATCGACTCGGCCTCGACCGCGGCGCGGGCCCGGGCGAGGAGCGCGTCCCCGGCCTCGAGCATCGCGGGGAGGATCTCGCTCGTGTAGACGTGCGGGCTCTCGAAGCCGGTGATGTGCGTCAACGGATCGACGACGTGGATGATGCGCATGCGGGCCGAACACACCCTGGCCAGGCGCACCGCTTCGGAAAGCGCACGCTCGGAGGTGGCGCTGCCGTCGGTGGGCACGAGGATTCGCGAGTACATGCGTTTAGTCTACTGCGCCGGCGGCAGGGATACCTGCGGGGCTGGTACCTTCCTGCCGAGGAGGAATTCCGGATGACCGAGACCCGTTGGAAGGACCTGGCGACGATGCGCGTCGATCACGTCGGCAGCCTGCTGCGGCCCGAATCGCTGAAGCAGGCGTTTCGCGCTTTCGGCGTCGGCGACCTGACGCAGGAACGACTCGAGGCGGCGCAGGACGATGCGATCCGTGCGGTGATTGCGCGACAGGAGCAGGCCGGCCTGCCGATCGTCTCCGACGGCGAGTACCGCCGGCTGAACTGGCAGGTGAGCTTCTCCGAAGTGGCCGGCTGGGATCTGTGGGGCGGATCGTGGAAGGGGTTCCTGAACAGCCCGGACCTGCTGCTGCCGGGGGAAAAACCGCTGTCGCGCGGCGAGGACGCCGTGGTCAGCTTCCGGGCGCCGGCCACCAGCCGGCTCGAACTGAAGAGCAACTTCCCGCTGCGCGAATTCCGGTACGCCGCATCGGTGGCGACCCGGCCGGTGAAGGCCATGCTGATGGGCCCGGATCGGGTTGCGCAGATGTGCGACATCGACGCGTCACGCGGCGTCTACCCCGACGCCGACGCGTTCCTCGCCGACGTCGTGCGGATCCAGCGGCAGATGGTCGTCGAACTGGCCGACGCGGGCTGCCCGTACGTCCAGCTCGACGAACCGAGCTACACCGGTTACGTCGACACCGCGACCATCGATCGCCTGCGCGCGCGCGGCGAGGATCCGGTGGCCAACCTGCAGCGCGCGATCGACGCCGACAACGCGGTCGTCGAAGGACTGCGCGGTCGTGTCGTCACCGCGGTGCACGTGTGCCGCGGCAACCGGGCGAGCATGTGGCACCGCGAAGGCACCTACGACGCGATCGCCGAACGCCTGCTCGGCGGGCTGCGCGTCGATCGCCTGCTGCTCGAATACGACACCGAGCGCGCCGGCGGCTTCGAGCCGCTGCGCTTCGTTCCGCGCGGCGCCGACGCTCCGACCGTCGTGCTCGGGCTGATCACGACGAAGACCGGACGCGTCGAGACCGAGGCCGAACTCATTGCGCGCATCGAGGACGCAGCGCGCTTCGTTCCGCTCGAGCAGCTCGCGATCAGCCCGCAATGCGGTTTCGCGTCGGGAATCGGCGGCAACTTCCTCACGGAAGACGAGCAGTGGGCGAAGATCGACGTGATGCTGCGCGTCGCGCGCACGGTCTGGGGCTGACGCCTGCTGGAACGCCTACTGGAACGCAACCTCGGCGAAACTGCGCAGCTTGCGGCTGTGCAGCCGGTCGACCCCCTGTTCGCGCAGCAGCTCGATCGCGCGCACCCCGATCCGCAGGTGCTGGTCGATCCGGTCGCGATAGAAGCGGTCGGCCATTCCGGGCAGCTTGATCGCGCCGTGCAGCGGCTTGTCGCTGACGCACAGCAGCGTTCCGTACGGAACGCGGAACCGGAAGCCGTTGGCCGCGATCGTCGCGGACTCCATGTCGACCGCGACCGCCCGGCTCTGGCTGAACCGGCGCTCGGGCGTCGTCGGCACGCTCTGCGAAGGCAGCAGCTCCCAGTTGCGGTTGTCGGTGCTCGCCACGGTGCCGGTGCGCATCACGCGCTTGAGTTCCTGGTCGCGCAGCCCGGTGATGTCGGCGACCGCCGACTCGAGCGCGACCTGCACTTCGGCGAGCGCGGGAATCGGCACCCACAACGGCAGTTCCTCGTCGAGCACGTGGTCCTCGCGAACGTAGCCGTGCGCGAGCACGTAGTCGCCGAGTTCCTGCGTGGTGCGCAGGCCCGCGCAGTGCCCGAGCATGATCCACGCGTGCGGGCGCAACACCGCCAGGTGATCGGTGATCGTGCGCGCGCTCGACGGGCCCACGCCGATGTTGACCATCGTGATCCCGGCCCGGTCGCCGCGCACCAGGTGATAGGCGGGCAACTGCGGCAGCCGCGGCGGCGGCACTCCCGGATCGTGCTGCGCGCGCGCCGGCGAATCGACGTGCCGCGTGACGACGTTGCCCGGCTCGACGAAGCATTCGTACGCGTGCCCGCCCGACGTGTCGACCATCATCTCGTGGCCGAGCTTGACGAACTCGTCGAGGTAGAACTGGTAGTTCGTGAACAGGATGAAGTTCTGGAAATGCTCGGGGCTCGTCCCGGTGTAGTGGCGCAGCCGGTGCAGCGAGTAGTCGACGCGCGGCGCCGTGAACAACGACAGCGGATGCGGCGCGCCATGGCGCAGCTCGTGCGTACCGTTGGCGATGCCGTCGTCCATCGCACCGAGATCGGGCAGGTCGAAGACGTCGCGCAACCGGCGCAGGCGATCGGCGTCGAGCTGTCCCTCGACGTGCTCGGCCTCGTGCACCGAGAAATGCAGCGGGATCGGCTGGCGTCCGGTTCCGACCTCCAGGGGCACCGCGTGGTTCTTCAGCAGCAGGCGGAACTGTTCCAGGTAGTAGTCGCCGAAGAGGTCGGGGCGCGTGAGCGTCGTTTCGTACTGGCCCGGCCCGGCGACGAATCCGTAGCTGAGCCGCGAAACGGCGCGCGCGAACGTATGCGTGCGCACCCGCACGTACGGGTAGAACGCGCGTACCGGAGACCCGGGGTCCTCGCCGCCGACGAAGCGCCGCAGCGCATCGCGCAGCCACGAGACGTTCGTTTCGTAGATCAGCCGCACGCGCGCCAGTGCGGCTTCGGGATCGTCGAATTGCGCGGGGGCGAAGAACGGCAGTTCGCTGCTCAAGGGTGCGCTTCCGGTGGGCCGGGTCATCCGAAAAGATACCGGCAGATCGCCACTGCCGCGATCACCGCGACCAGGTCGGCGGCCAGCGCCGCGACCAGCGTGTGGCGCACGCGCCGCACCTGCACCGCGCCGAAATAGACGGCGAGCACGTAGAACGTCGTCTCCGACGATCCCTGCAGCGTGCTGACCAGGTAGCCGACGTAGCTGTCGGGTCCGATCGCCGGGTCGCCGATGATCGACGCCATCACTCCGTAGGCTCCCGATCCCGACAGCGAGCGCAGGATCGCCATCGGCAGCGCCTCGGCGGGCAGGCCGAATCGCGACGTGACGCCGCCGATCGCGTCGACCATCGCGTCGAGCGCGCCGCTGGCACGGAACATCCCGACCGCGACGAGGATCGCGACGAGGTACGGAATGATGCGAACGGCGACCGCGAATCCGTCCTTCGCCCCTTCGACGAACACCTCGTAGACGCGCACGCCGCGCAATGCCCCGAACAGCAGGAAGCCGACCATCAGCGCCGGCACGATCCACGGCGAGATCGTCCGGCCCCAGGCGATCGTCGCCGGGATCAGCGCGACCATCCCGGCGATCGCCAGCATCGACACCCACAGCGGATAGCCGGCTGCATCGGTCGGCAGCGCGGCCTGTCCGGCGTCGTCGTGCAGCCACGGTCGATCGATCGCCGCGCCCGGATCGGGCGCTCCGACCGGAAAGTACCGTGCCAGCCAAAGCGCGGTGGCGATCGCGGCGACGGTGCCGCAGATCGACGCGAACAGCGTGGTCGGAAGGATTCCCGCCGGGTCGGCCGATCCGGCCGCCGCGCGCAGCGCGATGACGCCGGTGGGCAGCAACGTGATGCTCGACGTGTTGATCGCCAGGAACAGCGCCATCGCGTTCGTGGCGGTGCCCGGGCGCGCGTTGAGCCGGTCGAGCTCCTGCATCGCGCGAATGCCGAACGGCGTCGCCGCGTTGCCGAGTCCGAGCGCGTTCGCCGACAGGTTCAGCACCATCGCGCCCATCGCCGGGTGTTCGGCGGGCACGTCGGGAAACAGGCGTGTCATCAGCGGCCGGATCAGCCGCGCGATGATCGTCAGCAGGCCGCCCGCCTCGGCGACCTTCATCAACCCGAGGAACAGCGCCATCGCGCCGACCAGTCCGATCGCGAGTTCGACTGCGCCTGCGGCCGACGAGAGCATTCCCGTCGACAGCGCCTGCATCGGCGAGTCGACGCCTTCGGCGGGTACGTGGGCGAACTGTCGTGCCGCTGCTGCGACGAACGCGACCAGGACGATGCCGAGGAAGATCCAGTTCATGGTTCCTG
>CAYZYC010000061.1:0-15893 GCA_964481165.1 uncultured Limnobacter sp. | reverse complement strand
GCGGCGGCGAGCAGCGCAGGGAAGCCGAAGGCCGGCTTCACGGCAGGCCGCACGGGCCCGGCCGCAGCGCGCAGGCCGCCCGCCTCGGCCGGCGCGCGCCCGGCAGCCAGCCCGGCGCCGCCGTGCCCGCGTCGCAGCGACGTCCCGCACCCCTGTCACGGCTACTTGTTGCGAACCGGAATCTGCATGTCCTCCGGCTTGATCTCGCGCACCAGCTCCGGCACCCCCCACGCGAACGCCGGATCGACCTTGATCCTGAAGTGATACATCGACTGCATCGCCTGGTGGTCTTCCTTCCGGAACGTCATCTTCCCTTTCGGCGTCTCGAAGCTCATCCCTTCCATCGCCTTGATCAGCGATTCGGTCTTCGTGTCGCCGCCGGTCTTCTTCAGCGCCTCGACGACCGCCATCGCCGCCGACATTCCGCCGGCCGTGAAGAAATCGGGTGGCGACTTGAAGCGCTTGTAGTGTTCGGCGACGAGCCAGTTGTTCACCGGGTTCTTCGGAATGTCGAAGTAGTAGTAGGTCGCGCCTTCCATGCCGGGGAAGTTCTTGTACGAGGCCATCGCCGGCAGGATGTTGCCGCCGGTGGCGATCTCGATGCCGTAGCGCTTCGGATCGAGGTCGGCGATCTTGAACGGATTGCCCGCGCCGGCCCAGACGATCCAGATCACCTTGCGTCCCGGCTTGTCCTTCAGCGCGTCGAACAGGCGCTGTGCGCCGGCGGTGAAATCGGTCGTGTTCGTCGGCAGGTATTCCTCGTGAACGATCTTCGCTTTCTTGATCGCGTCCTTGAACGCCTTGACGCCGTCGCGGCCGAACGCATAGTCCTGCGCGAGCGTGGCGATCGATGTGCCTTCCTGGTCGAGCGCCACCGCATTCGAGATCGCGTCCTGCGATGAATTGCGCCCGGTGCGGAAGATGTAGCGGTTCCACTTGTCGCCGGTGATCGAGTCGGCGACCGCGGGTTCCACGAGCAGGATCTTCTTGTACTCCTCGGCCACCGGCAGCAGCGCCAGCGCCACTCCGGACGACGTCGGACCGATCGCCAGGTCGACCTTGTCGTCGCCGTATGCCGACTGCAGCAGCGACCGGCCGACGTCGGGCTTGCCCTGGTCGTCCTTCTCGATGACGACGATCTTGCGGCCGTTGACCGTCATCGTGCCCCCGGTGGCGTAGTCCAGGCCGAGCATCAGGCCGGTCTGCGTCTGCTTTCCATACGCCTCGAGTGGTCCGGTCTTCGAATAGACGTGCGCGATCGTGATGTCTTTCGCGACAGCGGCGCCCGCGAGCATCGCGCCGGCGACCAGCGGCAGCGCGTAGCGTCCGGCGCGCTGGAACAGCGGGAAAAGTTGCATTCGGTATCTCCTCGGTGATGTCTGCGGAACCGCGCACGGCGGTTGGCGGGTATCAAGGTTTGCAGGGAACGTGCCAGAACGAGCGACGACGCAGGCCGTTGATTCGTAAGCGCCTGGCTCGGAACGGATCGCGGCCTGCCGGCTCTTGTGTCTGTTTCGCGGACAGCTCACCGGGCAGTTTCGTCCGCGAACCGGACAAGTCCGTTGGCGGGACGCGAATCGTCCGGAAACCGGGCATGTCGTTTTCGCCGAAGCCCGATGGCGCCTGATCCGCATCAAGGCGAACGCAGGGTACCCCGGGTAAACGAGGAACAAGACCCCGGAGCCGGCATTGATACTGATCGACACGAGTCTGGTGTCACCCGAACAACGGATCGGGTACTGGCAGCAATCGGTCGATCGATGGTTCCGCGCGCGCGTGCTCGTCGGAATCACCACGAACGAGCCGTTCCAGGCGCGCCTGCGGGTTTTCCGCATCGAACGCATCGACCTGATCGAAATGGCCGGCGAGCCGATGGAGTTGTCGGCCGATGCGACGACGCGCCGAACGACGATCACCGCGCTCGCGGTGTTGCGCGGCTCCGTCGTCCTGAAACAGGACGATCGCGAATGCGCAGTGTCCGCCGGCGAACTGATCCTGTACGCGAGCGACGAAGCGACCGAACTGGCGGTATCGACTGCCGCGCACGTCGCAGCGGTCAGCGTTCCGGCCTCCGAGTTCCTGAACCTGTTTCCGCGCGGACGCGAGGCGCTGTTCCAGGCGATCCCGGCCGCGCAGGGAGCCCCTGCACTCTTCGTCGACCAGCTCAACGCGCTGATGCGGTGCGCCGGCCCCCTCTCTGCGGGCAGCGCGAGCGCGGTCGCCAGCTCGATGGTGTTCCTGCTCGGCAGCGTCGCGTGCTTCGCGGTCGCCGACACTCCGAGCGCCGCGCATCGCACGCGCGAAAGGATCCAGCGCGTGCTGAAGTTCGCGCGATCGCGGCTGCGCGATCCCGATCTCGACGTCGAGACGATCGCGCGGGCCGTGCACGTGTCGCCGCGGCAGGTCCACCGCCTGTTCTCTGCCGAGCCGATGTCGCTGATGCACTGGGTGGTCAAGCAGCGCCTGCAAAACTGCTACCGCGAACTCGAACAGCCTGGCTTGCAGTCTCGCTCGATCAGCGAGATTGCCTACGACTGGGGGTTCAACGACCAGGCGCACTTCAGCCGCGCATTCCGCAAGGAGTTCGGCCGGTCGCCGAGCGAAGTCCGCCGCACGCGAAACGCGGCGAGCGAGAACGCGACGCAGCACGCATCGGCGGGACGGCACGACATCCCCGAATGCGAAGACTGTCACTTCCGGACAAGCAAGACGTCCGATTAAAACAATACGTCGCGCGCACCTTCTGCCGATACTGAGGTCACCGGGAAGATCGAACACATCTCGGCGACGTGACGGGCGATCGCCCGTCGCCAACGGTTGCGCACCCCTGCGCCGCCTTTGGAGGCCGCTCGACAAGAACCCGGGGGAGACGAGCAACAGTGAGCAAGCGCCCTTTCGGCCGTCCGGGCTGTGCACGCCTGCCAGGCAGGCTGTTCCCGAAACCCGCCTCGCTGCGTGCCGGAATCGCGGCGGCAGCGATGTCGTTTCTCGTACTCGCCGGAAACGCTGCATCGGCCGATGCGCCGGACCCGGTCGTGCAAGCGGAGTCCGTCGAGTCGGCGAATTCCGTCGAGTCGCACGGCCCGATCGCGCAGGCGTCTTCGACACAGGCTGCTTCGATCTCGCCGGTGAGCCTGAGCGCGTCGCCGCAGGCGACGAGCGCGGGATTCATCGGCGAAAAGGCCTGTCTCGGCTGCCACGACCAGGAGAACGAGCACTTCAAGGACACGCTGCACTCGAAGATCTTCCGGCTGAATCCGAAGAACGAACACGAAAGCCGGGTCTGTGAGACCTGCCACGGGCCGGGCGCCGCGCACTCGAAGAAGGCCAGCGACAAGAGCCTGATCATCGGTTTCACCAAGGGCTGGGGAACGCCGATCGAGAAGCAGAACGGGCAGTGCCTGGGTTGCCACCAGGGCGGCAACCGCATGCACTGGCCCGGTTCGGTGCACGCAGCCAACAAGGTGGGGTGCGCCGACTGCCACAACCCGATGCAGAAGACCTCCGCGGTCGGGCTGCTCGCCCGCCAGAACATCACGGAGACCTGCTATCAGTGCCACCAGCAGCAGCGCGCCGAATTCCGCAAGCGCTCGCACATGCCGGTTCCGGAAGGAAAGATGTCGTGCGCGGATTGCCACAATCCGCACGGCTCGACGACGAAGCCGCTGCTCAAGGCCGACAGCGTCAACGAGACCTGCTACACGTGCCACGCCGAGAAGCGCGGGCCGTTCCTCTGGGAGCACGCGCCGGTGCGCGAGAGCTGCCTGAACTGCCACCAGCCGCACGGCTCGAACCACGACAAGCTGCTGGTCACCGCGCGGCCGATGCAATGCGCGCAGTGCCACAACCCGCCGATCGGGCACCCCGGCCAGTTCTATCGCAACCAGCAGACCGCAGCTTCCGCGCTTGCCGGCGGCGCCGCCAGCCAGCGCGTGATCGGACGCTCCTGCCAGAACTGCCACACGCAGATTCACGGCAGCAATCATCCGGCCGGCGCCCGGTTGCAGCGCTGACCCGGCGCGACAGGAGCGCATGCCATGAACAACGACAGGTCCTTCGTGCGCAACCATCGCGGCGTCACGACGCTCGCCTTGTGCGTGAGCGCGGCACTCGCGCAACTCGCTGCCGGCAACGCGCGGGCCGACTCGGGAGTCGGCGTCGACACCGCGTTGGGCAACGCGCTCAACCCCTACACCGTCAGCAGGCAGCTGCCGAAGGATCCCGACGGCATGGGAGAGGCGCAGCATCAGCGCAGCCCCACCGGATTCCTGTACCCGGGCCCCTTCCTGTATCCCGAGCCGACGAAGTTGCCGTCGGGCTGGGAATACTCGGGCAGCATCGAGGCCGGGGTGCTCGGCGGCAATGCCGACGAAGGCGCCGCGGGTTTCCGCACCTACAAGGACCTGGACAACGGGCTCTACCTGAACAACTTCCGGCTCTCCGCCGAGAAGCCCGACAGCGCACGCTACTTCGAGGTCGTCGGCGGAGGCACCGCGTTCGACGACCAGTTCTACGGGGTGCAGTTCGGCCGCTACAACGACTGGAAGGTCAAGGCCTTCTACAGCGAGAGTCCGCACGTCTTCACGAGCACCTATCGCAACCTGTGGAACGGAGTGGGCAGTTCCAACCTGACGCTGGCCGGCCTGCAGCCGGGCGGAACGACCAGCGCCGCGGTCACGAACGCGAACCTCGCTGCAGCGGCGCTCGCGACGCCGTACTCGGAGCTGGGAATCGTGCGCAAGCGCGGGGGCATGCGCTTCGACACGAACCTCTCGGAGCGCTGGAAGTTCTTCGCCGGCTACACCAACGAGAAACGCGAAGGCGCGCGTCCGTTCTCGATGGTGTTCGGCGGCGGCGGAGGCACCGGCGGCGTCGAGATACCCGAGTCGGTCGACAGCGACACGCACGACCTGGTCGCCGGGCTGCAGTGGGCAGACAAGCTGAGCAGCTTCAATGCACAGGTCTCGATGTCGTTCTTCCGGAACAGCATCGAGGAGATGACCTTCGAGAACCCGATGTTCCTGCCGGCTGCCAACGGCGTTCCCGCCGGCGCCGGAACCGGGGCGTTCCCGCTCGGACGCTTCGACCTGCATCCGGACAACGACTACTACAACATCAAGGGCGAATACGCGCGGCGGCTGCCGAATTTCTACAACGGCCGCTTCACCGCAGTGCTCTCGACGAGCCAGTTCCGCCAGAACGACGACCTGATCCCGTCGACCATGTATCCGAACGTGGCCGTCAACGCGGTCCCGGGCGGCCAGTGGGACACCGTCGCATCGCTGAGCCGCGATTCGGCGAACGCGAAGATCGGAACCTACCTCGTCGACCTCGGCCTGGGCTTGAATCCGGTCGACAAGCTCGACGTCAAGGGCAAGGTTCGCCACTACGAGACGGACAACTCGACGAAGTACTTCGCCTGCAATCCGCTGACCGGACAGTGGGGCCGCCTGACCAACGACGGCAGCGGCGCGCAGATGGTCAACACGCCGGCGTATCTCGCGGCAAGCTGCAATCTCGCCGCCGTGCAGGCACTGGGCATCGCCCCGAACGCAGGCAACGTCAACATCCGCAACGTTCCGTACGAGTACGCGCAGACGAACTACACACTGTCGGGCGACTACCGGCTCGATCGGCACAACAGCTTCAACGCGGCGCTCGAGCGCGAGGAGTTCGACCGCGAGCATCGCGAGCGCAAGGAGACGCACGAGAACAAGGTCAAGCTCGGCTACGTCAACCGGGGCCTCGACCGGGGAACGCTGCGCGTCTCCTACGAGCACGCACGGCGCCGCGGCAGCGAGTACATCTCCGACCCGTACCACCAGTTCTACAGCGGCGGGCTCGGACCGCTGCCGACCGCGGCGGGCAACGTGAACAGCTGGATCCACGTGCTCGCGCAACTGCGCAAGTTCGACCTCGCCGACCGCGACCAGAACGTCCTGAACGCGCGCTTCAACTACGCGCTTCGCCCGGACCTCGACGGCGCCGTCTCGTTGCAGTGGAAGGACGCGAAGTATCCCGATTCGGACTACGGCCGCACCGACAAGCAGAAACAGAACTCGCTGAACTTCGACCTGAACTGGCAGCCTGCTCCCGAGACGTCGCTGTACGGCTTCTACTCGTACCAGAACGGACGGATGGAACAGGCACACATCCAGCCCGGAGTCGCCTGCGCGATTCCGGCGGGAGGCGTGGCCGACGAGGCTGCCACCGCGGCACTGATCGACGCGTGCGCGAATGCCGGAAGCACCCAGTTTCCGCTCGACCGCAGGTGGGCGGCGCAGCACAAGGACCGCAACGACGTCGTCGGCTTCGGGTTCGCGCACGACTTCGGCCGGTTCCGCTTCGACATGAACTACACGTTCGCGAAGGCGAAGACCCGCATCGACTACCAGTACGGCGCGGGCATTCCCGGCGTCGACCCGGTACTCACCGGCACCGGGTATCCGGACCTGACGTTCCGGCAGAACATCCTCGAGGCCAACGTGCTCGTGCCGCTGAGCAAGCAGCTCACGTTGCGCCTGCTGCTGCGACACGAGGACGGGAAGATCCGCGACTGGCACTACGACGGCGTCGACGTGAACCCGGTGCCCGCAGCCAACCAGCAGACCTATCTCGACGCAGGGCCGCAGGACTACAGCGCCGTCCTGGTCGGAGCGTTCGTGAAATTCGACTTTTGAGAGGCCCTCGTGTTGCCAGAAACCGTGCGCGCGAACCGCTTCGGGACCCACCCCGAAGCCATGGGTGACAGGCACGAACGGCCGGCCGCACGACGGGTGCCAGCCGGCCGGCTCCGGGCGAGCGCGTTCGTCGCGCTGCTGCTCTTCATGGCGGCGCCTGCCGCCGCCGCCGACCCCGAACGGGGCAAGGAACTGGCGAGCACGCTGTGCATCGCGTGCCACGGCGCCGACGGCAACAGCCCGGCACCCACGTTTCCGAAACTCGCGGGGCTGCAGCCGGAATACATCGCCAAGCAGATGTACGAGTATCTCGACGACAAGCGCACCAACGAGCTGATGAATCCGGTGCTGGAATCGCTGAAGCCGGCCGACGTCGAACCGCTCGCCGCCTGGTTCGCTTCGCAGAAGATGGCGCCGGGCAAGGTGACCGATCCGAAGCTTGCCGCGGCCGGCGAGAAGATCTTCGTCGACGGCAACCTCGATTCCGGCGTTCCGGCGTGCATGGGATGCCACCTGGAGAACGGGCTCGGCAATCCGCGATTCCCGCGGCTCGCCGGCCAGTACCAGGAATACACGCTGCAGCAGATGTTGCAGTTCAAGAGCGGCGCACGCTCCAACGATCGGGGTCGCGTGATGCGCACGATCGCCTCGCGGATGACCGAAGAGGAAATGAAGGCCGTGGCCGAATACATCGCCGGCTTGTGATCGCGGCGACCGAAGCATGAACAGGAGTACGTCCGTGAAGAGGTCTTGCCTTGCGGTGCTGGGTTTGGTCGTCGCCTGCGTTGCCGGCCCTGGCGCGGCGCAGCCGAAAGCGGAAGTGCAGCCGAGGGAAGCGGGAATCGAGGCGCCGGACTACATCTGGAACGAGATGCACGCCGAGAAGCTGCAGGCGCTCAAGGCCAAGGGCGACCGCGTGCGCGGCGAGATCACGTTCGAGGTATGCCAGGGCTGCCACCGCAGGCGGGCGCTGGGGCGCGCGGACGGCAGCTACCCGCTGCTCGCCGGACAGCACGCGTCCGTGCTGATCAAGCAGCTCACCGACATCCGCGCCGGACGCCGCGACAACGAGAAGATGTACCCGTTCGCCGACAAGCACGTGATCAGCCCGCAGGACATCGCCGACATCGCGCTGTTCCTGGAGAGCCTGCCGGTGCCGTCCAACAACGGCAAGGGATCGGGAAGCGATCTCGAACGCGGCAGGAAGCTGTACGTGCAGGACTGCACGAGCTGCCATGGCGACCGGGGCGAAGGCGACGAGGGCAAGTTCTATCCGCGCGTCTCGGGCCAGCACTACGAGTACCTTTTGCGCGAGGGAGTCGAGATCCGCGACGGCCGGCGGCGCAACGCCAATCCGAAGATGGTCAAGGCGATCAAGGGGTACAGCAACGACGAGATGCGCGCGGTCAGCGACTACATGTCCCGTTTCCCCGTCGCTGCGCGCTGACCGTCGCCCGTCGCCGGGCGCGCATCCCCGGTCGCTGTGCCGACTGGGGGCTCGTCGAGCAGCGACATCAGGCGCTCGAGCGTGTCGACCGGCGGCAGGCACTGCGTCGCGCGGCACACCCACGCCTGCGGCTGCGTGCCGACGGGCATGCGCAGCGTCTGCGGCAGCCCTTCCGTCTCGGGGGGCAACTGCAGCACCGTCGCGCCCGGCAGCCATCGCGGCGCAAGCGCATCGCGCCACTGCTGCAGAACGCCCGACGGCCCGCCGAGCACGACGACCGCAGGGGGCGATGCGTACTCGCGCATCGCGCTGACCATCGTCGGAAGTCCGTGCGGGACGCGGCGCACGTCGTCGGCGAACAGCGCCATCGCACGCTGCGCCGCGTCGAGGTACCGCGGCTCGCCGACCAGGTGGCCGAGCCGCTGCAGCTGCAGGGCGGCCGTTCCGTTTCCCGACGGCATCGCGCTGTCGTAGCCGGGCTTCGGACGCAGGACCAGCTTCTCGTGGTCGTGGCCGGTGAAGTAGAAACCGCCGCCTGCGGGATCCTCGAACTGCCCGAGCAGCACGTCGGCGAGCGAAGTTGCGAACCGCAGGTCTTCGGGGCGCAGCGCGCCTGCCTGCATCACCTCGATGCAGGCGCCCAGCAACATCGCGTAGTCGTCGAGGTAGGCGTCGAGGTGCGAGCGCCCGTCCTTGTGCGTGGCCAGCAGCCGGCCGTCGCGCCACAGCGCGCGTCCGACGAAATCGAAGGCCGCGCGCGCCGATGCCGCCCAGCCGCGTTCGCCGAAGACGCGTGCGGCGAATGCCATGCCGTCGATGGCCAGCGCGTTCCAGCTCGTCAGCACCTTCTCGTCGCGCCCCGGACGCACGCGCGTCTCGCGCACGGCGAACAGCTTCGCGCGCGCCGACGCGATCCGCACGGCCGCCGTGTCTTCGGCGATTCCGAGTTCGCGCGCGACCCGTGAAAGCGGCTTCGCCGCGAACGGGTGCCAGGCGTGCCCTTCGAAGTTCGGCGGCGCATCCAGTCCGTAGCGCGCGATGAACGCGGCCGCTTCGTCGTCGTCGAGATGCGCGGCGACGTCGTCGCGCTGCCAGACGTAGAAGCGCCCCTCCTCTCCCTCCGAGTCGGCGTCGATGCTGCTGTAGAAGCCGCCCTCGGGCGACTGCATCTCGCGCATCAGCCAGGACGCGGTTTCCTCGCAGACGCGGCGAAACAGCGGCTCCTTCGTGATCTGCCACGCCTGCGCGTACAGGCGCAGCAACGGCCCGTTGTCGTACAGCATCTTCTCGAAGTGCGGGATGTTCCACCGCGCGTCGGTACTGTATCGGCAGAAGCCGCCGCCGAGGTGGTCGTACAGGCCGCCTTCGGCCATGCGCTGCAGGGTCGTGAACACCGCGTCGCGCGCCTCGACGTCGTCGGCGTCGACCGCGTGTCGCAGCAACGCACACAGCGTCGACGGCTGGGGGAACTTCGGTGCGCCGCCGAAGCCGCCGCAGGTGCGATCGAATGTCGGCATCAGCGCGTCGCGCAGGCCGCATCCGGCGATTCGCGCAGTGTCGTCGACCGCGTCCCGCCGGCCACCGGCGTCCTGTCCGCCGGCGTCCTGCCCGTCGGCGCCGGGTACCGTGCGCGCGAGGTGTCGCACGATCTCGGCGCCCTGTGCCAGGACCTGATCGCGCTGGCCGGTCCAGACCTGCGCGATCCGATGCAGCAGTTCGTCGAACGCCGGGAGGTCGTGGCGCGTGTGCTTCGGGAAGTACGTTCCGCCGAAGAACGGCTCGCCTTCGGGCGTCAGGAACATCGTCAACGGCCATCCGCCGGGGCGGCGCAGGATCAGCTGCAGCGCCGTCTGGTAGATCTGGTCGATGTCCGGGCGCTCCTCGCGGTCGACCTTGATGTTGACGAAGTAACGGTTCATCGTCGCCGCGGTATCGGGATCCTCGAAGGACTCGTGCGCCATCACGTGACACCAGTGGCATGCCGAGTAGCCGACCGAGAGCAGGATCGGTCGATCGGTGCGCCGTGCGAGTTCGAGCGCTTCGGCGCCCCACGCGTGCCAGTCGACCGGATTTCCGGCGTGCTGCAGCAGGTAGGGGCTCGTTTCGCGGGATAGTCGATTCGACATGGCTCACCCGGTGCGGATGACCGTGATGTGCTCGGTGCCGCTCTCGGGCAGCCAGACTTCGCCCGGCCGGCCGAGGATCTGGCGGATCGCCGCGCCCGCACGGGGAAAGCCGAAACGCTCGAAACCTTCGCTGCCCGGATCGAAGCGGAACATCGCGTTGCCGCCGAAATCGCTGACCCAGACGTGGTCGCGTTCGTCGACGTACACCGCGTAGGCACGCGGCGCCTCGCCCGGAAGCTTCCACGTTCGCCAGCTGCCGTCGGCCGGATCGTGCAGCGACAGGTTTCCGCTCGTCCACTCGCTGACCCAGATGCGCCCTCGGCTGTCGCTCCACACCCGCCGCGCGCCCTGGTCCTTCGTCGGCGGCTCCACGACGATCGACTCGCCGGTGCGGCGATCGATGCGCGCGATGAACGAACCGGCAAGCGAACACCACCAGACGTCGCCGGCCGGCGTCGCGCAGATCCCGTACGGGCCGCGACCGCGTGGAGCCCTCTGCACGGTCGTCGTTCCGGTCTTCGTCGCGAGCTTGCCGACGAAGCCGCTCTGGCCGGTGAACCAGAGATCGCCGTCGCCATCGAAGGCGCAGGTGTTCAGGTTCGCGTACGGGGTCCCTTCGGGCAATCCGAACCGGCGCACCGCACGGTCGGGCCAGCCGACGCGCACGATCGCGTTCTGTCCGCTGTCGGTGATCCAGGCGGCGTCATCGGGCCCGCGGATCACTCCGTGCGGTGACGAATCCTTGCCCAGCGCGACGAGTTCGGTGGAACCGATTCGCGGGTCGAACCAGCCGAGGTGTCCACTGCGCTGCGCCGTGAACCAGACGCCGTGGTCGGGGGCCGGCGCTACGTCGTGAATCCCGGTGCGCTGCGGCGTGTTCAGCGGCCACGATTGCATCGTGGCTTCACGGGTCGCGGCCGCGCGCGATTGCGCCGACGCCCGCGATCGGAACGTTGCAGCGATGCCGGCGGCCCCGAGCACGCGCAGCGTCTTGCGCTTCGAATTCTTCGGCACGGTTTCCTCCGATTCTCCCCAACGGCCCGAGAGCCGACTCCGGTCGGTCGCTGCCCGTCCGGGAACATGACGCCGCTGACGGTCTGCCTGCATCCTGTCGTCATGCGAGGCTCGACCGCCCGACGAATACGGTCGCCGCCCGACGAACGGACGTCGCGAAACCGTCGTGTTGCACATCGCGGAAGAAGAATGCCCCGCCTGGTCTTTACACAGCAGCTGGCCCGTTTCACCGAAGTGCCGGAAATCGACACTTCGGCGGGTTCGCTGCGCGAAGCGCTGGAGGCTGCATTCGCGGCGAATCCGCGGTTGCGCGGCTACGTGCTCGACGACCAGTCGCATCTGCGGCGCCACGTCGTCGTCTTCGTGGACGGCCGGCGCGTGCGCGACCGGCAGCGGCTCGACTTCCCGATTCCCGCCGGCAGCACGGTGCACGTTCTGCAGTCGCTCGCCGGAGGTTGATGCGATGAGTCGTCGCGCCTGGATCGCCACCCGCAAGGGCCTGTTCGCGTTGCGCCGCGAAGGCGCCGCGTGGGAGATCGTCTCCACCGCGTTCCTGGGCGACCCGGTGACCGCGATCCTGCCGCCCGACGCCGCAGCACCCGGGCGTCCGATGATGGCCGCGTTGAACCTCGGGCATTTCGGCGTCAAGTGCCACGTCTCCGAAGACCAGGGAGCGACGTGGCGCGAAGCGGGCGCCCCGCTCTATCCGCCGCAACCGGCCGACGCCGGCGACGACGTCGAGTGGAAGCTCGTGCAGATCTGGACGCTGGCCGGCCGCGGCGACGAGATCTGGGCCGGCACGCTGCCCGGCGGGTTCTTCCGTTCGGTCGATGGCGGCGAATCGTGGCGGATCAACGCGTCGTTGTGGCACGAACCGGGACGAAAGGAATGGTCCGGAGGCGGATACGATGCCCCCGGTCTTCATTCGATCGTCTTCGACCCCCGGGATCGCGAGGCCTCGCGGCAACGGATCGTCGTCGGCATCAGTACCGGAGGCGCATGGTCGAGCGCCGACGGCGGGTCGACCTGGGCGCTGACGGCCCGCGGAATGCGCGCCGACTACATGCCTCCCGAGCAGGCCTACGACGAGATCGCGCAGGACGTGCACCGCATCGTCGGCTGCGCGTCGAGCCCCGACCGCCTCTGGTGCCAGCACCACAACGGCATCTGGCGCTCGGTCGATGCCGCGAAGTCGTGGCAGGAAGTCACCGACGTTCCGGTATCGCATTTCGGATTCACCGTGGCCGTCGACCCGAACGACGCCGATCGTGCGTGGTTCGTCCCGGCAGTGGCCGACCAGCGCCGGATTCCGGTAGCCGCCGCTCTCGCCGTGCTGCGCACCGACGACGGCGGCGCGAGCTTTCGCGTGTTGCGCGAAGGCTTGCCGCAGTCGCACTGCTACGACCTCGTCTATCGCCACGGGCTGGATGTCGGCGCCGACGGACGCACGCTGATGATGGGGTCGACGACCGGTTCGCTGTGGGCGAGCGGAGACGGCGGCGAACACTGGCACGCGATTTCGACTTCGCTGCCGCCGATCAACGCCGTCATGCTCGACCCGTCGTAGCGTCCTGCTGCGCATCTTCGAAGTTTCGCGAATCGCGCGAACCCGGATAACCTTGCAGCTCGAATGGGCTGCGGCTGAGTGCCCGCTGCGGCTGCGGGTCCGGTCGAGGGCCGCGGTCGCTTTCCCTGCGTTTTCGGCCACAGGAGACCGTCATGAAAGGATTCGTCGACGACATCGAGAAGCTCACCGAGGACAACAACGACTTTCGGCGCGTGCTCTACACCGGCGCGAACCTGCAACTGGTCCTGATGTCGTTGAAACCCGGCGAGGAGATCGGCGAAGAGGTGCACGACGACCGCGACCAGTTCTTCCGCGTCGAAGCGGGTTACGGCGAGATCCTGATCGACGGCACCACGACCGCGGTCGAGGACGATTTCGCGATGATCGTTCCCGCGGGCGCGCGCCACAACGTGCGCAACACGGGGAACAAGGCGCTGAAGCTGTACACGCTGTACGCGCCGCCCGAGCACGTCGACAAGACGGTGCACGCGACGAAGGCGCAGGCGGACGCCTCGCACGAGCATTTCGACGGCAAGACGACCGAGTAGCGGGGAGCCGCACGACATGCTTCGTTTCGACGTTCCTCCGGTTCACGCGAACGCGGCACGCGCCGACGCGGTCGTCACCTTCGTCGTATGCGTCGCCGCGCTGGCGTTCGGGCTTCCGTGGCTGATGGTGATCCTCGTCGTCGCCGGGTTCATTCGCGGATTCATCCGGCACGGGCGCTGCCCGATCCACCTCGCCAACCTCGGATGGCTCGGGAAACGCGGCCGCGCCGGCAAGCTGGAGAACGCGGGAGCGAAGATGTTCGCGGCGAAACTGCTGTTTCTCGCGAGCGCCGTCGCGGTCGTGTTGTGGCTCGCCGGCAGCACGCTGTGGAAGATTCCGGTGCTCGTGCTCGTCGTCTTCTCGTTCGCCGAGTCGGCGCTCGACTTCTGCGCCGGCTGCTGGGCCTACACGCTCTGGTTCCGACTGAAGGGGCAGTAAGCGCAGCGCGGGCGATCCGCGCAACTCCGCAAGTCCGGCGCCGGACTTCGGCGCTCGCCGAATGGACCTGAAGACGACGCTGATCCGGCTGGGAATTGCGCTTGCGCTCGGCCTGCTCGTCGGACTGCAGCGGCAACGCGCGGAATCGCGCGTTGCCGGCGTGCGCACCTTCGCGCTGATCACGTTGCTCGGCACGGTCGCCGGACTGACCGTTCCGTCGATCGGTCCGTGGCTCGTCGCAGCCGGCGCACTGGCGCTCGCAGCGCTGCTCGTGATGAGCAACGTCTTCAAGCTCGGCAGCGACGCCGATCCGGATCCCGGGATGACCACCGAGGTAGCCGCGCTGCTGATGTACGCGGTCGGCGTCTACCTGGCGATCGGGCACGTGACGGCCGCCGTCGCGGTTTCCGGCGCGATCGTGCTGCTGCTGCATCTCAAGCGCCCGCTGCATCGTGCGATCGGTGCGCTCGGCGAGAACGACATGACGGCGATCATGCGGTTCGCGCTGATCACGCTCGTCATTCTCCCCGTGCTTCCCGATCGGACGTACGGACCCTACGACGTGCTCAATCCGTACGAGATCTGGCGCATGGTCGTGCTGATCGTCTCGATCAATCTCGTCGGCTTCGTCGCCGTGAAGCGCTTCGGCGCCGACAGCGGCGCGCTGCTCGGCGGCGTGCTCGGCGGGCTCGTGTCGAGCACGGCGACGACGATCGCCTACGCGCGTCGCAGCCACGGAATCGGCGCGGCAGCCGCGCCGGCAGCGACTGCGATCGTCGTCGCGTCGACCGTGGCGACCGTGCGCGTGCTGGTCGAGGTCGCGATCGTCGCACCGGCGCAGCTCGCGGCCATCGCGCCGCCGCTGGCGGCGATGTTCGGCTGGATGCTCGTGCTGTCGGTCGCGGCGTGGTTCGCCGGGCGCGTCGACGGCGCAACGGAACCCCCGGAAAGCGGCAACCCCGCGGAACTGACCCCCGCGTTGCTTTTCGGCGCGGTATACGCGATCGTGATCCTCGCGGTCGCGTTCGCGACCGAGCGTTTCGGTTCGGCCGGGCTGTTCCCCGTGGCGCTGCTCAGCGGGCTCACCGACGTCGACGCGATCACGCTGTCTTCGTCGAACCTCGCTGCGCAGGGACGACTCGAACCGTCGACCGCGTGGAGACTGATCCTGCTGGCGGTACTGGCCAATCTCGTCTTCAAGGCAACCGCTGCCGGCGCACTCGGTTCGCCGGAGCTGCGACGGCGGATCGTCGTGTTGTTCGGACTCGCCGTGGCCGGCGCAGCGGCGATCCTGCTGCTGTGGCCGTGAGCAATCCGGAGGAATCCATGAAGGAGATGAAGAAGAAGGACTACGAGAAGGCGCTCGAACCGCTGCAGATCGAGCTCAACAACCTCGCGCACTGGCTGCGGCACACCGGCAAGCGCCTGCTCGTGCTGCTCGAGGGGCGCGACACGGCCGGCAAGGGCGGCACGATCGGCGCGATCGCCGAGGAACTGAACCCGCGCCAGGTACGGATCGTCGCGCTGCCGAAGCCGACCGAGCGCGAATCGACGCAGTGGTACTTCCAGCGCTACGTCGCGCATCTGCCGTCGGCCGGCGAGATCGTCCTGTTCGATCGCAGCTGGTACAACCGCGCCGGCGTCGAGAAGATCATGGGCTTCTGCACCGACGCGCAATACGAGCGCTTCCTGAAGCAGGTGCCGGTGTTCGAGCGCCTGCTGGTCGACGACGGAATCCTGCTGTTCAAGTACTGGCTGTCGGTGGACCAGGTCCATCAGGAAGAGCGCCTCGCCGAACGAGCCGAAGACCCGACGAAGCGCTGGAAGCTCTCGCCGGTCGACCTGAAGGCGCGCGAGCTCTATGCCGAGTACGGTGCCGCGCGCGAGACGATGTTCGAGGTGACGCACACGGATTTCGCGCCGTGGGTCGTCGTCGATTTCAACGACCAGCGCCGCGGACGGCTCAACCTGATCCGCCACCTGCTCGACAAGATCCCCGACCACCACGTGCCGCCCGAACCGATCGAGTTCCCGCCGCTGAAGGGAAAACCCGCGCGCGAGCGCTTCAAGGG
>CAYZYC010000060.1:14482-16093 GCA_964481165.1 uncultured Limnobacter sp. | reverse complement strand
TTACCCCACCAACAAGCTAATCCGACATCGGCCGCTCCAATAGCGCGAGGTCTTGCGATCCCCCGCTTTCCACCGTAGTGCGTATGCGGTATTAATCCGGCTTTCGCCGAGCTATCCCCCACTACTGGGTACGTTCCGATGTATTACTCACCCGTTCGCCACTCGTCGCCAGGGTTGCCCCCGCGTTACCGTTCGACTTGCATGTGTAAGGCATGCCGCCAGCGTTCAATCTGAGCCAGGATCAAACTCTTCAGTTCGATCTTCTTGGTTGGCCCGCGGGTTTCCTTTCGGTTTCCCTTCGGACCTGCTCAATCGACGGAATTGACATTCATTGGTTTTATCCAATGTCTGTTCATTAACCGTGTGAGCGTTCGATTTTCCGAGAACCGTTCCGGACGAATCCGGAGCGGAACCCGCCTCGGCCGCCGCGGTTGCCCGCGTCGACTCCGGCTTGGCGCTTTCGCCCAAACACCCACACTTATCGGCTGTTGGATTGTTAAAGATCGTGGTTGCTTCGGGTTTTCCGCGAGCGCCTTTGCGCTGCGCCGATTCGCAACCAGCAGAGAAGGGAGATTATGAGAAGTTCCCCGGGGGATGTCAACTCGGCCCGCCTCTGCGACCCCTTCGGGCAGTGCCTTCCGGAGTTCCCCGGGGCGGCAAATGTGCCTCCGTCAGGGAACCGTCGACTATAGCAGCGTTCTAACCCGGACGCAAATCGCGGCGGCGGCTCCCTGTCAGCGATGCTGGAAGTCGGGCTTGCGCTTCTCGACGAACGCCGCCATGCCCTCCTTCTGGTCCTCGGTGGCGAACAGCGAGTGGAACATGCGGCGCTCGTACACGATGCCTTCGGCGAGCGGCGTCTCGTACGCACGGTTGATCGCCTCCTTCGCCATCATCACCGAAGGCAGCGAGAAGCCGGCAATCGTCGTGGCGACCTCGATCGCCTCGTCGAGCAGCCGGGCGGCCGGAACGATGCGCGACACCAGTCCGGCGCGCTCGGCCTCCTCTGCGTCCATCGTCCGTGCCGTCAGGCACAGGTCCATCGCCTTGGCCTTGCCGACGGCCCGCGGAAGGCGCTGCGTGCCGCCCGCCCCGGGGATGACGCCGAGCCGGATCTCGGGCTGGCCGAATTTCGCCGTATCGGCGGCGATCAGGATGTCGCACATCATCGCGAGCTCGCAGCCGCCGCCGAGGGCGTATCCCGCGACGGCAGCGATCACCGGCTTGCGAACGCGCCGCAGCGTCTCCCAGTTGCGCGTGACGTACTCGTTGCGATAGACGTCCATGTAGCTCCAGCCCGCCATCGCGCCGATGTCGGCTCCCGCGGCGAAGGCCTTGTCGCTGCCCGTGACGACGATCGCGCCGATGCTGTCGTCGGAGTCGAAATCGAGCAGCGCCGCGCCGAGTTCGTCCATCAACGCATCGTTGAGCGCATTGAGCTGCTTCGGGCGGTTCAGGGTGACGAGGCCGACGCGACCGCGCGCCTCGACGAGGATGTGTTCGTACTGTGCCTTGGGCATGAAGGACTCCGCGCTGGCGCTCGGCTTCGGGCGCCTGGCGGCGCCCGCGAGCGGGAGCCTTCGATTCTGCCACGCTGCGCCGCGGCGGCGG
>CAYZYC010000060.1:5907-14382 GCA_964481165.1 uncultured Limnobacter sp. | reverse complement strand
GGCGGCGCCCGCGAGCGGGAGCCTTCGATTCTGCCACGCTGCGCCGCGGCGGCGGCCGGCGAGCGACGGAACGATCTTCGTCCGCGGCGCTTCGGGATCGGCTGCCCATACGGGATCGGCTGCCCATACGGGATCGGTTGCCGCTACGGGATCGGCTGCCTCGCGCCGAAGGAGCCGACCGCGACGAGGCCGTTGCTCGTGCGGAAGCGGAAGCGCCCGGCGATCTCCTCGCCTTGATGGCCCGGAGCCCCGAAGAAGCGCGCTTCGTATGCGCCGCTCGCGACCGAGGCGTCGCCGGGCTGCCCTCCGCCGCCGTCGTGCAGGGTTCCCTCCAACATCGCCGGCGCGGCCCCGACGGACTGCCCCAGCCCGATCGCCCGCAACGCGAGTTCGTCCTCGGAAAGATTCGTGTCGCCTGCAAGCCGGAACGTGACCTTCAGCTGGCCGATCGTCGCGGACAGGATGCTCGCCGCGCCGACATCGATCGTGATCGGTCCGCTGAAACCGAATCGCCCGTTCAGTGCGGACTGCGCGGCCGGTGATTCGGGTGCAATGATCCCGACGACCTGGCCGCTGTACTGCACGCCCGTCGTCGGGGCGAGGTTCGACGTCGACTGCGGCCGTCCGGAATACCAGCCGCCGAGGTAGCCCTCGTCGAAGTCGGTGCCCGCGAATTTCTCCCACGTGCCGAAGCTCGCGTAGGTCAGCATCAGCAGCGGTGCACTCGCAGGCGCGGCGGTGTGTTCGCGCGACGTGAAGAAGTCGGTCAGCGCGACGTACGGCGGATTCAGCGAACCGGGCTGCGCAGGATTCTCGTAGGCCTGTCCGCGCAGCACGCCGACGACGTTGCGCACCTCCGGCGCCTTGTTGGCGGCGGTGAAGTCGGTGGTTCCGTCGAGGCTCGTACCGCCGGGGCCCGTCAGCGTGGCCGGGAACACCAACGTCAGCGCGTAGGAATCCACGTCGGCCGGTACGGCGACCGCGGTGTCGATCGGCTGGAACACGTTGGTCACGGTTCGCCCGCACGAACCGATCGCGAAACCGTCGCCCTGGCTCGCCTGCGAAGTACAGGGAGGCGGCGGCGGGACGCGATGGTGGCCGCTGCTGCTGCCGCCGCCGCAACCCGCCAACACGGCAGCGACGATCGCGGGCAGCGCGGCGAGCAGAACCCGGCGCGGTCGCTGTGCAAGGGAGTTCGACGCCGTCGCTTTCACTGCGGTACTCCACGATCGAATCCGCCGATGGTACTGGAGAGGCGGTACTGCGCAGAACCGGTTGTCCAGTGCGGCGAGCCGTCCGGCGATTCGACGGGCCACGCCGGATCGGCTAGCCTGCGGCGAAACGCGAACGCAAGGAGAGCGTGATGTTCGACGCATTGTTCCTCGAGAAATCCGACGCCGGATTCTCCGCCACGCGCCGCCGCGTCGGCAACGACGAACTCGCCGCTGCCACGCCCGACGCCGACGTGACGGTGCGCATCGAGTATTCGGCGCTGAACTACAAGGACGCGCTCGCACTGACGAACCGTTCGCCGGTCGTGCGGCGCTGGCCGATGATTCCCGGCATCGACGGCGCCGGGGTCGTCGAGGAGAGCGGGCACGCATCGTTCTCCGTCGGCGACCGCGTGATCCTGAACGGCTGGGGCGTCGGCGAAACGCACTGGGGTTGCCTCGCCCAGCGCGCGCGGTTGCGCGGCGACTGGCTCGTTCCCTTGCCGGCCGAACTCGACTCGCGCCAGGCGATGGCGATCGGCACGGCCGGGTATACCGCGATGCTGTGCGTGATGATGCTCGAGCGCCAGGGCGTCGCGCCGACGCAAGGCGAGGTGCTCGTCACCGGAGCTGCCGGCGGCGTAGGCAGCGTCGCGATCTCGCTGCTTGCGCGCCGCGGCTATCGTGTCGTCGCATCGACCGGACGTTCTTCGGAGTCGGACTACCTGCGCGGGCTCGGCGCCTCGGAAGTCATCGACCGTGCAGCGCTGTCGGCTCCCGGCAAGCCGTTGCAGAAGGAACGCTGGGCCGGAGTCGTCGACGCGGTCGGATCGCACACGCTCGCGAACGCCTGCGCGCAGACGAGGTACCGCGGAACCGTCGCGGCCTGCGGTCTCGCGCAGGGACTCGACTTCCCGGCTTCGGTCGCACCGTTCATCCTGCGCGGGGTGAAGCTGGTCGGCGTCGACTCGGTGATGTGTCCGATGGAAGACCGCCGCGAGGCATGGACGCGCCTGGCACGCGAGCTCGACCGCGATGCGCTCGATCGGCTCACGCAGGTCGTCGGACTCGACGACGCGCTTCGCCTGGCGCCGGAGATGCTCGAAGGCAAGGTCCGCGGCCGCACGGCGGTCGACGTCGGCCGGTGAAGCGCCCACGAGAGGGAACCGCGCCGGTGCGGGAAGCCGCTACTGCTCCGGTGCACCAGGCCGCAGCCGCTCCGGTGCACCAGGCCGCAAGCGAGCCGATCCGCTACCGTGTCGTTCCGGTCGATCCGCACGCGCACCTGTTCGAAGTCGAGCTGACGATCGCCCAGCCCGATCCGCAGGGCCAGCGTGTCGCGATGCCCGCGTGGACTCCGGGCAGCTACATGATCCGGGAGTTCGCGCGCAACGTCGTGACGATCTCGGCCTCCGGGCCGGCCGGCGCGCTGCGGCTTCGCAAGCTCGACAAGGCGACGTGGCAGGCGGCACGCTCCGACGGCGCGTTGCGGATCGTCTATCGCGTGTACGCGTGGGATCTCTCGGTTCGCGCCGCGCACCTCGATTCGACGCACGGCTTCTTCAACGGGCCGGCGCTGTTCCTTCGCGTCGTCGGCCAGGAACACCTGCCCGTCGAGGTGCGGATCGACCCGCCCGCCGGCAACGAGTATGCGGACTGGAAAGTCGCGACGACGCTCGCCTGTGCCGAGAAGCGCCGGCACGCATTCGGCCGCTATCGCGCCGCCGGCTACGACGAGCTGCTCGACCACCCGGTCGAGATGGGGCGATTCACGATCGACGCCTTCGAGGCGGGCGGCGCGCGGCACGAGGTGGCGATCACCGGCCGGCACGACGCCGATACCCGGCGCCTGTGCCGCGATCTCTCGCGCATCTGCACTGCCCACCAGCGACTGTTCGAGCCGCGCACGCGACGCGCGCCGTTCGATCGCTACCTGTTCCAGGTGCTCGTCGTGGGCAACGGCTACGGCGGACTCGAGCACCGTTCGAGCACCTCGTTGATCTGCTCGCGCAACGAGTTGCCGCATGCGGGCGAGCCGCGCGAGCCGTCGGAGGGCTACCGGTCGTTCCTCGGCCTGGCGAGCCACGAGTATTTCCACGCCTGGAACGTCAAGCGCATCAAGCCTGCGGCGTTCGCCGATCCGGACCTGCAGCAGGAGAACTACACCGAGCTGCTGTGGATCTTCGAGGGATTCACCTCGTACTACGACGACCTGATGCTCGTGCGCTCGGGCATCATCGGTCGCGACGCGTATCTCGGGCTGCTGGCGAAGACGATCTCGAACGTGCAGCGCGGCCCTGGCCGGCGCACGCAGAGCGTCGCCGACTCGAGCTTCGATGCGTGGATCAAGTTCTACCGGCAGGACGAGAACGCGCCGAACGCGATCGTCAGCTACTACGCGAAGGGCTCGCTGGTCGCGCTCGCTCTGGACCTGACGATCCGCGCCCGCAGCGCCGGGCGCCGATCGCTCGACGACGTCATGCGACTGCTGTGGACGCGTTTCGGACGCGACTTCGCGCAACGGCGCACCGGGGTCGACGAGGACGCCTTCGCGCGGCTGCTCGAAGAGGCCGTCGGAATGCGCCTGGATGCGCAGATCCGTCGCTGGGCCTACGGCACGTCGGAGCTTCCGCTCGCCGCGCTGCTGCGACGCTTCGCCGTACGCCTGGAATCGGGTGCGGGAGACGAGGGACCGGCGTCGATCGGCGCGCGGATGGCGATGCGCGACGGACAGTGGACGATCGTCAACGCCTATAACGGACAGGCGGCCGAGCGCGCCGGGCTGGCGCCGGGCGATGTCGTCGTCGCGCTCGACGGGCTGCGCACCGGCGACGAGGCTGCATGCAAGGCGATCCTCGCCCGTCGCCGCCCCGGCGATCGGATGCGCGTGCACGCGTTCCGGCGCGACGAGCTGATCGAACGCGAACTGGAACTCGATGCGCCGCGGAAGACCGAGGCGAAGCTGGTCGCCGACGAGCGCCCGGTCGCTGCGGCGAAGCGGCTGCTCGGCGGATGGCTGCACGGCGTGCCGTCCGAGTAGCGTTCGGCGCCCTGAACTGCAAGGCGTTCTCGCATCAGAAGAACAGCGCGCCGAGAGCCTCGCCGGGATCGTCCGCGCGCATGAATGCCTCGCCGACGAGAAATGCACGCACGCCCGCCTCGCGCATGCGCGCGACGTCGTCGCGTGACCCGATACCGCTTTCGGTGACGACCAGCCGGTCGGACGGCACCAGCGGCAGCAACGAAAGCGTGGTGTCGAGCGACACGTCGAAGCTGCGCAGGTTGCGGTTGTTGATGCCGACGAGCGCGGAGTCGAGCGTCAGCGCACGCTCGAGCTCGTCGGCGGCGTGCACCTCCACCAGGACGTCCATGCCGAGTTCGTGCGCAATCCCTGCGAACTCGGCGAGCCGGGCATCGTCTAGCACGGCGACGATCAGCAGGATCGCGTCGGCGCCGTTGCTGCGCGCTTCGTAGACCTGGTATGCGTCGACGATGAAGTCCTTGCGCAATGCGGGCAGCGCACACGCGCTGCGCGCACTGCGCAGGTCCGACAGCGCTCCGCGAAAGAAGCCTTCGTCGGTGAGCACCGACAGGCAGGCCGCGCCGTGCCGCTGGTAGCTGGCCGCGATCGACGGCGGGTCGAAGGGCTCGCGCAGCACGCCCCGGCTCGGACTCGCCTGCTTGATCTCGGCGATCACCGCCGCCGCACCCTGCGCGATCCGCTCGCGCATCGAGCGTTCGAAGCCGCGCGGCGGATCGGCGAGTACCGCCCGCTCGGCCGCCCGCCGCGCGGCGATGAACGGCCGCTCGCGCTTGCACGCCGCAACCTCGCTGCGCTTGACCGCGACGATGCGCTGCAGGATGTCGGAGCCCATCGCGGCGCCCATCGCGATCAGGCCGCCGCCGGGGCATGGCGCTGCGTGAAGCGCACGAACGCGTCGAGCTTCTCGCGTGCCGCGCCCGAAGCGATCGTCTCGCGCGCGAGCGCGATCCCGGCAGGAATCGATTCGACCACGTCGGCGGCATACAGCGCCGCGCCCGCGTTGAGCGTGACGATCTCGCGCGGCGTCCCGGGACGGTTCGACAACGCCTCGAGAAGCATCTCCTGCGACTCGTTCGCGTCGGCGACTCGAAGGCCGCGATTGCTGATCATCGACAGGCCGAAGTCCTCGGGGTGGATCTCGTATTCGCGCACTTCGCCGTTGCGCAGTTCGCCGACCAGCGTTGCCGCGCCGAGCGAGACTTCGTCCATGCCGTCCTTGCCCCAGACGACGAGCGCATGCTGCGCGCCCAGGCGCTGCATGACGCGCACCTGGATGCCGACGAGGTCCGGGTGGAACACGCCCATCAGGATGTTCGGTGCGCCCGCCGGATTCGTGAGCGGACCCAGGATGTTGAAGATCGTGCGTACGCCGAGTTCGCGCCTGATCGGCGCGACGTTCCTCATCGCCGGGTGGTGGTTCGGCGCGAACATGAATCCGACTCCGGTCTCGCGGATCGACTCGGCGACCTGCTCCGGCGAGAGCATGATGTTCGCGCCGAGCGCCTCGAGCACGTCGGCGGCGCCGGATCTCGAGGAGACGCCGCGATTGCCGTGCTTGGCGACCGTCGCTCCGGCCGCCGCGGCGACGAAGGTCGACGCGGTCGAGATGTTGAAGGTGTGCGAACCGTCGCCGCCCGTGCCGACGACGTCGACGAAGTGCGGCCCGACGTCGACTTCGACCTTGTGCGCGAACTCGCGCATGACCTGCGCGGCGGCGCTGATCTCGCCGACGGTCTCTTTCTTCACGCGAAGCCCCATGAGGATCGCAGCCATCATCGGCTGCGACATCTCTCCGCTCATGATCGAGCGCATGATCGTGAGCATCTCGTCGTGAAAGATCTCGCGGTGCTCGATGCAGCGCGTGAGCGCTTCCTGCGCGGTAATCGTCATTTCAGTTCTCCAGGAAATTGCGCAACAGCGCGTGGCCGTGTTCGCTGAGGATCGATTCGGGATGGAACTGCACGCCGTCGATGCGCAACTCGCGGTGCCGAAGCCCCATGATCTCCCCGTCGGACGTCCACGCGTTCACCTCCAGGCACGAAGGCAGGCTCGTGCGCTCGACGGCGAGCGAGTGATAGCGCGTTGCCGTGTATGCCCCGGGCAGCGAGCGGAACACCCCGGTGCCGTCGTGTTCGATCGTCGACGTCTTCCCGTGCATCAGCTGCCGCGCGCGCACGATCCGCGCGCCGAAGGCGGCGCCGATCGCCTGGTGGCCGAGGCACACGCCGAGCATCGGGATCTCGCCGGCGAATCGGCGGATCAACGCGACCGAGATTCCCGCCTCGGCCGGAGTGCATGGACCCGGCGAGATCACGATGCGTTCGGGCGCGAGTTGCGCGATCGCGTCGAGGGTAATCTCGTCGTTGCGCGCCGTGTGCACGTGCTGGCCGAGTTCGCGCAGATACTGGACGAGGTTCCAGGTGAAGCTGTCGTAGTTGTCGATCATCAGCAGCATGACGGGTCTCCGGGAACGAGCCCCGCCTGCGCGAGGTCGGCAGCGCGCAGCACTGCGCCGGCCTTGTTCTCGGTCTCCTGCCACTCGTTCTCCGGCACGGAATCGGCGACGATCCCCGCCGCCGCCTGCACGTACAGCGTCGAGTCGCGCACGACCGCGGTGCGGATGGCAATCGCCAGGTCGAGGTCGCCGGCGAACGACAGGTAGCCGCATGCGCCTCCGTACAGGCCGCGCCGCGTCGGTTCGAGTTCGTCGATGATCTGCATCGCGCGCACCTTCGGCGCACCCGACAGCGTGCCCGCCGGGAACGTCGCGCGCAGCACGTCGAGCGGCCCGATCTCCGGGCGCAGCCGTCCCTCGACGTTCGAGACGATGTGCATGACGTGCGAGTACTTCTCGACCGACATGCGTTCGGTGACCTGCACGCTTCCGCTCTCGGCGATGCGGCCGATGTCGTTGCGCGCGAGGTCGATCAGCATCACGTGCTCGGCGATCTCCTTCGGATCGGCGAGCAGTTCGCGCGCCAGCGCTTCGTCCTCCTCGGGGCTTGCGCCGCGCTTGCGCGTGCCTGCGAGCGGACGTACCGTGATCCGGTCGCCGCCGTCGCGCCGGTCCTGGCGCACGAGGATCTCCGGCGAGGCCCCGACGACGTGGAAGTCGCCGAAGTCGAAGTAGTACATGTACGGCGACGGATTGATCGAGCGCAATGCCCGATACAGCGTCAGCGGATGCGTACGGAAGGGCCTTTCGATCAACTGGCCGATCTGCACCTGCATCGCATCGCCCGCGGCGATGTATTCCTTCGTGCGTGCGACCGCGCGCAGGTAGTCGTCGCGAGAGAACGGACGCAGCGCTTCCGTCGACGCCACGGGCTCGCACGACGGCGCGAGTGCGGGGCTGGTCAGCCGCTCGCGCAGCGAATGCAGGCGCTCCAGTCCCTGGTCGTAGGCGTCCGCGACGCCGGGGTCGGCGTAGACGACGAGATAGATGCGCCCGGCGACGTTGTCGACGATCGCGACCTCGTCGGTCAGCAGCAGCAGGATCTCGGGCACGCCGAGCGGATCGGGCTTGTCGCGGCCGATCGCGCGCGGCTCGATGTGGCGCACCGCGTCGTAGGCGAAGTAGCCCGCGAGTCCCGCGCACGAGCGCGGCAGGCCCTTGCGCGGCGCCGCGCGGAACCGCCTGCGAAAGGAGTCCACGAAGGCGAGCGGATCGCCGCGATGGCGCTCGATCGTAGCGCCTTCGCAGACCACCTCGGCCCCGTCGGCGGTCGAACGCACGATCGTCGCTGCCGGCAGCCCGATGAACGAGTAGCGGCCGAAACGTTCGCCGCCGAACACCGACTCGAGCAGGAAGCTGCGCGGCCCGTCGACGAGTTTCAGGTACAGCGAAAGCGGCGTGTCGAGATCGGAAAGGCATTCGAGCACCAGCGGGATACGGTTGTAGCCCTGTGCGGCAAGCGCCCGGAATTCGGATTCGTTCATGGCGTCCACTTCGTCGCGGATCGGAGGGATCCGCTCGGTCGCGCCCGGTGCGCGACTCTGGTTTCAGGTATCTGCGGGCACGGCGCGACGGCCAGCCCGCGGCAGTGCGGCAATCAGTGCCGGCACCACCAACGCCAACGACGCCAGGTGCGCGTCGGCTGAAGATCCTGAAGGGAACGCATGGGAAGTGGATGCGATTCGGAAGAAGACTCGCGGCGACTATACCATTGGCGGCGCCGGAGTCTCAATGCCACCGGCCGCTCGGCGGCTTCGGCCTGCCAT
>CAYZYC010000060.1:0-5807 GCA_964481165.1 uncultured Limnobacter sp. | reverse complement strand
CGGCCTCAGCCGCCGTGGAGCGGCTCGATCAGCGCGGCGGCGTCGAGCAGCGTCGCCACGTGCGCGTCGGCTTCGATCGATGCCGCAGGCCTGCCTTCGTTGTAGCCGTACGGCACGATGACCACCGGCATTCCTGCGGCGCGCGCCGCCTGCGCGTCGTTGAGCGAGTCGCCGATCGCGACCATCTCGGAGGGCGATGCGCCGAAGCGCTCGCAGACGTGCAACAGCGGTTCGGGATCGGGCTTGCGCCTGGCGAGCGCGTCGCCGCCGAGCGTGAGTTCGAAGTACTTCGCCAGACCGGCGCGCCCGAGCAGCCCATCGGCGAAGGCCTGCGGCTTGTTCGTCACGCAGGCGAGGCGGAGTCGTTTGGCGCGCAGCGCGTCGAGCCCTTCGAAGACACGCGGGTACGCTGCCGCGCTACGCCCGTTTTCGCGCAGGTAGTGGCGCTCGAAAACGGGCATCGCCCGGTCGGTTGCCGATTCGTCGATGCGGCCTTCGAGCGACCCCGCCAGCGCGCGCTGCACGAGCACGCGCGAACCCTTGCCGACGTAGGTGCGCACGATCGCTTCGCCGATCGCAGGGCGGCCGAGTTCGACGAGCATCGCATCGACCGCCGCGGCGAGGTCGGCAACGGTGTCGAGCAACGTGCCGTCGAGATCGACGACTACGCCGCGCGCGCGGAAACGCTTCGCGCCGGACAAGACTCAGCCGGCGAGCGCGTCGCGCAGGCGCCCGAACACCGTCCGATATCCTCCGTCGGCGTCGCGCGCTCCGAAGATCGCCGAGCCGGCAACGAAGGTGTCGGCGCCGGCGCGTGCGCAGTCGGCGATGTTCTCGACCTTCACCCCGCCGTCGATCTCGAGCCAGATCGGCTGGCCCCCGGCAGCGACGTGCGCGTCGATGCGCGCACGCACGGCGCGCAGCTTCGGCAGCGCCGATGCGATGAACTGCTGGCCGCCGAACCCCGGATTCACCGACATCAGCAAGACGATGTCGAGCCGGTCCATGACGTGGTCGAGCCAGTCGAGCGGCGTGGCCGGGTTGAACACGAGCCCGGCCTTGCATCCGCGGTCGCGAATCAGTTCGAGCGTGCGGTCGACGTGCTCGCTCGCTTCGGGATGAAAAGTGATCAGGTTCGCGCCGGCGTCGGCGAACTCGCCGACGATGCGATCGACCGGGCGGACCATCAGGTGCACGTCGATCGGGATCTTCACGTGCGGACGAACCGCGCGGCACACCATCGGGCCGACGCTCAGGTTCGGCACGTAGTGATTGTCCATGACGTCGAAGTGGATCAGGTCCGCTCCGGCGGCTTCGACGGCGCGCACCTCCTCGCCCAGGCGCGCGAAGTCGGCGGAGAGAATGCTCGGGGCGATTCGGAGGGTGGGCGTCATCGGTGGGAATTCGTCAGTCGGGAGGAATCCCGTGTCTACAATTGTAGCGAGCCGACCGGCGGAGAAGTCGCGCAATGCCCGCAGAGTCCGATCCCCCGAAACGCTACGAGTTCCACATCGACGTCCAGAGCGCGTACCTGTCCGAGCAATCGAGGCCGGACGACGCGCAGTTCTCGTTCTCGTACACGGTTCGCATCACCAACCGCGGAAACGTCGCGGCGCAGCTGATCAGCCGGTACTGGGTCATATGCGACGACAGCGGGCGCATGATCGAAATCCGGGGCCTCGGCGTCGTCGGAAAACAGCCGCTGCTCGAGCCCGGCCAGCGCTTCGAGTACACGAGCGGGAGCCAGATCGCGACGCCGACCGGCTCGATGCAGGGAAGTTACTTCTTCGTTGCCGAGGACGGCACGCGCTTCGACGTCGACATCCCGAAGTTCGTGCTGAGCATGCCGCGCACGCTGCACTGAAGCGCAGGTTCGTGTTTCACTTCTTCCCGCGCATCGTCCACCAGACGAGCGACAGCACGAGAATCAGCACGCCACCCGCTTCGGCCAACAGGATCCAGCTGTCTTCCATGCGACGCATTATAGGAGCGCTTGCGGGCGCAGCCGCAACGGTAGCCGCGGCTGCAACGGTGGCTGCAAGCGCTGCGCTCGCGACGCAGGCGCAGGGGCAAACGCTGCAGGCATCCGACGCACTGCCCGCGCGCAACGCAACCCGCCCCATCGAGACGCTGGTCGCCCTCGACCGCGACGACCCGCTCTCGTTGCACGAGGCGTTGCGCCGGCAATGCGCGCTCGCGCGTCCTCCCGAGCCGTGGCCCGCGCTGTGCCCGACGCTGCCTGCGCCCGGATCGCTCTCCGAATGGCTCGCAGCGCGATTCGACGCGTGGCCGCTGTCCGAAGCAGGCGGTGCCACCGGCCTGCTCACCGGCTACTACGAACCCATCGTCACCGGAAGCCGCGCCCGCGAGAACGCGCTGCAGGCGCCGCTGTACCGCCGCCCCGGCGACATGGTCGCGGCTCGCGACGGCGCAAGACTGCGGCTCGAGAATGGACGGCCCGCAGGCGCGTACCCGGATCGTGCCGCAATCGAGAACGGAGCGCTGCTTGCCGGGCACGAGTTGCTGTGGATCGACGATCCCGTCGAAGCGTTCTTCCTGCACATCCAGGGGTCGGGGCGCGTACGCCTTCGCGACGGCAGCGAAGTGCGCGTCGGGTTCGCCGACCACAACGGCCAGCAGTATCGCGCGATCGGCCGCGAGCTGATCGATCGCGGAGCGTTGGCAGCGAAGGACGTCGACGCGCAGGCGATCAAGGACTGGCTGCGCGCGAACCCGGCCGAGGCGCGCGCGGTGATGCAGTCGAATCGTCGCTTCGTGTTCTTCCGGGAACTGCCCGTTGTCGAAGACCCGCCGACTCCGAAGCCGGAAGATCGTGTCGCTGCCGCTGCGCGACCCGGGCCGCCCGGCTCGCTCGGCGTCGCGTTGACGCCGATGCGTTCGGTCGCCACCGACCCCGCGTTCGTGCCGGCCGGCGCCCTTCTCTTCGTCGATTCGACGCACCCGGACGACGCTGCGCCGCTGCGCCGTTTCGTCGTCTCGCAGGATCGCGGAGCGGCGATCACCGGCGCGGTGCGCGCCGATCTCTACTGGGGCACGGGCGACGAGGCAGGCAGGCTCGCGGGTCGCACCCGGCAACCGGCCCGGATCTGGCTGCTCTGGCCGCGCGGCGCTACGCCTCCGCGGCGCTGATACCAGTGCGTCGAGGTGGTTCGGCGGTGCGCCGGGGTCGTTCGGCGTCGTGCCGGGTTCGCGCGTTCAGCTCTTCGAGTGTTCGGCGAGCATCCTGCCGAAATTGTCCGGCGGCGTGTATCCGGTCAGCCTGCGCCCGTTCGAGAAGAACAGCACCGGGGTGCCGGTGATCCCAAGTTTCTGCGCGAGTTCGGCTACCTGCTTGATCGGCGTGTCGCAGGTTCCGGCGTTCCCCGGGACGCGATTGTTCAGCAGCAGGTCGTTCCACGCGCGGGCCTTGTCCGCAGCGCACAGCGCCTTGCGCGCTTTCGTGTCCGAGTCGGCGGCGAGGAACGCCAGCGGGAACGTGTAGATCGTGATGTCGTCGAGTTTCACGAGGTCGGCGCGCAGCCGCTTGCAGTAGCCGCAGTTCGGATCCTCGAAGACGGCGACGACGCGCTTGCCGTTGCCGTTCACCTGCTTGATCGCCAGGTCGAGCGGCAGCGTCCGGAAGTCGATCGTCTGCAGTTCCTCGACCCGCTCCCGCGTGAGGTTGCGCTGCGATGCGATCTCGACGAGATCGCCCTGGTAGAACATGTAGCGGCCGTCGCCGTCCACATAGATCAGCAGGTCGCTGCCCAGGCGCACTTCGTAGACACCGGGCATCGGTGTGGCGCGCACTTCCTCCATCCTGTAGCGGCTGCCCTTGACCAGCGGCTCCATCGCGGCACCGATGCGCGCCTTGACCGCGTCGGAGACGGCCGCAGGCTGCGCGGGCGCCTGTTGCGCGGCGAAGAGCATCGACACGCCGAGAACGGCTGTGCCGAACGCCACCGCGAGCCGCGCCGGCCATCGTGTCGATCGAGTACGGGTCATTTCGTGAACATCCTTCGGGTTGGAGTCGCGCTCGCCGACGTCCGGGTATTCAGCGCACTGCGTGCGCCACCAGGCGTCTCCTGAGCCAGCCGGATCCTGCCACGGTACGCCACCCGAGCGCGAGCGCCGACCGGACGAGCGGTTGAAACGGCCCCGGCGCAAGCGGCCGCGTCGCGTCGAAGAGCCGTTGCAGCCCGTCGGTGGTCCTGCGCATCGCGGCCACGGGCTCGGCGCGCGCGCGTTCGAACCTGCGCAACAGCAGCCGGTCGCCCGGATCGCGCCCCGCAGCTCGCTCCCGCACTACGCGCACCAGCTCGACAACGTCGCCGAATCCGAGATTCATTCCCTGCCCGGCCAGCGGATGCACGACGTGGGCGGCGTCGCCCACCAGCGCCACGCGCGCGGCGACCATCGACGGGACGGACGTGAGGCGCAACGGAAACGACGCGACTCGCGAGATCGGCGTCATTGCACCGAGCGCAGACCCGCACGCCTGCTGGACACGCGCCGCGAGGTGCTCGGGCGTCATCGCCTGCAGCGAATCGGCGAGCGCGTGCGGCGCCGACCAGACCATGCTGACGCGCCCTGCACGATCTCCGGCCGCGGTGTCCGACGGAAGCGGCAGCAGCGCCAGCACGCCGTCGACGCCGAACCACTGCCACGCGATGTCGCGATGCGGCAGCGCGGTGTCGAAATGCGCGACCAGCGCACGCTGCGGGTAATCCGAAACCTCCGGCACGATCCCGGCCGCTTCGCGCACGCGCGAAGCGGCGCCGTCGGCACCGACGACGAGCCGCGCCTCGACCTGCCTGCCTCCCTCGAGACGCAGGCGCGCGAACGCGGCGGGCACGTTCGCAATGCCGGCAGTGGTTTCGAGGGACTCGAAGCGCTCGTCGAGCACGCGCAGCCCCACCGTGCGCACCGTGTGCTCGAGCGCATGCATCAGGTTTCGCTGTTCGACGATCCAGGCGAGCGCATCGATGCGCGCTTCGTAGGCACTCAGGTGCAGTGCCCGCTCCTGCGACCCGAACGCGGGAAACACCTGCATGTCGTAGACGGGCGCGACGCGCTGCGCATCGAGCGCCTGCCAGGCGCCGATCGACTGGAGCAGATCCCGGCTGGCCGGCGAGAGTGCGAAGACCCGCAGATCCCACGCATCGGATTCGTCGATCGGGTCGGGAACCGGCCGCGCGCCGATCAGCGCCGTCGAAAGGCCGGCCTGCGACAACGAGATCGCCGCAGCCAGGCCGACCGCGCCGCGACCGACGACGGCCACATCGCAACGCACGGCATCGGGGCTCGCAGACATCCGGCGATTATAGGTTTGCTGCCCCGGCGGGCGCGGTGCCATCTGCTAAGATTGCGGCCTTTCGGGCGCGGCGGGCCTGCCTCGCGCCCCCGGGGCCAAGTAGCTCAGTTGGTAGAGCAGAGGACTGAAAATCCTTGTGTCGGCGGTTCAATTCCGTCCTTGGCCACCACGTCAGCAGCGACGGGTGCGTGCCGTGCCAGATGAGTTCGGTGCGCCCGCGCTCGGCCATGGCCCATGGCTTCGAGGCGCTCGAGCGTGTTGCGCACGATGCTGCGTCCGGGTAGCGAGAGCTGCGCACCGATCCGATATGCCGTCGCCGAGCGCAAGGTGTTCAGGAACGCGCGGGCTTCCCGACGGACGCGGATACGCTTGAAGACCTCGCCGAGGTCTGGCGCCGACACGGCGGCGGTCTGCACCGGTCCACCATCCGGATCGGACACGCCGACCTGCTCGCGAAATGCGCACCTTGACGTGTTTGCCGATCAACTCGATG
>CAYZYC010000059.1:0-16278 GCA_964481165.1 uncultured Limnobacter sp. | reverse complement strand
TCGACGAATATCGCGGTAAGGGATTGGAAAATAAGGAAAAAAGCCTTGCCTTCCGGCTGTGGATGCAAGATACTCGACGTACCCTGAGCGAGGCGCAGGCCGCTGCCGCAGTCGACGCGATCGTGGCGAAACTCGCCCGGTCGATCGGTGCGCGACTGCGATCGGGCTCCTGACAGCGAACCTTCCTTGCCCTACCTGCCGGCAGATTCGAGACGAATGGCGGATACGATGATCCAGTTCGGCCAGGCGGTCCCGGACCATCGCAACGAAGCGACCGTCGAACCGCAGAATTCCCCGAACGCGCACTCCAACGCGAACGCGAACCCATCGCACGGGAACCCGAACCCGGGCGCGAGCGCGGCATCCGCGCAGGCCGCGGCGCTGTCGCGGGCATCGACGTTGCCGCAGTCCGGCGGGCCCGGGTCCCCCACGGCCGACCCGTTCACGCTGACGAAGGCCGAACTGGCCGAGATGCTGTTCGAGCGCGTCGGCCTGAACAAGCGCGAAGCCAAGGACATGGTCGAAACCTTCTTCGACGAGATCCGCGCCGCGCTCGAGCGCGGCGGCTGCGTCAAGCTGTCGGGTTTCGGGAACTTCCAGTTGCGCGACAAGCCGCAGCGGCCCGGGCGCAACCCGAAGACCGGCGAGGAGATCCCGATCTCCGCCCGGCGCGTGGTGACCTTCCACGCGAGCCAGAAACTGAAGTCCCAGATCGAAGGCACCGAGACCTGAACGTCGACGCGGCGCATGCGCGCGGCACGGCAGACCCATGCAGAACAAGACCGACCCGAAGGCAGCGCTGCCGCCGATCCCCGCGAAACGATACTTCACGATCGGCGAAGTGAGCGAACTGTGCGGCGTCAAGCCGCACGTGCTCCGCTACTGGGAGCAGGAGTTCACGCAGTTGCGTCCGATGAAGCGGCGAGGAAACCGCCGCTATTACCAGCACCACGAGGTGCTGCTCGTGCGCCGCATCCGCGACCTGCTCTACGAGCAGGGTTTCACGATCAGCGGCGCGCGCAACCGCCTTGGCGAATCGCAGCAGAACGGCAGGACCCGCGAAGCGGCGTCACCGGACGAGCCGGCGGCACCCGAGACGGGCATCGAAGCGGCGCAGCCCTCGCCGCCGCCGGCGGCGAGCATCGACGGCGACGTCGATCTCGCAGCGATACGCGAGGAACTGCAGCGCGCGCTCGATCTGCTGCGCTGAACTACCGGGAACCGCCGCCTGCAGTCTGGTGCGCCGCACGAAACCGCGGGCGCGCGGCGCACGCACCGTGCGAAAGGCCCCGGGGCGGCTGCTATACTTCGCGGTTCGGGGCGTAGCGCAGCCTGGTAGCGCACTTGCATGGGGTGCAAGGGGTCGAGTGTTCGAATCACTCCGTCCCGACCAACAAAAACAAGGACTTGTGGAGCGATCTGCAAGTCCTTTCTCATTTGCGCCACGACATCCGGAGGAGCACGATGCATCCATTCCATCTCGCGTTTCCGGTCCACGACCTCGCTGCCGCGCGTGCGTTCTACGGCGGGCTGCTCGGCTGTCCCGAGGGCCGCAGTTCCGACGAATGGGTCGACTTCGACCTGTACGGTCACCAGATCGTCGCGCACCTCGCGCCGCAGGAAGCGGGTGCTGCGTCGACCAGCCAGGTAGACGGCGACGCGGTCCCGGTCCGCCATTTCGGCGTCGTGCTGCCGATGGACGAGTGGAACCGGCTTGCCGATCGACTGCGCGCGGCAGGAACGCACTTCGTCATCGAGCCGCACGTGCGGTTCCAGGGACAGCCGGGCGAGCAGGCGACGATGTTCTTCGCCGATCCTTCGGGAAACGCGCTCGAATTCAAGGCGTTTCGCGACCTGTCGCGATTGTTCGCGAAGTAGGGCGCCGCACCTGCGTCAGGACGCGGGGCCGGCGCCGGCCGGTCGCGCGCCGACTGTCGACGCCGACGCGGTGCTCAGGTCGAGCGGGTCGTCGCGCGTACCGGCGGTTCCGAGAATATCCGGTCGAGCGGCGCGGCCTTGCCGATCAGTTCGCCCTGGATGTGGTCCACGCCCATCTGCGTGAGGCGATCGAGCGTGTCCTGGTTGTGCACGTGCTCGGCGATCGTGCGGATGTTCAGGCGACGCGCGACGCGCACCGTCGACAGCACGATCTCCTCGTCGATCGCGCTGTTGACCAGATTGCGGATGAACGACCCGTCGATCTTCAGGTAGTCGAGGGGGAAACGTTTCAGGTACTCGAAGGTCGCCAGTCCGGTGCCGAAGTCGTCGAGCGCAATCCCGAAGCCTTCGGCCTTCAGGTCGTCGACCAGGCGCGATGCGGCCGCCGGATTGCGGATCGCCTCGCTTTCGGTGATCTCGAAGACGATCTTCTCCGGCGGGATCGCATAGAGCGCACGCTGCTCGCGGATGAAGCCGGCGATCGTGCCGTCGCTCATCGTGAGTCCCGACAGGTTGATCGAGCATTTCCAGGTGCGCGCCAGCGCATCGGGGCGGTCGGCAAGCCAGGAGAAGATCCGGCGGATCACGCCGCGATCCATCGCCGGCGTCATCTGCGCCTGCACGGCGAGCGACAGGAACTCGGGCGGACGGATCAGGCCGCCGTCGCGATCGAGCAGGCGGATCAGCACTTCGTAGGAAACCATTCCGGCGGGCGCTTCGGGATCGATGATCGGCTGCGCGTGCAGTTCGAAACGCTTGTCGCGGATCGCCTCGCGAATGTGCTCGATCTTTCCCTGGTGCGCGCGTCGCGCGTCGATCATCGTCTGCGACAGCGGTTCGACGAACAACTGCGGGTCGCGCACGCTGGCGGCGATCGCCATCGCGTCGGACAGCGACATCAGGCAGTCCTCGCTGTTGATCAGCGCGTGCCGGTCGACCAGCAGTCCGCCGACGCTCAACTGCAGTCGCACGCTGCCGTGCTCGGTCTTGAACAGCTGGCCGTTCAGATGCGAATACAGCTCACGCGCGACCGAGCGCACCTGCGCGACGGACTCGGCTTCGATCAGCAGCGCGAAGCGCCCGGCCGACAGGCGCGCCGCGGCACGCGCGCCGGGCTGCTGCATCAGCATCGATGCGGCGGTCTGCTCGACCTGCAGTGCCTGGATCGTCCCGCACAGGTCGTTGAGCGTATCGAAGTTCGACAGGTGCAGCCCGATGAGACCGTAGTCGGGGCGCGTGGGCATCGCCAGGCGCTCGCCGACTTCGGCGATCAGTCCGCGATCGTTGAGCAGGCCGGTCGACATGTCCTGGCGCGCCTGCGCAGCGACACGCGCCAGCGCCTGGCGCCGGTCGCTGGCGATCGCCTGCAGCATCAGCGCGACGATCACCGCCGAGAAGACGAGCACCGACGCCTCGAGCGCACGGTCGATGTCGCCGTTCGATGCGGAGAGCTGGTGCGAGCGCACGACGAGCAGCGGAATCGTCGTGACGACGAGCGAGAGCGCCGTCGCACGCTCGTTCATCCGGATCGCGATCCACGCGACGATCGGGAAGTACAGGAACAGCAGCGCGTACGCGAAGGGCCGATGGCCGAACAGCGACAGCGTGAAGCTCGCCACGACAACGAGCGCCGTGAGAAAGAACGCCGGCGCGTCGAGCAGGGTCTGGTCGCGCGAGCGCGGCTCCTCGTCTTCGCCGAGGACGTCACCGAACCACGCGAGCAGTGCCGGCGCGATCAGCAGCATCCCCAGCGCGTCGGTCAGCCACCAGACGACGAAACGGTGCACCGCGTGTGCATCGACCGCCCATGCGCTGGCGCGCAGGCCGACGGTCGCAAACAGCGCGTCGATCGGGGCGGCGATCAGGACGATCACCGCGACGAAACGGACTGCGGATTCCAGCCGGTAGTCGGCGGGTTTCCATTCGGCAAGGCGCCGCAACGCGGCCGCGCCGACGGCCGGACCGATCGCGCTCGCCACAAGGACGGTGATCAGTGCGCCGAAGGTCCCGAACTCGATCCACGCCCACAGCGCGGCTCCGAACGCGGGCGGGATCGCCCACGGCAGGCCGTGGCGCCAGGCGAACGCGAAAGCGACGCCCGCGGCAGGCCACACCAGCAGCAGGTCGAAGGTATTGAACGAGACGAGTTGCGCGACGAGGCAGGCGACGAACGCGATGCCTGCCGACAGAATCAGGCGAGGGAACGGGGCGAGGCCCGCGTCCCCTGTCAGGGGGTGTGGCGATATTTCGGAAACGGACACTGGAAGGGCGGTTCGCTCGACGGCGAAGTGTAATCCAGTTGGCGGCGCAGGCACACCGCCCGCCGACCGTCGGCGTGCGTGCGACGGCGGCGAACCGGCGGCCGGCAGGCGCGCGGCCGGCCGCCTTCGCCGGTCAGGCCGCCAGCAGCTCGCGCAGCACGTACGGCAGGATTCCGCCGTGCCGGAAGTAGTCGACCTCGATCGGCGTGTCGATGCGCGACAGCAACGTCACCGACTGGCGCGTGCCGTCGCCGCGCACGACCGTCATCGCGATCTCCTGCTGCGGCACGAGCGTGGCGGGCACGTCGATGTCGAAACGCTCGTCGCCCCGGATTCCCAGCGACTCCCAGCTCTCGCCGGCCTTGAACTGCAGCGGCAGCACGCCCATGCCGACGAGGTTCGAGCGGTGGATCCGCTCGAAGCTGCGGGCGACGACCGCCTTCACGCCCAGCAGCTGCGTGCCCTTGGCGGCCCAGTCGCGCGACGAGCCCGTCCCGTACTCCTCGCCGCCGAACACGACGGTGGCCGTGCCTTCGGCGATGTAGCGCATCGCGGCGTCGTAGATGTACATCTTCTCGCCGCTCGGCTGGTGCAGCGTGAGGCCGCCTTCCTCGCGCGTGCCGTCGGCGCGCGGCGGGATCATCAGGTTCTTGATGCGCACGTTGGCGAAGGTGCCGCGCATCATCACCTCGTGGTTGCCGCGGCGCGCACCGTAGGAGTTGAAGTCGGCGCGCGTCACTCCGTTGGCGACCAGGTACTGGCCCGCCGGCGACGTCTCCTTGATCGAGCCGGCCGGCGAGATGTGGTCGGTCGTGATCGAGTCGCCGAACAGCCCGAGCGCACGCGCGCCGCGGATCGGCGCGCCGCTGGCGCCCGGCTGCAGCGCGAACTCGTCGAAGAACGGCGGCTCGGCGATGTACGTCGAACGCGGCCAGTCGTAGACCTGGCCCTGCGCCGACGGCACCGCGTTCCACAGCGCGTGGTCGCGCGTCAGGTCGCTGTAGAGCCGGCGGAACGTCTTCGCGTCCATCGCGTACTGCATCAGTTCGTTCACTTCGTCCGAGCTCGGCCAGACGTCTCCGAGATAGACGTCGCGACCCGCGCGGTCCTTGCCGAGCGGCTCGGTCATCAGGTCGACGTTGACGTTTCCGGCGATCGCGTAGGCGACCACCAGCGGCGGCGAAGCGAGGAAGTTCGCGCGCAGGTTCGGATGGATGCGCGCCTCGAAGTTGCGATTGCCCGAGAGCACCGCGGCGCAGACGAGGTCGTTGCCGGTGATCGCCTCGTTGACGGCCGGTGCGAGGTCGCCGGCGTTCCCGATGCACGTCGTGCAGCCGTACGCGGTGACGCCGAAGCCGAGTTCGGTGAGCGAGGACAGCAGCCCCGCGCGTTCGAGGTATTCGGTGACGACGCGCGACCCGGGGGCGAGCGACGTCTTCACTTTCGCACCGACCTTCAATCCGCGTGCAACCGCCTTCTTCGCCAGCAGTCCGGCGGCGAGCAGCACGCCCGGATTCGAGGTGTTCGTGCACGAAGTGATCGCCGCGATCAGCACGTCGCCGTTCTTCAGCTCGACGCCGTCGGCGGTGCGGTAGCCGCGCCCGAGCTCCGCGGCCTTCTTCGCGAAGCCGTTCTGCGCGACCGGTTTCGAGAACAGATCGGCGAAGGTGCTCTTGACGTTGCCGATCTCGATGCGGTCCTGCGGGCGCTTCGGGCCGGCCAGCGACGGTGCGACGCTGCCGAGGTCGAGCTCGACGACCTTCGAGTAGCGCAGTTCGCCCGATTCGGGCACGCCGAACAGCCCCTGCGCACGAAAGTAGCCCTCGAGCGCATCGACTTCCTCCGCGGTGCGGCCGGTGCCCTCGAAGTACTCGAGCGTCTTCTCGTCGACCGGGAAGAAGCCCATCGTCGCGCCGTACTCGGGCGCCATGTTGCCGATCGTCGCGCGGTCGGGAACCGCCAGCGAACGGGTGCCTTCGCCGAAGAACTCGACGAACTTGCCTACCACTTTCTCGCGGCGAAGCAGTTCGGTGATCGTGAGCACCAGGTCGGTGGCGGTACAGCCTTCGCGCAGCCGCCCCTTCAGGTGCACGCCGACGACGTCCGGCGTCAGGAAGTACACCGGCTGCCCGAGCATGCCGGCTTCGGCCTCGATGCCGCCGACGCCCCAGCCGACGACGCCGATGCCGTTGATCATCGTCGTGTGGCTGTCGGTGCCGACCAGCGTGTCGGGGTAGGTGATGCCGTCGCGCTGGTGCACGCCGCGCGCGAGGTATTCGAGGTTCACCTGGTGGACGATGCCGATGCCCGGCGGCACGACCTTGAACGTGTCGAAGGCCTGCATCCCCCACTTCATGAACTGGTAGCGCTCGGCGTTGCGCTGGAACTCGATCTTCATGTTGAGATCGAGCGCGTCCGGACGCCGGTAGTGGTCGATCATCACCGAGTGGTCGACGACGAGGTCGACGGGAACGAGCGGCTCGATGACTTTCGGGTCCTTGTCGAGTCGCGAAGCGACGCTGCGCATCGCCGCGAGGTCGGCGAGCAGCGGGACGCCGGTGAAGTCCTGCAGCACCACGCGCGCGACGATGAACGGGATCTCGTCGACCCGCTTGTCGTTGGGCTTCCAGTTGGCCAGCTGCGCGACGTGCGCCTCGGTGACCTTCTTTCCGTCGACGTTGCGCAGCACCGACTCGAGCACGATGCGCAGCGACACCGGCATCTTCGCCACCCCGGGGAAGGTGCGAGCCAGCGCGGGAAGCGAATACAGGCGCCCGGTCTTCCCGGCGCGGGTCTTGAAGTCTTTCAGCGTGTCGAACGCGTTGTGTGCCATGGATTGCCTCGTGGAATGCGCAGGGGTGCGTTGCGTGGTTCGGGTTGCAGGGCCTGCAACGCGCTCAGATCACGTACAGGTCGACGTATTCGTCGACCGTCATCGATTCGAGGGCCTTCTGGTCGAGCGAAACGTCGAGAATGCGTTGCTGTTGCTTCGCCGGGAATCGCCGGGCGAGGTTGGTGCGGAACTTCTCGACCAGCACCGGAATGCCTTCCTTGCGGCGGCGGCGGTGCCCGATCGGGTATTCGACGACCACTTCCTTCAGCTTCTTCCCGTCGGCGAACTCGATCGTGATGCCGTTGGCGATCGAGCGCTTGTCCGGATCGTGGTAGTCCTTGCTGAACTGCTTGTCCTCGACGCAGGTCATCTTCGCGCGCAGCGCGTCGATGCGCGGATCGGCCGCGACCCTGTCCTCGTAGTCCTCGGCGCCGAGCCGGCCGAAGATCAGCGGCACCGCCACCATGTACTGGATGCAATGGTCGCGATCGGCCGGGTTGTCCAGCGGTCCCTGCTTGTCGATGATGCGGATCGCCGATTCGTGCGTGCGGATCGTCACCTTGCGGATGTCCTCGACCTGGCGTCCGGCCTTCTTCAGCTCGGCGTGCAGCGTCATCGCGCATTCGACCGCGGTCTGCGCGTGGAACTCCGCCGGAAACGAGATCTTGAACAGCACGTTCTCCATCACGTAGCTGCCGTAGGGACGCTGGAAGCTGAACTCCCTGCCTTTGAACAGCACGTCGTAGAAGCCCCAGGTCTTCGCGGTGAGCACCGACGGATAGCCCATCTCGCCGGTGCGCGCGATCAGCGCGAGGCGCACCGCGCGGCTGGTCGCATCGCCCGCCGCCCAGCTCTTGCGGCTGCCGGTGTTCGGCGCATGCCGGTAGGTGCGCAGCGACTGGCCGTCGACCCACGCGAGCGAGACCGCGTTGATCAGCTCGTCGCGGGTCAGTCCCATCAGCGCGCCGCACACGGCCGTCGAGGCGACCTTGACGAGCACGACGTGGTCGAGCCCGACCCGGTTGAACGAATTCTCCAGCGCGATCACGCCCTGGATCTCGTGCGCCTTGACCATCGCCTCGAGCACCTGCCGCATCGTCAGCGGCTTCCGGCCCTGCGCGATCGCGGTGCGGCTGAGCCAGTCGGCGGTCGCCAGGATGCCGCCGAGGTTGTCCGACGGGTGTCCCCATTCGGCGGCCAGCCAGGTGTCGTTGAAGTCGAGCCAGCGGATCATCGCGCCGATGTTGAACGCCGCCTGCACCGGGTCGAGCTGGAACTGCGTTCCCGGCACTCTGGCGCCGTGCGGCACCACGGTGCCCGGCACGATCGGGCCGAGCAGCTTGGTGCACGCCGGATACGACAATGCCTCCAGCCCGCAGCCGAGCGTGTCGATGAGGCAGGACCGCGCGGTCTCGAGGGCCTCCTTGCCGCGAACCTTGTACTTCAGCGTGTAGTCGACGATGTCGACGAGGACCTTGTCCGGCTTCGGCCGGGTCGCGGAGATGTGTCCAGCCATGTCGTTGGGTGCTTTCCGTGCGGTGCGTGGATCGGTTGCTTCGGTGGGAGCCGGGGCGCGGCAATCAGCCGCGCCGTGCCAGCGGTACGAACTCGAGGTCTTCGGGGCCGGTGTAGTTGGCGCTCGGCCGGATGATCTTGCCGTCGAGCCGCTGCTCGATGACGTGCGCAGACCAGCCCGAGGTGCGCGAGATCACGAAGAGCGGCGTGAACATCGACGTGGGCACGCCCATCATGTGATAGCTGACGGCGCTGAACCAGTCGAGATTGGGGAACATCTTCTTTGCGTCCCACATGACCGACTCGAGGCGCGCGGCGATGTCGAACATCTTCGTGTCGCCGGCGTTCTGCGAGAGTTCGTGCGCGACTTTTCGGATCACCTGGTTGCGCGGGTCCGAGACCGTGTAGACGGGATGCCCGAATCCGATCACTACTTCGCGTTCGGCCACGCGCCGGCGGATGTCGGTTTCGGCTTCGTCGGGCGACTGGTAGCGGCTCTGGATCTCGAAGGCGACCTCGTTGGCGCCGCCGTGCTTCGGGCCGCGCAGCGCGCCGATCGCGCCGGTGATCGACGAATACATGTCGGAGCCGGTTCCGGCGATCACGCGCGCCGTGAACGTCGACGCGTTGAATTCGTGCTCGGCGTACAGGATCAGCGACGTGTGCATCGCGCGCACCCACGCGGCCGAAGGCTCGCGTCCGTGCAGCACGTGCAGGAAGTGGCCGCCGATCGAGTCGTCGTCGGTCTCGACCGTCACGCGCCGGCCGTTGTGGCTGTAGTGATACCAGTAGAGCAGCATCGAACCGAACGACGCCATCAGGCGATCGGCGATGTCGCGCGCGCCGGCGATCGGATGGCCTTCCTTCTCGGGCAGCACGCATCCGAGCGCCGAGGCGCCGGTGCGCATGACGTCCATCGGATGCGCCGACGCGGGAAGGGCCTCGAGCGCCGACCGCACGGCGTCCGGCAGTCCGCGCAGCGAACGCAGCTTCGCCTTGTAGGCGGTCAGTTCGGCGCGCTTGGGAAGATGGCCGTGGACGAGCAGGTGGGCGACCTCCTCGAACTCGGCGGCGTCGGCGACGTCGAGGATGTCGTAGCCGCGATAGTGCAGGTCGTTGCCGGTGCGTCCTACCGAGCACAGCGCGGTGTTGCCCGCGGCCACGCCCGACAGCGCGACGGACTTCTTCGGCTTCGGAACGGAGGGGGTATCGGTCATCTGCCTTCCTCGTCTCATCGTGCAGGTATGCGCGCGCCGGCTGCCCCGGCGCGTCGATCGTGCCAGCGCGCTCGCCGCGTCACTTCGAGCGTGCGAACAGTTCGTCGAGCTTGCGTTCGTAGTCCCAGTAGCCGATCGCGTCGTACAACTCCTCGCGCGTCTGCATCGTGGGCACGACCGCCGCCTGCGTTCCGTCGCGGCGCAACGCGCGATAGACGTTCTGCGCCGCCTTGTTCGCCGCGCGGAACGCCGACAGCGGGTACAGCGCCATCGCGACGCCCGCGCCGCGCAGTTCGTCGACCGTGAACAGCGGCGTCTGGCCGAATTCGGTCAGGTTGGCGAGCACCGGAACCTTCACCGCGTCGACGAAGCGCCGGTACATCGAAAGCTCGGTCATCGCCTCGGGGAAGATCCCGTCGGCGCCCGCCTCGACGCAGGCAACGGCACGCTCGATCGCGCGGTCGAGCCCCTCGACCGCCAGCGCGTCGGTGCGCGCCATCAGGAAGAACGACGCGTCGGTGCGTGCATCGGCCGCCGCGCGGATCCGGTCGACCATCTCGGCCTGCGAGACGATCTCCTTGCCGGGGCGGTGGCCGCAGCGCTTGGCGCCGACCTGGTCCTCGATGTGCATCGCCGCGGCGCCCGCCTTGATCAGCGACTTCGTCGTGCGCGCGACGTTGAACGCCGACGCGCCGAAACCGGTGTCGACGTCGACCAGCAGCGGAAGAGGGCACACGTCGGTGATCCGGCGCACGTCGACCAGCACGTCCTCGAGCCCGCTGATCCCCAGGTCGGGAAGGCCGAGCGAGCCGGCAGCGACGCCGCCGCCGGACAGGTACAACGCGCGAAAGCCCGCTTGCCTGGCGAGCAGCGCGTGGTTGGCGGTGGTCGCGCCGGCGATCTGCAGCGGGTTCTCGGCAGCCAGCGCCTGACGGAACGCGTCTCCCGGTGCGGTGTTCATCGGATGTTCAACCCAGCAGATGCGCGACGCCGTCGCGCTCCTCGAACAGTTCGCGCAGCGTCAGGTCCATGCGCGAGCGGCTGAACTCGTCGATCTCGAGGTCGCGCACCATCTGGTATTCGCCGCCCGAGCAGGTGACCGGGAAGCCGTAGATCACGTCCTCGGGAATCCCGTACGAGCCGTCGGATGCGATGCCCATCGTCACCCAGCGGCCGTCGGTGCCGAGCGCCCAGTCGCGCATGTGATCGATTGCCGCGTTGGCCGCGGACGCCGCCGACGACAGCCCGCGCGCCTCGATGATCGCAGCGCCGCGTTTGCCGACCGTCGGAATGAACACGTCGCGGTTCCAGTTCTCGTCGTCGATCATCGCGCGAACCGGCTTGCCGTCGACCGTCGCGAAGCGGTAGTCCGGATACATCGTCGGACTGTGGTTGCCCCAGACGACGAGTTTCTCGATGCTGTCGACCGGCTTGCCGATGCGGCCGGCGATCTGCGAGAGCGCACGGTTGTGGTCCAGGCGCAGCATCGCGGTGAAGTTCTTCTTCGGCAGCTTCGGCGCCGACTTCATCGCGATGTACGCGTTGGTGTTGGCCGGATTGCCCACGACCAGGATGCGGCAATCGCGGTTGGCGGCTTCGTCGAGCGCGCGGCCCTGGACGGTGAAGATCGCGCCGTTGGCCTCGAGCAGGTCCTTGCGCTCCATTCCCTTCGTGCGCGGACGTGCGCCGACGAGCAACGCATAGTCGGCATCGCGGAATGCCGTTTTCGGGTCGTCGGAGACGACCACGCCGGCGAGCAGCGGGAATGCGCAATCCTCGAGTTCCATCACGACGCCCTTGACCGCGGGCAGGGCGGGCGTGATGTCGAGCAGCTGCAGGATGACCGGCTGGTCCTTGCCGAGAAGATCGCCGTTGGCGATGCGGAAGAGCAGGCTGTAGCCGATCTGGCCGGCCGCACCGGTGACGGCGATGCGTTTGGCGGGTTTGCTCATGTCGTTGGACCTCGGTTCGGTAGGCCGCCGACGGGCGTCGCGGGGCGACGCCGGGGCGGCGGCGGGGTGATTCGGGAGCCGGAACGGCGTGCTGTTCTTCGCGGGCGGGAACGGCCGGCAGTCTAGTCCGCGACGGCCGCCATTGTCAAGGTGCCAACTATCTTATATAAGAGATAAGAGATAGACTCGAAAGCCTCTTCCATGCTTCAATCCGCCATGATCGAGACTTCCCGGAATGCCGGCGCCGGCGCCGAGTCGGGCGGCGAAGATGCGCCCACCTTCGCGCCGCTGTATCGGCAGATCCGCGCGCTGCTGCTGCGCGGGCTGCAGTCCGGCGAGTGGAAGCCGGGCGAGGCGATTCCCAGCGAAACCGAGCTGGCGACGCGCTATCGCGTCAGCCAGGGAACCGTTCGCAAGGCGATCGACGAACTCGCCGCCGAGCACCTGCTGGTTCGACGGCAGGGTCGAGGCACCTTCGTGGCGTCGCACCGCGAGGTGCGCACGCAGTTCCGCTTCCTGCGCCTGCGTCCCGACGAAGCGGGCCCGCACGACGCGGCGGGCGCCGCGGAAGGCGCAGCCGTCGGCGAATCGGGCCCGGGCATGGTGATGACGAGTCGCGTGCTCGAGTGTCGCCGACTGCGCGCGCCGGGCGAAGTCGCCCGCGCGTTGCGTCTGCGCACCGGCGAGGCGGTGGTGCTGATCCGCCGGCTGCTCGAGGCCGAGTCGCGATCGGTGGTGCTCGACGAGATCTGGCTGCCGGGCTCGCGCTTTCGCGGGCTGACGGTCGAGCGCCTCGATGCATGGCACGGACCGCTCTATGCGCTGTTCGAGACCGAGTTCGGCACCCGCATGATCGGGGCGAGCGAACGCATCAAGGCGGTCGCCGCCGACCGCGCGCGCGCGCGCGCGTTGCAGGTCGCCGAGCGTTCGCCGCTGCTGCTCGTCGAACGGGTCTCCTGGACCTACGACGAGCAACCGGTCGAGCTGCGGCGCGGCTATTGCGTCACCGAGCGCCATCACTACTTCAACCGGCTGAGCTGAGGGCCGTGCCGGGGGCTGCACGGACGCGGCGATCGCCGCGCGAAGCGGCCGCCATTTGGTGCAACGCGCCAACTTCGGTGAGAATACGAAGGTTTTGCGACCGAGAGGGGCGACATGGCTAGCGTAGTGGAGAAGTCGGCGGGCAATTCGAAAGCGCGACCCCGCCAGCAATTTCGCAACATCCACATATCGCAGATCGTTCGCTACCGAATGCCGCTGGCTGCCTGGGTGTCGATCCTGCACCGGATCAGCGGCGCGCTCATGTTCCTCGTCGGGTTGCCGCTGATTCTCTACCTGTTCCAGCAGAGCGTCGTTTCCGAACTGAGCTTCGAGCGGTACCGCGAATTCGTCTCGAACTGGTTCGTGCGCCTCGTTCTCCTCGGCCTGATCTGGGCGTACCTGCACCACTTCCTCGCCGGGATGCGCCATCTGCTGATGGACCTGGACGTCGGCGTCGAGAAGGCCGCCGGGCGCACCTCGGCCGCCATCGTCCTCGCCGTGAGCCTGGCGCTCACGCTGATCTTCGCGCTGAAGATCTTCGGCCTGTTCTGATTCCGTCGTTCCCGAGGTTGCCATGACCACCCAACGAATCGTCGTCGGTGCCCATTACGGCCAGCGCGACTGGCTCGCGCAGCGCTTCACCGCGTGCGTGCTCGCCGTCTACACGCTCGTGCTGCTCGGCTGGATCCTGTTCGTTCCCGAGCTGAACTACGGGACGTGGGCCGGGATCTTCGCGTCCGGATGGATGAAGGTGCTCACCTTTCTCGCCGTCGTGGCGCTCGCATGGCACGCGTGGGTCGGAGTGCGCGACATCTTCATGGACTACGTGAAACCGATCGCATTGCGCCTGGCGTTGCAGGTGGCGACGATCGTCGTGCTGCTCGGCTACGCGGGCTGGGCACTGCTGACTCTCTGGAGCGTTTGAGATGGCCGATGTGCTGAACCACTTGTCGAACAGCCTGGCGCGCCGCAGGTTCGATGCGGTGATCATCGGCGCCGGCGGCGCCGGGATGCGCTGTTCGCTGCAACTGGCCGAGGCCGGCTACAACGTCGCGGTGCTCTCCAAGGTCTTCCCGACGCGTTCGCACACGGTGGCCGCTCAGGGCGGAATCGGTGCGTCGCTGGCCAACATGAGCGAGGACAACTGGTACTGGCACATGTTCGACACCGTCAAGGGCTCCGATTACCTCGGCGACCAGGACGCGATCGAGTTCATGTGCCGTGAAGCGCCGCAGGTGGTCTACGAACTCGAGCACTTCGGAATGCCGTTCGACCGCAACGCCGACGGCACGATCTACCAGCGCCCGTTCGGCGGGCACACCGCGAACTTCGGCGAGAAGCCGGTGCAGCGCGCCTGCGCCGCGGCCGACCGCACCGGGCACGCGCTGCTGCACACGCTGTACCAGCGCAACGTGCGCGCGCGCACGCAGTTCTTCGTCGAATGGATGGCGCTCGACATCATCCGCGACGCCGACGGCGATTGCGTCGGGGTCGTCGCGCTGGAGATGGAAACCGGCGAAACGATGATCCTCGAGTCGAAGGCGACCGTCTTCGCCACGGGTGGCGCGGGCCGGATCTGGGCCGCGTCGACGAACGCGTTCATCAACACCGGCGACGGGCTGGGGATGGCAGCACGCGCGGGCATCCCGCTCGAGGACATGGAGTTCTGGCAATTCCACCCGACCGGCGTGGCCGGCGCGGGCGTGCTGATCACCGAAGGCGTACGCGGAGAGGGCGGCATCCTGCTCAACAGCAAGGGCGAGCGCTTCATGGAGCGCTACGCGCCGACGCTGAAGGACCTGGCGCCGCGCGACTTCGTGTCGCGCTCGATGGACCAGGAGATCAAGGAAGGACGCGGCTGCGGCCCCGATGCCGATCACGTGCTGCTCAAGCTCGATCACCTCGGCGCCGACACGATCATCAAGCGGCTGCCGTCGATCCGCGAGATCGCGATCAAGTTCTCGAACGTCGATCCCATCAAGGACCCGATTCCGGTCGTGCCGACCGCGCACTACCAGATGGGCGGCATCCCGTCGAACTACCACGGGCAGGTCGTCGCGCCGAAGGACGGAGACCCGTCCGCGGTGGTCGGCGGCCTGTACGCGATCGGCGAGTGCTCCTGCGCATCGGTGCACGGCGCGAACCGGCTCGGCACGAACTCGCTCCTCGACATCGTCGTCTTCGGGCGCGCGGCGGGCAACCACATCGTCGCCTCGAAGCTGCGCGAGCGCAGCCACAAGCCGCTGCCGGCCGACGCCGGCGATGCGTCGCTCGCGCGGCTTGCCCGGCTCGACCGTTCGACCTCGGGCGAGAACACGCACGATGTCGCGGCGGCGATCCGGCGCACGATCCAGACGCACTGCGGCGTGTTCCGCACTTCCGAACTGCTCGCCGAAGGCGTGCAGCAGGTGATGGCGCTGGCCGAGCGGGTCGAGGCCGTGCACATCGCCGACAAGTCGAAGGTATTCAATACCGCACGCGTCGAGGCGCTCGAGCTCGCCAACCTCATCGAAGTCGCGAAGGCGACCGCGGTCGCGGCCGAAGCGCGCAAGGAAAGCCGCGGCGCGCACGCGCATCGCGACTACCCGGAGCGCGACGACGTCAACTGGCTCAAGCACTCGCTGTGGTATGCCGACGGCAACCGGCTCGAGTACAAGGCGGTGCGGATGAAGCCCATGAGCGTCGAGACCTTCGCTCCGAAGGCACGCACGTTCTGAACGAATCCAGACAGCCGAACAGCGCAGGAGAATCGATGAGCGCAGTGGTCGAACCCGCGGTGACCGCGGCACCTGCCGCACGGACGAAACGCGTCGTGCGGTTTTCCATCTATCGCTACGACCCCGACAAGGACGCGCGTCCGTACATGCAGACGCTCGACGTCGAGCTCGAGCCGACCGACAAGATGCTGCTGGACGCGCTGATGCGCATCAAGCAGTCGAACGACGATTCGCTGGCGTACCGGCGTTCGTGCCGGGAGGGCGTCTGCGGTTCGGACGCGATGAACATCAACGGCAAGAACGGCCTGGCGTGCGTGACGAACCTGCTCGATCTCGAGCAGCCGATCGTGCTGCGGCCGCTGCCGGGCCTGCCGGTGATCCGCGACCTGATCGTCGACATGACGCAGTTCTTCAAGCAGTACCATTCGATCCGGCCGTACCTGATCAACGATTCGCCGCCGCCGGAGAAGGAGCGGCTGCAGTCTCCCGAGGAACGCGAGGAACTCGACGGGTTGTACGAGTGCATCCTGTGCGCGTCGTGTTCGACCGCATGCCCGTCGTTCTGGTGGAACCCCGACAAGTTCGTGGGTCCGGCGGGACTGCTGCAGGCGTACCGGTTCCTCGCCGACAGCCGCGACGAGGCGACCTCGTCGCGGCTCGACGATCTCGAGGATCCCTATCGGCTGTTTCGCTGCCGTTCGATCATGAACTGCGTCGACGTCTGTCCGAAGGGCCTGAATCCGACCCGTGCGATCAACAAGATCAAGGACCTGATGGTCCGTCGCTCGGTCTGATTTCGGGCCG
>CAYZYC010000058.1:0-16334 GCA_964481165.1 uncultured Limnobacter sp. | reverse complement strand
CGGGCCGTTCGCGTACGGCAGTGCGGTCGTCACGAACAGGGTGCGCGCGGTCATCGATGGAATCTTAGCAAACGGGCCGCGGCACCGGGACCTGCCCAGCGGGCCCTGCATCGTGCCGGCGTTGAATGCTGACGGGGATCGCGGCGATGCCGCGATGGGTATTCGGGCGCCTGCTAGACTCCGTGCATCCCTTCCGCATTCCCGGATCCCGCAGATGAGCGTGACCATCGAACAGGTCGAGTTGGCGCTGTCGCGCGTCGTCGACCCCAACACGCAGAAGAGCCTCGTCGACTCGGGCGCCGCACGAAACATCCGCGCCGACGGCGGCGAAGTTTCGGTCGACGTCGTGCTCGGGTATCCGGCGCGCTCGCAGATCGAGCCGATCCGCCGCGAAACGATCGCCGCGCTGCGTGCGCTGCCCGGCGTCTCGAACGTGTCGGCAAATGTCTACCAGAAGATCGAGGCGCACGCGGTGCAGCGCGGCGTCAAGACGCTTCCGCGCGTGAAGAACATCGTCGCCGTCGCCTCGGGCAAGGGCGGGGTCGGCAAGAGCACCACCGCGGTCAACCTCGCGCTGGCGCTGTCGGCCGAAGGCGCGAGCGTCGGGATGCTCGATGCCGACATCTACGGACCGTCGCAGCCGACGATGCTCGGCATCAGCGGCAGGCCCGAATCGCGCGACGGGAAGTCGCTCGAGCCGATGGAGGGGCACGGAATCCAGGCGAGCTCGATCGGTTTCATGATCGATCTCGACACGCCGATGGTCTGGCGCGGACCGATGGTCACGCAGGCGCTCGAGCAGTTGCTGCGCGAAACGAACTGGCGCGAACTCGACTACCTCGTCGTCGACATGCCGCCGGGCACCGGCGACATCCACCTGACGCTGGCGCAGAAGATCCCGGTCACCGGCGCCGTGATCGTGACCACTCCGCAGGACATCGCGCTGATCGACGCGAAGAAGGGCCTGAAGATGTTCGAGAAGGTCGGCATCCCGATCCTCGGCATCGTCGAGAACATGGCGATGCACCAGTGCTCGAACTGCGGCCACGTCGAGCATATCTTCGGCACCGGCGGCGGCGAACGCATGTCGAAGGAGTACGACGTCGAGTATCTCGGCGGCCTGCCGCTGGACATGCGCATCCGCGAGCAGGCGGACTCGGGCAAGCCCACGGTGGTCGCCGATCCCGACGGTGCAGTGGCCGAAATCTATCGGACCATCGCTCGGCGCATCGCGGTGAAGATCGCCGAGAAGGCCCACGACCTGACCGGAAAGATTCCCGAGATCGTCGTGCAGAACACCTGAGCGGCTCGCTGCCGCGACAGCGCGGCGGCGTGCACGCGGCGACGTGCACGCGTGTCGGGCGTGCGTGCCGCCTGCTCCGTCAGCGGTACCAGGGCAGGGCAGTGCGCGGCGCGACGACTTCGCCGGCGCCTGAAGCGGAATAGCCGGGCAGCTGCGCGATCTGCTCGCCCCATGCCGGCGAGCGCAGCAGCGCGACGATCTCGCGCGCGGCCGCCGTGTCGAGGCTCTCCCGGAAACAGGCGAGGAAGTAGTCCTCGACGACCAGCGGGATGAAGTCGATGCTCTTGCCGGACACGGCCGCCTGGATTCCGAAGCCGGCGTCGGCCGCGCCCGAGGCGACCGCGGCAGCCACCGAAAGGTGGTTCGCTTCCTCGTGTTGGTAGCCGTCGATCGCCTGCGGATCGATTCGTTCACGCGCGAGCAGTTCGTCGAGCAGCACGCGCGTGCCCGCAGTGGGTGCCCGGTTCACGAAACGCACGCGAAGCAGGTCGGCGAGCCCGCCGATGCGCAGCGGGTTTCCGCGTGCGACGAACAGTCCCTGCGTGCGCCGGGCCACGCGCAGCATCGCATGCCGCCGCGTGCGCAACAGCGGAGCGAAGGCGCGGTGCACGTTCGAGCCGCGCGCCGCGAGGTCCGGACGCGACAGCGGCAGGTGAATGCCGGCGAATGCGCAGCGCCCCTCGTTCAGCGCCTCCAGCGCCGACAGGCTGCCTTCGAAGCGCAGGTCGAGCAGCAGTTCGCGTTCGCGGCACAGGTTCTTCAGCAGCGGCAGCGAAAGGTCGTGGCTCGCCACGCAGGGTGCGATGCGCACGTCGTCGTTGAACGCGATCGACAGCTCGCGTCCGATGTCGGCGGCGAGGTTCTCGATCTGCGGTGCCAGCCGTGCGCGGATCCGGGTCTCGGCCCACAGGAGCTTCTCGGCGAACGCCGTGAGCCTTGCGGCCCTGCCCTTGTCCCAATGCACGAGCGGACGGCCAAGCCGGGTTTCCTGGTCTTTCAGGTATCCCCAGAGGTGCCGGTACGAACAACCGAGCTTTCGTGCCGCCGCAGCGATCGAACCTTCGTGGCGCACGGCGCCCAGGACGTCGAAGAAATCGTTGCGCAACTGCGCAGCGGGCTCCTTCGAGAACGCATACTGGAACTCGACACCGACGATTCCGGATGACTTATGCATGACGCGACATATCGATGCCACTGGGATCCGGTCGCTATTCTCCCAGATGACGGCGTCGCGTCGATCGCCGTGTCGAGCGGAGACTTTCCGATGCCTTCCGTGATGTTGCCCCGGGCGCTGTTCCTTGCCGCCGTTTCGCTCGCGGCGTTGTCGGTCGTCGGTTCGCAGGCAGCGGCGGCGCAGCCGGTCCGATTGCACGCCGCCGGCAGCCTGCGCGCTGCGCTCGACGACGCAGTCCGCGAGTTCGAACGGCGCGAAAGTGTCGAGGTGGCCGCGGTCTACGGCGCATCGGGACTGCTGCGCGAGCGCATCGCCAAGGGCGAGCCGGCGCAGGTGTTCGCTTCGGCGAACCTGGCGCACCCGGAAGCGCTGGCGAAGTCCGGCAAGGCGGTTGCGCCGGTCGAGTTCACGCGCAACGTCCTGTGCGCGCTCACGCGCCCCGAGGTGCGCGTACATCCGACGAACCTGCTCGAGCGCATGCTCGATGCGCAGGTGAAGCTGGGAATCTCGACCCCGAAGGCCGACCCGTCGGGCGACTACGCGTGGGCGCTCTTCGGCAAAGCCGAGGCCCAGCGCGCCGGATCGCAGCGGGCGCTCGAGCAGAAGGCGCTCCAACTCACCGGCGGTCCCAACTCGCCACCGCCGCCGAAGGACCGCAGCGTCTACGGCGACCTGGTCTCGCGGAAGCAGGCCGACATCTTCCTGACCTATTGCACCAACGCGTTGCTGGCGAAGCGCGACTTCCCCGATCTGGTCTCGGTGGCGATTCCCGCCGAACTGGCCGTCGGCGCGCGCTACGGCCTGACCGTGATGAATGGCTCGCCCGAGGTCGCGTGGCGCCTGGCGTGGTTTATCCTGTCCGACGATGGGCAGGCGATCCTTGCGCGCTACGGATTCGGCGGCTCGACGCAGTAGGAAAGCCGCGTCGCCGGCGCGTCGACCGGGTGCGCCGCGCCGCACGCCTGGAGGCCGGCGCCGATTCGTCGGCAACGCGATCGTCGTCGTTGCCGCGTCTGCCGTCGCGCAGTCTCCCGCATCCGCGTCGCTTTTCCTGCGCCGGACCGCCGCACAGCAGGCGTTCGTCGACGACGCGCAGCGGCGGGTGGCGTTGCCGGGCACCGTCGAACGCGTATTCCCTGCCGGTGCGCCGGCTTCGGTGTTCGTCTATTGCATGGCTCCGAAGCGGCTCCTCGGATGGACGCGCGCGCTGCGTGCCGAGGAAGCCGCCTTCCTGCTGCCCGAAGTCGCCCGGCTCCCGGAACTGGGCAGGCTGACCGGTCGCGGCTCGACTGCCGCGCTCGAGTCGATCCTCGCGCTGCGTTCCGACCTCATCGTCGACGTCGGATCGGTCGCGCCCACCTATGCGTCGCTTGCGCGGCAGGTGCAGCAACAGACCGGTGTGCCCTATGTGTTGCTCGACGGCAGCTTCGACCGGACCGAGGCGACGATCCGCCGTCTCGGCGAGGCGCTCGGCACACGCGAGCGAGCGGAGGATCTCGCGCGCGGCACGCGGGCGATCCTCGATGCGGCCGCCGAACTGCGCAGCGCGCTGCGCGATGCCGATCGTCCGCGCGTGCTGTTCGCGCGCGGTCCCACGGGCCTGGCTACCGCCGCAGCCGGCGGCCTGAATGCCGAAGTGCTCGAGGCCGTGGGCGCGGTCAATGTCGCACGGCTGCCTGCGCCGAACCTGAGCCAGATCTCCTTCGAGCAGGTGTTCGACTGGCAGCCCGAGTGGATTCTCGCGAGCGACGCGGAGTTCTTCGCGGGCATCGGCCGCCATCCCGTCTGGTCGATGCTTCCCGCGGTGCGATCGGGACGCGTGGTACTTGCCCCGCGCCTGCCGTTCGGCTGGTTCGACGCGCCTCCGGCGCTCAATCGTCTGATCGGGATCGAGTGGCTCTCGGCCGTGTTCTACCCGCAGAGGGTGCGCTTCCGGCTCGACGAGCGTCTGTCGGACACCTTCGAGTGGCTGTATCACCGGCGGCCGTCGACCGCGCAGATGCGCGACCTGCTCGCGACGACCCGATGATGCACGCGCCGCTGCGCGATCACCAGCGGCTGCCCTGGCTGCCCGTCGTCGCCTTTCTCACGGTGGCGCTGGTCGCGATGACGCTGTATTCGCTGGGCAGCGGCCGATTCGATCTCTCCTTTCCGGAAGTGCTGCGCATGATCACCGAACGCGGCGATGCACGCAGTCCCGTGTCGCCGATGGCCGAAGCCGTGCTGTGGCAGATCCGCGGCCCGCGCGTACTCGCGTCGATCATCGTCGGCGCGGCACTCGCCGGCGCGGGAGTCGCGCTTCAATCGGTGTTTCGCAATCCGCTGGCCGCGCCGGACCTGCTCGGGGTTTCGGCCGGAGCCGCGCTGGGTGCAGTGCTCGGCATCCTGCTCGGCTGGAGCATCTACACGATCCAGGTGTCTGCATTCGTCGGTGGCCTCGCGGCGGTGTCGCTCGTCTACGCGGTGGGCACCGTGCTGCCGCTGCGTGATCGCACGCTGAGCCTGGTGCTCGCCGGCATTGCCATAGGCAGCATGCTCGGGGCGCTGATCTCGCTGGTGAAGACGATCGCCGATCCGTATACGCAGCTGCCGGCGATCACGTTCTGGCTGCTCGGCAGTTTCGCTTCGATCACCACGACCGACCTTGCGCTGCTGGCGGTATTCGCGGCCATCGGTCTCGCTCCGCTCGCTTGGATGCGCTGGCGCGCCGATGCGCTGGCGCTGACCGACGACGAGGTTCACGCGCTGGGCATCCGGATTCCGGTCGTGCGCGGGGCGCTGATCGCCGGCGCGACGCTGGCCAGCAGCGCCACCGTCGCGGCCGCCGGAATCATCGGATGGATCGGGCTGGTGGTGCCGCACGCTGCGCGGCTGCTCGTCGGCGCTTCGTTCGCGTCGGTGCTTCCCGTGTCGATGCTGCTGGGCGCGCTGCTGATGCTGGTGATCGACACGCTGGGTCGAAGCCTGGCGCAGGCCGAGATCCCCCCGGGCGTCCTCACGGCGCTCGTCGGCGCACCGGTGCTGTTCGCGCTGATGCTTCGGCGCGGCAATGACTGAGCTTCTGCGCGCCCGCGCGCTGGCCTTCGGCTACGCGCACGCGCTGACCGCGCCGATCGATTTCGTCGTGCACTCGGGCGAGATCCTCGTTGTGCTCGGGCCGAACGGCTCGGGCAAGAGCACGCTGTTCCGCACGTTGCTCGGTGTGTTGCCGCCGCTGTCGGGAGCGATCCACTGGGGCGCGCGCCCGATCGGCGAGTTCGGTGCGCGCGAACTGGCCGCGAAGGTCGCGTGGGTGCCGCAGCAGCCGGGTATCGCTTTCGATTTCAGCGTCGAGCAGTACGTCATGCTGGGGCGCCTCGGCCGGATCGCGTCGGGGGCCTCGCCGGGTCGCGCGGATCGCGAAGCCGTCGCGCTGGCCATCGCACGCCTCGGTCTCGACGACTTCCGCCGGCGGTCGCTGTCGCGGATGTCGGGCGGAGAACGTCAGCTGGCAGCCGTTGCACGAGCGCTGGCGCAGCAGGCCTCGACCGTCGTGCTCGACGAGCCGACTGCGAGTCTCGACTTCGGCAACCAGGGCAGGGTGCTCGACACGTTGCGCGGGCTGGCCGGCGACGGGCTCGGAATCATCTATGCCACGCACGACCCGAACCAGGCACTTCGTGCCGGCACGAGTGCGCTCGTCTACCTGCCCGATGCGACGACGGTGTTCGGTCCGATCGACCGCCTGATCGAGGCCGAACTGCTTTCGCGCGTATATGGCGTGCGCGTCGAGGCGGCGCGTACCGCGGGCGGGCGGACCGTGTTCGCCCTCGCAGCGGGGCCCGGCTCGAGCCGGACGCTGCCGTGCTGAACCGATCGGCGGTCGTCAGTCGAGCGCGGCGCTCGTCTCCACCGCGCAGGCGTCGTCGTGCGGCGCCTTCTTCTGCGTCGGCGCGACCCCGTTCTTGACCGAGACGATCTCGGCGAGGATCGCAACGGCGATCTCCGCGGGTGTGCGGCTGCCGATGTGCAGGCCGATGGGGCCATGGAGCCGCGCGATCTCGTCTTCGGAGAGGTCGAACATCGCGAGCCGCTCGCGCCGCCGGATCGTGTTGTTGCGCGATCCCAGGGCGCCGACGTAGAAGGCCGGCGACTTGAGCGCTTCGAGCAATGCCATGTCGTCGAGCTTGGGGTCGTGCGTGAGCGCGACGATCGCGGTATTCGCGTCGGGAGCGAAGGCGGCGACGACATCGTCGGGCATGCCGGGCAACCAGGTGACCTGCGGCATCTCCAGCGTCGAGTAGTACTCCTCGCGCGGGTCGCAGATGAATACCTGGAAATCGAGCGCCTTCGCCATTTCGGCGAGCACGCGCGACAGTTGCCCGGCGCCGATCACGAGCAGCCGGTACCTCGGGCCGAAAACCGTCCGTGCAGTCCGGCCGTCGAACGCGAACGCGTCGCCCGGCTGCGCCGGCTCGATCGACGATCGTCCGGTTTCGATGTCGAGCGTGCGCACGATCAGATCGTGGCCGGACGTGCGTGCCAGCACGTCGTCGATCCAGCTTGCGTCGACCAGCGGCTCCTGCAGCAGTCGCAGCGTTCCGCCGCACGGCAACCCGAACCGTGCCGCTTCTTCCTTGCTGATGCCGTAGAGGATCATCGACGGCTTGCCGACACGTTCGCCGGTGCGCACCCGCTCGATCAGGTCGTCCTCGACGCAACCCCCCGATACCGAGCCGACCACGAGTCCGTCGTCGCGCAGCGCGAGCAGCGCGCCGGCCGGTCGCGGTGCCGAGCCCCATGTTTCGACGACGGTGATCAGCCAGACATGGCGGCCTTCGGCGAACCAGTCCCTTGCATACTCGAGAACCTCACGATCCAGGCTGTCCATTCCGATTCCTTCGGCCTTGCTTGCTTCCGGTCCATTCTGCCTCGCAGTGCGCTGCAGTGCGGATTGCGCCCTCCGTTGCCGGGGTCAACGCATCAGGTACCAGAGCAGGGCGGCGAGCACGGCCGCTGCGACGATCCACGGCAACCATCGCGTGCCTTGCGCAGCGGACGGCCGGGGCTCGACGGACGGCTGCGGCTCGATCGCCGCCGGCGCGCCTGCCGGTGCCTCGGCGGCGCCGACCCGGGACTCGAAGGCCGAGAAGAAATCGTCGGTGATCTTCGCTGCGGCGCCTTCGATCAGGCGCGAGCCGACCTGCGCCAGCTTGCCGCCGACCTGCGCTCGTGCGGCGTAGGCGAGCAGCGTTCCGCCGGCGTCCGGCGTCAGCTTCACGTCGGCCGACCCCTTGCCGAAACCTGCGACACCGCCCTGGCCGTCGAAGGCGATCGTGTACGACGAGATCGGAACGATGTCCTGCAGTTTCAGTCGCCCCTTGAAACGGGCGTTGACCGGGCCGATCCGCAACGCGAGCGTCGCGAGGAACTCGTCGTCGGCGACACGTTCGAGCGATTCGCATCCGGTGATGCACGCCTTCAGCGTCTCGGGATCGTTCAACGCGGCCCAGGTCGTTTCGGGAGTTGCCGCAATGCGGCGTTCGCCTTGCAGGTTCATCGTCGGGCTCCGGTGGGACGGGTTTCCCGCCGGGACACTCCCGGCGATGCGCGCAGCGCGGCAGCCACGTCGGCCAGGCTGGCGAGGTTGTGCATCGGAAGCATGCGATCGACGTGCCGGATCAGCGCGCGTATTCCGGCGGCTTTCGGCGAGAAGCCTTCGTAGCGCAGCAGCGGATTCAGCCAGACGAACTGGTGCGAGAACCGCTTCAGTCGCGCCGCTTCCTCGGACAGCGAGCCGTGTTCGTCGCGATCGAGGCCGTCGGTGACGAGCAGCAGCGCCGCATTTCCGGTCAGCAGTCGACGCGCCCAGTGGCGGTTGAACTGCGCCAGGTTCGACGCGATCCGCGTGCCGCCCTTCCAGTCCTGCACGATCGCATCGGCGCGTTCGATCGCCACGTCGGGGTCGCGATGGCGAAGGCAGCGCGTGACGTCGGTCAGGCGCGTTCCGAATACCAGCGTGTGCACGCGATGGTGGTGTTGCGTGAGCCCGTACGCATAGTGCAGGAACGCACGCGCGTAGCGGTCCATCGATCCCGAGATGTCGATCAGCAGCACCAGCGGCGGAGCACGGAACCGGGGAGCCGAACGGGGCAGTTCGATGGTGTCCGGCGCGCGCGCCAGGCGGCGCAACGCGCGGCGCGCGTCGACGCGCCCGCGTGCCGACGCCGCGAACCGGCGGGTGCGCAGCGGACGCACCGGCAGCGGAACCGTTTCGGCGAGACGCCGTGCGATCGCGAACTCGCTCGCCGACATGTGTTCGAAGTCGGCGTGCTGCAGCCGTTCCCGGTCGGAAAAGCCCACGATGGCCTCGATCGTGCGCTTGTCTTCCTCGCGCGGCGCCGACGGCGGTGGCGGGCTTGCCTTCGGCGCGAGCGCTTCCTCGACGCGTCGCGGCCGCTTCGGAGGCTCGGTCGCTCCGGTGCGGCCTTCGACACGCGGCAGCATCATGTGCATCAGTCGCTCGAGCAGCTTCGGGTCGCGCCAGAACGCGTCGAAGGCCGCATCGAAGACCGGTTGCTGCTCGTGGCGATCGAGCATCACCGCCGACAGCGCGGCGTGCACGTCGCTGCGGTGTTCGAGGCCGACGAGTTCGACCGCTGCGATGCCGGCGAGAATCCGATCGGGGCCGATCGGCATTCCGGCCGCGCGCAGTACGCGGGCGAAGTGCGCGACGTTCTCGGCAAGCCGGCCGCTCATCGGGCTGCGCCGCGCCGCGTCCGCTACGACGGCTGCCGTTCCAGGATCCGCTCGGCGCGCAGCTCGTCGAGAATCGCTGCGGCAGCGCCGCCGTCGAGGCGTTCGATGTCGTCCTGGTACTTCAGCAGGACGCCGAGCGTGTCCGCCACGGACTGCGGATCGAGCGACATCGTATCGAGGGCAACCAGCGCGTTGGCCCAGTCGATCGTTTCGGCGACTCCCGGCGCCTTGAAGAGATCGAGCGCGCGTGCCCGCTGCACGAACGCTACGACCTGCGCAGCCAGGCGTTCCGCCGCCTGCGGCGCCTTGCGCAGGATGATCTCCAGCTCGCGCGCCGCGTCGGGGTAGTCGACCCACGCGTACAGGCAACGGCGCTTGAGCGCATCGTGGATCTCGCGCGTCCGGTTCGACGTGATCACGACGATCGGCGGATGCTCGGCGCGGATCGTCCCCAGTTCGGGGACCGACAACTGCGACTCGGCGAGCACTTCCAGCAGGAACGCCTCGAAGGGTTCGTCGGCGCGGTCGAGTTCGTCGATGAGCAGGACCGGAGGCTTCGGCTGCGTGAGTGCCTGCAACAGCGGGCGCTCGATCAGCATCTCGCGCGAGTACAGTCCGCGGATCAATCGCTCGCGGCTTGCCTCGTGCCCGGCCTCGGCGATCCGGATCTCGAGCATCTGTCGCGCGACGTTCCATTCGTAGGCCGCCGATGCGATGTCGAGTCCTTCGTAGCACTGCAGCCGGATCAGCTTCGTGTCGAGGGCCGCCGCCAGCACCTTTGCGAGTTCGGTCTTGCCGACGCCGGCCTCGCCCTCGAGCAGCAGCGGTCGACCGAGGCGCAGCGCGAGGTAGACGGCCGTTGCCAGCGGGCGGCCGGCGAGGTAGTTCTGCCGCGCGAGCAGTGCGACGGTTTCATCGACATTGGAGACAGGCGGCATCGGCAATCCGTTGGGGGTCCGGGCGCCGCGCACGCCGGCGGCAATCGTTGCGGCGTGCGCGGCGGGGCGAGAGGGCCGGTTTCTCGCAGTTCCTATCGGGCGAGCGCGCGTTCGACCGCGCGGCGGGCGAGAACGGTCACCATCGCCGCACGGTACTCGGCCGAGCCGTGCAGGTCGCTGTTGCATCCGGCCGCGTCGATCCGGATCCCTTCGATCGACTCGGGGCGGAAGTCCTTCGACAGCGCCTGTTCCATCTCGCTCACGCGAAACGCGTGCGAGCGCGCGCCGGTGACGGCGACGCGAACGCCGGCAGGCCCCTGGCTGGCCATCACGCCGGCCAGTGCGAACCGCGATGCCGGCTGCTCGAGCTTCGCGTACGCGGCACGTTGCGCGATGGGAAAGGCGACGGAGACGATCAGTTCGCCCGGCTCGAGCGCGGTCGTGAAGAGTCCCTGGAAGAAGTCGTCGCCTGCGATCGTGCGCCGGTCGGTCTGCACGGTCGCGCCCAGCCCGAGCACGGCCGCCGGGTAGTCGGCGGCCGGATCGGCGTTGGCGATCGAGCCGCCGATCGTGCCGCGATTGCGGACCATCGGGTCGCCGATCATCCCGGCGAGTTCGGCGAGCGCGGGCAGTGCCGAGCGGACCTCGTCCGATCGCGCGACTTCCGAATGTCGCGTCATCGCGCCGATCTTCAGCGACGATGCGTCGCGCCGGATGCCACGCAACTCGTCGAGCGACGACAGGTCGACGAGCGTGTCGGCCTGCGCGAGGCGAAGCTTCATCGCCTGGACGAGGCTCTGGCCGCCCGCGAGATAGCGCGAATCGCCCGATACCGCGCCGACCGCCTGCGCGACACTGGACGGCCGCTGGTATTCGAATCCGTACATGGTGGTCTCCTCGTTCAGGCGAGCTTGTTCGCGATGCGCCAGACCCGCTCGGCAGTGGCCGGCATCGGGACGTCGCGCACGCCGAGCGCGTCGGTCATCGCGTTGATGAACGCGCCGGGCGCTCCGATCGCGCCGGCTTCGCCGCAGCCCTTGACGCCCAGCGGATTGTGCGTGCACGGCGTTACCGTCGTGTCGACGACGAACTTCGGCAGGTCGTCGGCGCGTGGTATCGCGTAGTCCATCAACGATCCGGTCAGCAACTGCCCCGACTCGGGGTCGTAGCTGCAGCCCTCGAGCATCGCCTGGCCCAGTCCCTGCGCGACTCCGCCATGCACCTGTCCCTCGACGATCATCGGATTGACGACGTTGCCGAAGTCGTCGACCGCGACGAACTGGACGACGCGCGTGCGCCCGGTCTGCGGGTCGACTTCGACTTCGCAGATGTGCGCGCCGGCGGGGAACGTGAAGTTGCTGGGATCGTAGAACGCATTTTCGTTCAGGCCCGGCTCGAGCTTGTCGAGCGGATAGTTGTGCGGCACGTACGCACTGAGCGCGACCTGCGCGAACGGCACTTCCCGGTCGGTGCCGGCAACCTTGAACGTCCCGTTGTCGAACTCGATGTCGGTGTCGGCCGCTTCGAGCAGGTGCGCGGCGATCTTCTTGCCCTTCGCGATGATCTTGTCGACCGCCATGACGATCGCGGTTCCGCCGACCGCCAGCGAGCGGCTTCCGTAGGTGCCCATGCCGAACGGAACGCGGCCGGTGTCGCCGTGCACGATCTCGACGTTCTCGACCGGGAGCCCGAGCTTCGCCGCCACCACCTGGGCGAAGGTCGTCTCGTGTCCCTGGCCGTGGCTGTGCGCGCCAGTGAACACGGTGACCGTGCCCGTCGGGTGCACCCGCACTTCGCCGGCCTCGAACAGGCCCGCGCGCGCGCCCAGCGCACCCGCGATGTTCGACGGCGCGATTCCGCACGCCTCGATGTAGCAGGAATAGCCCAGCCCGCGCAGCATCCCGCGCCGCGTCGCTTCCTGCCGGCGCGCCGGGAAACCTGCCACGTCGGCGAGTTCGATCGCCCTGTCGAGCGACGCGGCATATCCGCCGCTGTCGTAGGTGAGGCCCACCGGCGTCGCATACGGGAACTCGGTGATGAAGTTTCGCCGGCGGATTTCCGCGGGGTCGAGCTTCATGTCGCGCGCGCACTGCTCGGCGATACGTTCGATCAGGTAGCTGGCTTCCGGGCGACCCGCACCGCGGTACGCGTCGATCGGCGCGGTGTTCGTGAACACGGCCTTCACCTCGACGTAGATCGCCGGCGTGCGGTACTGCCCCGCGAGCAACGTTCCGTACAGGATCGTCGGCACGGCGGTCGAGAACGTCGAGAGATAGGCGCCCAGGTTCGCGGTGGTGTTCACGCGCAGGGCGAGGAAACGGCCCTGGTCGTCCATCGCCATCTCGGCGGTCGTCACGTGATCGCGGCCGTGCGCGTCGGTCAGGAACGACTCGCTGCGCTCGGCGGTCCACTTGATCGGCCGGCCGACGTGCTTCGACGCCCACACGAGCGCGGTCTCCTCGGGGTACAGGAAGATCTTCGATCCGAAGCCGCCGCCTACGTCGGGAGCGATCACCCGCACCTTCGACTCCGGCAGTCCGAGCACGAAGGCGCTCATCAGCAGCCGTTCGACGTGCGGGTTCTGGTTCGCCACGTACAGCGTGTAGCTGTCGTCGTGCTTCGTGTAGACCGCGTTGGCGGCGCGAGGCTCCATCGCATTGGGAATGAGCCGGTTGTTCACGAAGTCGAGCCGCGTGACGTGCGCCGGGTTCGCGAAGGCCGCGTCGACGGCCGCCTTGTCGCCGTGTCCCCAGTGGTAACAGACGTTGTCGGGCGCTTCGTCGTGCACCGGGGTACCGGCGCTGTCGGCGCTTCGCAGATCGACGACGGCCGGCAGCGGCTCGTAGTCGACGTCGATCAATTCCGCCGCATCCTTCGCCTGCAGAAGCGTCTCCGCGACGACCAGCGCGACCTGGTCTCCGACGTGGCGCACCTTGCCCTGCGCGAGCACCGGGTGCGGCGGCTCCTTCATCGGCGATCCGTCCTTGCTGTGGATCAGCCATCCGCAGGGCAGGCCGCCGACCTTCGCTTCGGCGAGATCCGCGCCGGTGAAGATCGCGACGACGCCGGGCGCCTCCCTGGCGCGGCTCGTGTCGATTCCGGCGATGCGCGCGTGCGCGTGCGGCGAACGCAGGAATACCGCGTACGTCTGTCCGTGCATCACGACGTCGTCGGTGTACTGGCCCGCCCCGGTGAGAAAACGTCGATCCTCGCGGCGAAGCAGCGATTGTCCGATCGGTGAGCTCGACATGTCGGTCATGGCGGTCTCCGGGGTCATTTGCCGGCGGCGACCTGCTCGATCGCGCGGACGATGTTGTGATAGCCCGTGCACCGGCACAGGTTTCCTTCGAGTCCTTCCCGGATCTCCTGCTCGCTGGGGTTCGGGTTGTCCTGGAGCAGCTGCACGGCCGACATGACCATTCCGGGAGTGCAGAACCCGCACTGCAGCGCATGACACTCGTTGAACGCCTTCTGCATCGGATGCAGGTCGCCGTTCGCCAGTCCCTCGATCGTCGTGATCGACGCGCCCTCGGCCTGCACCGCGAGGATCGAACACGACTTGATGGCGCGGCCGTCGAGATGGATCGTGCAGGCGCCGCACTGGGCCGTGTCGCACCCGACATGGGTTCCGGTGAGTTGCAGCTGCTCGCGGATGAATTGCACGAGCAGCGTTCGGCGATCTATGGTCGCCGACACCTTCCTGCCGTTCACCGTCATCGATACGGTCTGTTGCATTTGGGAAGTCTCCTCGAAGAACGAAATGCCCGCCGGAAGAGGCGCGGGATCCGGTTGCTCCAGCCTGCTCTGCGGCAGGTTCGTCGCGTGCGCCGCCCCAGCGGCAAGCGTGCAGTCGCATCATGCCACCAACAAAGACACGGTTCGGATGCAAGGGGATTTTCGACAGTGACGTGCGGTCGATCGTGCACCGCAGCATCGCCGTCGCGGCGGTTGCGCGCTATAGAATGCTCGCTCGCCCGAGTCCGCGCCGTCTCGCCGCAGCGGTGCCCTCGCCGACTTTCCGTTCGAACTTCCGTGTCGCAAGCGCAATGAGCATCAAGTCCGATCGCTGGATCCGTCGAATGGCCGCCGAAGGGATGATCGAGCCCTTCGAGAGCGGCCAGGTCCGTTCGCACGACGGCGAGAAGATCGTCTCGTACGGAACGTCGAGTTACGGCTACGACATCCGCTGCGCCGACGAGTTCAAGATCTTCACGAACATCAACTCCACGATCGTCGATCCGAAGAAGTTCGACGAGAAGTCGTTCGTCGACTTCAAGGGGCCGATTTGCATCATCCCGCCGAATTCGTTCGCGCTGGCCCGCACGGTGGAGTTCTTCCGGATCCCGCGCAACGTGCTGACGATCTGCCTGGGAAAATCGACGTACGCGCGTTGCTTCAGCGGCGATACGCGCGTGGCACTGGTCGACGGCACTTCGCCCACGCTGGAGGAAATGGCGCGACGGCACGAGCGTGGCGAACTGTTCTGGGGCTACAGCATCGGGCCGAACGGACGGTTGATCGTGTCGTTGCTCGACGCCCCGCGTCTGATCGGTCGAGACTCGCTGCTTTCCATCGAACTGGACAACGGCGAGTCGATCCACGCGACCCCCGACCACGACTTCATGATGCGTGACGGGCGCATGGTGCCGGCGAGCGAGTTGCGTGTCGGGAGTTCGCTGATGCCGCTGTACCGGGACCTGGTCCGCGGCTACGAGATGGTCTATCAGCCCCTGAACGGCCACCTTCTGCCGACGCACCGACTGGCGGACGAGTGGAACGTCCGCAACGGCATCTATGCGCACGTCGCAGGAACGCACCGGCATCACATCGATTTCGACAGGCGCAACAACCGGCCGACCAACCTGGAGCGAATGGGCGCAGCGGAACATATCCGCATGCACAACGCAGACAATTACGGCGACGATTTCGACGCGGAGGAGCACGGCGAATCGATCCGGAGTGCGCTCGCGCAGCGAGCGCTGAACCCGGATTGGGCGGCGCAGTTCGCCGATGCGCAGCGTGAGCGTGCGTTGTCGTTCTGGCATGGCGAGCGCTACCGCGCAGTCCGGGAGCGGTTGATCGAGGCGAGGCGCAATCCGTCCGAAGCGACGCGCGAGGCACATCGTGTCGCAGCGATCAACCGCTATGCCGATCCCGAGGAGCGTGCGCGCTGCTCTCAGATCGCCCGAAACGCCTGGGCGGCCGACGACGGTTCACGCCGCCGCCGACAGGCGGAAGTGGCGCGGAGCATCAACCTGCGCGAGAACATCACGCAGGAGACCCTGCGTGCGGCACTCGACCGTGCCGGCTCCATCCGCGGCGCAGCGCGCCTGCTGGATTGCGATCGCTCGGTGTTCCGCCGCTTTCCGGAGACCGTGGCACGTTTCCGTGGCGCAACTGCGCAGCGCAATCACAAGATCGTCGGCATTCGAGAGGTGCCGGGCGAGCATGACGTGTTCTGCCTGACGGCGCCGGAGGCGGGGAACTTCGCGCTGGAAGCCGGCGTTTTCGTCCACAACTGCGGCATCATCGTGAATGTGACGCCGCTGGAGCCCGAGTGGGAAGGGCACGTGACGCTCGAGTTCTCGAACACGACGCCGTTGCCGGCGAAGATCTACGCGGGCGAGGGATGCGCGCAGGTGATCTTTCTCGAGTCCGACGAGGTCTGTGAAACGTCGTACCGGGACCGCGGGGGCAAGTACCAGGGCCAGACCGGGGTCACGCTTCCCAAGACTTGAGCGCGGTTGCGGCTGCCAATCAAAGCCGTTATATTTCCACGATGATTTCCTGCACGGGCCGCATCCGCGCCCTTCCTCTCCTGCCTCTCCAGGCGTCCGGCAACCGGACGTCCGGCGGCCTGCACCTTCTCTCGGTGCTGGGTCCGCTACTGCGCCCCGCGCGCTGACACACCCCTTCTCCCCCTCTCGACGAAGTTTCGATGCCTCCCGCGGCAGGCGGGCAGGGCGCTACAGGAGCATTCCGATGGCCGACAAGCTGATCATTTTCGACACCACGTTGCGCGACGGCGAGCAGAGCCCCGGTGCGTCGATGACGCGCGAGGAGAAGCTGCGAATCGCCAAGCAACTCGAGAAACTGCGCGTCGACGTGATCGAAGCGGGCTTCGCGGCATCGTCGAACGGCGACTTCGAATCGGTGCGCGCGATCGCCGACACGATCCGCG
>CAYZYC010000057.1:0-16691 GCA_964481165.1 uncultured Limnobacter sp. | reverse complement strand
TTCGAGGCCGGGATGCAGCAGCTCGGCGGCGCGGCGATCTACCTGAATACGCGCGATTCGCAGCTCGGCCGCGGCGAACCGGTCGAGGACGCCGCGCAGGTCATCTCGCGCATCTGCGACATCGTGATGATCCGCACCTTCGAGCAGGACATCGTCGAGCGTTTCGCGGCGAATTCACGCGTGCCGGTGATCAACGGACTGACCAACGAGTACCACCCCTGCCAGATCCTCGCCGACATCTACACGTTCATCGAGCACCGAGGGCCGATCGCCGGCAGGACCGTTGCCTGGATCGGCGACTCGAACAACGTCTGCAACACGTGGCTGCAGGCGGCCGAACTGCTCGATTTCGACGTGCACGTGTCGACGCCGCCGGGATACGAGATCGAGCCCGAACGCGCCGGGATCTTCGGCGGGCGCGTGCGGCAGTTCGCCGATCCGATGCAGGCCTGCGCCGGCGCCGACCTGGTCACGACCGACGTCTGGACCAGCATGGGCTTCGAGGCGGAGAACGACGAACGCCGGCGCGCGTTCGCCGACTGGCGCGTCGACGCCGAGATGATGCGGGTTGCGCATCCGGAGGCGCTGTTCATGCACTGCCTGCCGGCGCACCGCGGAGAAGAAGTCGACGCCGAGGTGATCGACGGCCCGCAGTCGGTGGTCTGGGACGAGGCCGAGAACCGGTTGCATGCGCAGAAGGCGCTGATCGAGTACCTGATGCTCGGGCGCCTGTCCGGCTGAGTCAGCCCTCGCGCAGCGGATCGGCGCCCAGCGCCCGTTCGACGATCGCGCCGAGGTCGAGCCGTTCGATCGCGCCGATGGCGACCTCGCAGCGTCCTTCGACGCACAGGCCCTGCACGCCGGCATCCTCCCAGGCTTCGGCGACGGCGAGCCGGCACGCCTCGCGAACCGCCTCGGCGATCGCGAGCGACCGGGAAGTCGCCGGATGGGAAGTCGCGGAATTCATTCCGCCACGATAGCGGTTTTGCGCGTTCGGCGCCGTGGCAACCGCCGGGGCACCGGGGTCACTGCCCTTTTCAGGCCAGGTGATCGCGCATCCGTTCGGCCAGGCGCCGACGCGCGCGGTGCAGCCGGACCCAGCAGTTCGCTTCGGTGATTCCGAGCCGGCGGCACACCTCCGCGGTTTCGAGCCCGTCGAGCACCTGCATGACGAACACGTCGCGCAAGGTCGGAGCGAGCGCGTCGATCTCCGCCAGCAGTGCCTCGGCGAGCCGCGTGTTGGCCACGCGCGTTGCCGGGTCGTCGCCGTGCGTCAACTGCGCCAGCGCGAGCCGGTCGAGCGCGTCGGAGACGTTCTCCTCGTTCGATGCGCCGTCGCGGATCTGCACGTAGCGCCCTTCCCGGCGGAAAGTGTCCTGGATCTTGTGGTTGAGGATTCCGATCAGCCACGTGCGCAAGGCCGACTGGCCCTGGAACGACGAACGGTTCGCGAGCGCTGCGGTGAGCGCGTCCTGCACGGCATCTTCGGCGAGATCTTCGTCGCGGATGCGACGACGGGCGAAACGCAGCATCGCGCTGCGGTGCAGCACCAGGTCGGCCGGAGTGGCCAGCGCGACCGCCGGATCGGGCGGCGGGGGGGTCGCGCGCGCGGCAGGCACAACGATCATCGTCGAATCTCCGTTGTTTCGCTACCGAGTGTGCCGATCGGGTCTTACCGCAGCATCTCGCATCGATAACGATTCGATAACGAAGCCGGGCAGGTGCGCTTCGCGCGGCGACGGGTGCCAGCAACCGGTGGGCCCGTTGCGGCGGGCAACCGCGGCGCGCTCGTCGCGGGCCCGGCGGACGACGGCGGCTTTGCTATGCTGGATTCGATGAGAAAGCGCATCCTGGTCATCGAGGACCAGCACGACATCGCCGAACTGATCGCGATGCACCTGCGAGACGCCGGCATGCAGGTCGATTGCGTGCACGACGGGACCATGGGATTCGAAGCGGCGGGCTCCGGACGCTACGACCTGATCGTCCTCGACGTGATGCTGCCCGGCCGCGACGGCCTCGACATCGTGCGCGGCCTGCGGATGAACGCGGTGACCACGCCGGTGCTGATGCTGACGGCGCGCTCGACCGAACTCGATCGCGTGCTCGGTCTGGAACTCGGCGCGGACGACTACCTGACCAAGCCGTTCTCGATCCCCGAGCTGCAGGCGCGCGTCAAGGCCATGCTGCGCCGGGTCGAGATGCAGGCGCCGGCGGCGGGCGACACCGAACGCATCGAATTCGGCGACCTGCGGATCGACTGTGCAAGCCGCGAGGTCCGCCTGCGCGACTCCCCGCTGGCGCTGACCGCGAAGGAGTTCGACCTGCTCGCGCACTTCGCCCGGCATCCGGGGCGCGCGTTCACGCGGCTGCAATTGCTCGACGCCGTCTGGGGAACCGCGTTCGAAGGCTACGAGCACACGGTGAACACGCACATCAACCGGCTGCGCGCCAAGATCGAGGCCGACCCGGCGAATCCGCGCTACGTGCTGACGGTGCGCGGCGTCGGTTACCGCTTCGCCGACCGCGGATGAAATCGCTTCGCGCCCGCGTGCTGCTGCTGGTGGTCGGCTTCGGCCTGGTCATGGCCGCGCTGCTGGCGATCATCATGCACGCGTCGGTGCGCCAGTACTACAACGACTGGAACTACGCGAAGAGCATGATCTTCGTGCAGCGCATCCTGGAGACGCACCCCGATCTCTGGCGCGACTACCAGCGCGACCCCGCTGCCTTCGATGCGACGTTGCAGCAGTACACGCTGTACTCGATGAACACGGGCCTGTACCTGCTCGACACCGAAGGACGCGTGCTCGCGACTTCCGGCGAACCCCAGCCGTTCTGGGAAGGCTTTCGCGTGGACCTCGCCCCGCTCGTCGATGCGATGCAGGCCGGGCCCGGCACCCCGGCAGTGTCCGACGACCCGGATTTCGAAGGCAGCGCCGTGCTCGCCGCGGCCCAGCCGGTCATGCACGACGGGCGGATGCGCGGCTGGCTCTATGTCGTGGCGCGCCAGGCGGGGACCGAAACCGCGATGCCGCAACTGCTCAAGAGCTATGCGGTGCGCACCGCGGCCGCGGTCGCGCTGCTGACGATCGGGATCGGCGCGCTGCTGACGATCGCGATGATCGCGCTGCTCACGCGTCCGCTGACTGCGCTGACCCGCGCCACGGAGCGCATCCGGAACTCGGGATTCTCCGATGCGCTGCGCGAGGACTTCTTCGCCGACGGCGATCGCAACGACGAGATCGGTCGGCTCGGGCGCACGTTTCGCGAGACTTTCGATCGCCTGGGCGAAGAGACCGAACGCGTGCGCACCGTGGACGCCAAGCGCCGCGAGATGATCGCCAGCGTCTCGCACGACCTGCGCACTCCGCTCACCGCGCTGATCGGGCAGATCGAGACGATCCGCCTGAAGCACGCCACCCTGACGGCGGGAACGCAGCAACACCTGCTCGAGCGCGCGCTGCAGAATGCGCAGCACCTGCGGCGGCTGACCGAGACGCTTGCCGAACTGGCCAGCCTGGACGATCCGGACTTTCGCGCTCAGCCCGAGCCGATCGCGCTCGGCGAGCTCGCCGACGACGTCGTGCAGCGATTCTCGACCACCGCCCAGCAGGCCGGCGTCACGCTCGACGTGGACTACCCGGACGGCCTGCCGCTCACGCGTGCCGACGCAGCGCTCGTCGAACGCGCGCTGTCGAACCTGCTCGACAACGCGATCCGGGTGACGCCGCCCGGCGGCAACGTGCACGTTCGCGCGCTGCGCGAGGCCGGCGGCGTCCGGCTGGAAGTCGCCGACGACGGCCCGGGCGTGGCGCCCGAGGACGAGGAACGCATCTTCGACCGCTTCTACCAGGCCAGCCGGCACCGCGAGCAGCGCGGCAGCTCCGGGCTCGGGCTGGCGATCGTCAAGCGCGTGGCCGAGCTGCACGGCGGACAGGCGGGCCTGCGCAGCGAACCGGGACACGGGTCGATTTTCTTCATCGAGCTGCCGCTGGCCGCCTGAACGCGAACCGGCGCCGACCTATAATCACTGGTTTTGCGCACTCACGGCACGGCGGCGACTCATGAGCGAAGTCAGGAAAGTGGTGCTTGCCTACTCGGGCGGGCTCGATACCTCGGTCATCCTGAAGTGGCTGCAGGACACCTACGGGTGCGAGGTGATCACGTTCACCGCCGACATCGGCCAGGGCGAGGAACTCGAGCCGGCGCGCGAGAAGGCCCGTCGTTTCGGCGTGAAGAAGATCTACATCGAGGACCTGCGCGAGGAGTTCGTCCGCGACTTCGTCTTCCCGATGTTCCGCGCGAACACCGTCTACGAGGGCGAATACCTGCTCGGCACGTCGATCGCGCGGCCGCTGATCGCCAAGCGGCTGGTGGAAATCGCCCGACGCGAGAACGCCGACGCGATCTCGCACGGCGCGACCGGCAAGGGCAACGACCAGGTTCGTTTCGAGCTGGGCGCGTACGCGCTGATGCCGAGCGTGAAGATCATCGCGCCGTGGCGCGAATGGGACCTGCTGTCGCGCGAGAAGCTGCTCGACTACGCCGACCGGCACGGGATTCCGGTCGACTTCAAGAAGCGCAGCGGCGAGGCGCCGTATTCGATGGACGCGAACCTGCTGCACATCTCGTACGAAGGCGGGGTGCTCGAGGACCCCGCGCGCGAGCCTCCGGCCAGGGGCATGTGGCGCCTGACCGTGCCGCTGGAAAAAGCGCCCGGAAAACCCGAGGACATCGAGATCGAGTTCCGCCGTGGCGATCCCGTCGCGCTCGACGGCAAGCGCCTGAAGGCGCACGAACTGCTCGCCGAACTCAACCGCGTCGCCGGCAAGCACGGCATCGGACGCCTCGACCTCGTCGAGAACCGCTACGTCGGGATGAAGTCGCGCGGTTGCTACGAGACGCCCGGCGGGACCGTGCTGTGGAAGGCGCACCGCGCGATCGAGTCGCTGACGCTCGATCGCGAAGTGGCGCACCTGAAGGACGACCTGATGCCGCGCTACGCGAGCCTGATCTACAACGGCTACTGGTGGTCTCCCGAGAGGCAGGCGCTGCAGGTGCTGATCGACCACACGCAGGAGAACGTCAACGGCAAGGTCACGCTGCGCCTGTACAAGGGCAACGTGATCGTCGTTTCGCGCAAGTCCGCCGACTCGCTGTTCGACGAGCGCATCTCGACCTTCGAGGACGACGAAGGCGCCTACGACCAGACCGACGCGACCGGCTTCATTCGCCTGAACGCGCTGCGGCTGCGCATCGCCGCGAACAAGGAAGCGGAAAGGAACCGCCCCGCGAAAGCTCCGGCGCGCGCCCGCAAGTCGGGCCGCTGACCGGCGGTTGCAGTGCCGCTGGTATCGCTGCAGCGCGTCGGCCTGGCATACGGCCATGTCGCGCTGCTCGCCGATGCCGAACTGTCGATCGACTCCGGCGAACGCATCGCCCTGATCGGGCGCAACGGCACCGGCAAGTCGTCGCTGCTGCGCGGCATCGCCGGCGACCTCGTCTTCGACGACGGCGAGATCACGCGCCAGGCAGGCGTTTCGGTGGCGCTGGTTCCCCAGGAGCCGGTGCTCGATCCGGCGCACACCGTCTTCGAAGCGGTTGCGCAGGCGCTCGCCGGGCAATCGCGCGCGATCGCCGAATACGAGGCGCTCGCTGCGTCGATCGCGCACGCTCCGAACGCCGATCCCGGCAAGCTCGAGCACCTGTCCCGGTTGCAGGCGCAGCTCGACGCCGACGACGCGTGGACGGTGGTGCACCGGATCGACAGCGTGCTGACGCGCCTGGCGCTCGACGGCACGCGCGTCGTCGGCGAACTGTCGGGCGGCATGCGCAAGCGCGTGGCGCTCGCGCGCGCGCTGGTCGCCGAACCGGACCTGCTGCTGCTCGACGAACCGACCAACCACCTCGACATCGAATCGATCGCGTGGCTCGAGCAGTTGCTCGTCGGACTGCGCGGCGCGCTCGTCGTCGTCACGCACGACCGGCGATTCCTCGACCGCGTCGCCACGCGCATCGTCGAGCTCGACCGCGGCCGGCTGCGCTCGTATCCCGGCACGTTCGCGCAGTACCAGTCGCGCAAGGCGGCGGAACTCGCGACCGAATCGGTCGCCGACGCGAAGTTCGACAAGCTGCTCGCGCAGGAGGAAGCGTGGATCCGCAAGGGGATCGAAGCGCGCCGAACGCGAAACGAGGGTCGCGTGCGCCGCCTGGAGGCGCTGCGCCGCGAACGCGCCGAAAGGCGCGATCGGCTCGGGCGCGCCGCGCTGTCGATCGACGCCGGCGAACGTTCGGGCCGCACGGTGATCGAACTGATCGGCGTACGCAAGTCGTGGGGCGATCGCGTCGTCGTGCGCAGCCTCGATGCGATCGTGCAGCGCGGAGACCGCGTGGGGCTGATCGGCCCGAACGGATCGGGAAAGACGACGCTGCTGCGGATCATGCTCGGCGAACTCGCCCCGGACGAAGGCGTCGTGCGCCTGGGCACGCAACTGCAGATCGCCTATTTCGACCAGTTGCGGGCGCGTCTGGACGACGCCGCGACGCTGGTCGACACGATCAGCCCCGGCTCCGACTGGATCGAGATCGGCTCGCGGCGAACGCACGTGATGAGCTACCTCGAGCGCTTTCTCTTCTCGCCCGAGCGCGCCCGTTCTCCGGTAGGGTCGCTGTCGGGCGGCGAGCGCAACCGGCTGCTGCTGGCACGGCTGTTCGCGCGCCCGGCGAACCTGCTCGTGCTCGACGAACCGACCAACGACCTGGACATCGAGACGCTCGAGTTGCTCGAGGAACTGCTCGCCGAGTACACCGGCACGGCGCTGGTCGTCAGCCACGACCGCGCCTTCCTCGACAATGTCGTCACGCAGACGATCGCCGCCCTCGGCAACGGGATCTGGCGCGAATACGCGGGCGGGTACACCGACTACGAGACCGCGCGCGCCCGCGAGAGCGCCGCAGTCCGCGCGCAGGCCGGCGCTGCGTCCGGCGCTGCGGCGCCCCGGACGGCAGCGCCCGCTGCCGGACCCGGCGCCGCGGCACCCGGCCCGGCGCGCGATCGGACGACGCGTGCAGCGACGCGGCGTGCGAAGCCGACTTTCAACGAACAGCGCGAACTCGAAGCACTGCCCGGGCGGATCGCCGACCTCGAAGACGAGCAGAAGCGGATCGGCGAACGCCTCGCCGATCCGGCGGTCTGGCAGGACGATTCCGCCGGTGCACGCGCGATGCAGGAACGATTCGCGGCGATCGAGGAAGAGCTGCTCGCGGCGCTCGAACGATGGGAAGAACTGGAGGCGCGCCGTTGATCCTGCGCCGGCGCGCCTGGCCGGCGTGAAGCGCGCCTGCGCCGGAAGCTGCGGCGCAGCCCAGGCGGCGCCGTAGAATGCGCGAAGTCGACACACTGGAGGGTTGCTGCGATGCCTTCGTTCGATGTGGTTTCCGAGGCCGACGCGGTCGAAGTGCGCAATGCGCTCGAACAGGCGAACAAGGAGATCTCGACACGGTTCGATTTCAAGGGCTCCGATGCGCGCATCGAGCACAAGGAGCGCGAACTGACCGCCTTCGCCGACGACGACTTCAAGCTCGGCCAGGTGCGCGACGTGCTCATCGGGAAACTCGCGAAACGCAATGTCGACGTGCGTTTCCTCGACTACGGCGCCGTGCAGAAGATCGGCGGCGACAAGGTCAGGCAGCCGATCACCGTTCGGCACGGCGTGTCCCCGGAGCACGCGAAGAAGATCGTCCGGCTGGTCAAGGACAGCAAGCTGAAGCTGCAGGCGAGCATCCAGGGCGATGCCGTGCGCATCAGCGGCGGCAAGCGCGACGATCTGCAGTCGGCGATCGCGCTGCTGAAGAAGGAAATCGACGACGTGCCGCTGTCGTTCACGAACTTCCGCGACTGATGCCCGCCGCAGGAGCGGCTTTCGACTCCCGGCGGCGTCGCGTCGCGGACCATGACACCGCGCCGGATCCTGCCTGCGATCGTGCTGGCGCAACTGGCGGGCACGTCGCTGTGGTTCGCGGTGAACGGCGTGATGGATTCGCTGCGCCGCGACTGGCGCCTGCCCGAGGAGGCGCTCGGTGCGCTGACCTCGGCGGTGCAGATCGGCTTCGTCTTCGGGACGCTGGCGTTCGCGCTGTTGACGATTGCCGACCGGTTCTCGGCGCGCAAGGTGTTCCTGGCCAGCGCGCTCGCCGGATCGCTGTGCAACGCTGCGGCCGTCGTCGCGCCCGAGCGCCTGGACGTGCTGCTCGCACTGCGTTTCCTCACCGGATTCTTCCTCGCGGGCATCTACCCGGTCGGGATGAAGATCGCGTCGGGATGGTACGAGCGCGGCCTGGGCGCAGCGCTCGGGTTCCTGATCGGCGCGCTCGTCGTCGGCACCGCATTGCCGCACGGGTTGCGCGCGCTCGGCCCCGGCTGGACGTGGCAGTCGGTGATCGTCGCGGTATCGGCGATCGCGGCCGGCGGCGGGCTGCTGCTGTTCGCGGCCGTGCCGGACGGACCGTACCTGCGCCGCAGCGCGCGGATCAACCCGCGTGCGTTGGCGCTGATCTGGCGCGATCCACGACTGCGCGCTCCGGCGTTCGGCTATTTCGGGCACATGTTCGAGCTGTACGTGTTCTGGACACTGGTGCCGGCGATCGTCGCGACGCGGATCGCCGGCGTCGACGTTTCGATCGCCGCGTTCGCGGTCATCGGGATCGGATCGCTGGGTTGCGTGGCCGGCGGGCTGCTGGTGCAACGTTTCGGCAGCGCGCGCGTCGCCGTCGCGCAACTGGCGACGAGCGGCGCCTGCTGCCTGATGGCGCCGCTGATGATGGACGCACCGGCGCCGCTGTTTGCCGCGTGGCTTCTCGTCTGGGGCACGACGGTCGTCGGCGATTCGCCGCAATTCAGCACGCTCACCGCGCAGAACGCGCCGCGCGAATCGGTCGGCAGCGTGCTCACCTTCGTCAACAGCATCGGCTTCGGCATCACCGCGATCCTGATCCCCGTCTTCGCGACGCTTGCCGCGAATGGGCCGCTGCATTGGGTGCTGCCGTTGCTCGCGCTCGGACCGATCGCCGGACTCGTTGCGATGCGACCGCTGCTGCGACTTCGCTGACGTCCGCTCTCCGGCTTCGCACGAACGCGTCCCTTCGCACCGACACCGCCTTCGCTTCCGACTCGCCCGTACCGCTACCGATCCGTCCCCGAGGAACCACACCATGCCCGCCCCCGGCAAGCCCGCCCTGCTCCGGTCGTCCGCGAACCCGACCGGCGAGGAATCGCAGAACCGCCTCGCCGTGCTGATCGACGCCGACAATGCGCCGGCCTCGATCATCGGCGGACTGATCGCCGAAATCGCGAAATACGGCGTCGCCAGCGTCAAGCGGATCTACGGCGACTGGACACAGCCGCAACTGGGCAGCTGGAAGAAGGTGCTGCTCGAACACTCGATCAATCCCGTGCAGCAGTTCGGCTACACGAAGGGCAAGAACGCGACCGACAGCGCGCTGATCATCGACGCGATGGACCTGCTGTATACGGAACGATTCGACGGCTTCTGCCTCGTGTCGAGCGACAGCGACTTCACGCGGCTCGCATCGCGCCTGCGCGAACAGGGCTTGACCGTCTACGGCTTCGGCGAGCGCAAGACGCCCGAGCCTTTCGTCGCCGCCTGCGACAAGTTCATCTACACCGAGGTGCTGCGTTCGTCGCTCGAGAAGCCGCCGGCGATCGAACCCGCGAAGGATTCGCCGGCGAGCCGCAAGGCACGCGCAGGCGACGAGCGCAGTCGGCTCGTCGAGCTGATCTCCGACGCGATCGACGCGGTTTCCGACGACAGCGGCTGGGCGCAACTCGGCGCGGTCGGCAGCAACATCACGAAACTGCGTCCCGACTTCGATTCGCGCCTCTACGGACAGCGCAAGTTCAGCGATCTCGTCAAGTCGATGCCCGAGCACTTCGAGGTCGACGAGCAGGCGGTGGCCGGCAGCCGCGGCAAGGCGATCTACGTCCGGGCCGCCCGCGGCGCGGCGAAGTGACGCGGCAGCAGCGGCGGACCTGCTGATCGCAATACTCGATAACCTACATTGTTTTTATTCGTTGGATCTTTTGTTGCATAGCAGCGAGAATCATTCTCGTTCGAATATGCAACAGGAGAGAAACGAATGAAGACCGTAGGCGAGAAGCTCGAAGCGTTCCGCGTCGTCGGCGTCAAGCCGAAATTCCGCCAGCCCGAAGAGAACGGCGCCAGCGCGTTCGAGACGCTTACCGAGGAATCGTTCCCGGGCAAGTGGAAGATCATCTATTTCTACCCCAAGGACTTCACGTTCGTCTGCCCGACCGAGATCACCGGCTACGACAAGCTCGTCGGCCACTTCGAGGAGCGCGACGCGATCGTGCTCGGCGGCTCGACCGACAACGAGTTCGTCAAGCTCGCGTGGCGCCGGGAGCACCCGGACCTGAAGAACCTGCGCCAGTGGCAGTTCGCCGACACGACCGGTTCGCTGGTCGACCAGCTCGGCATACGCGACCGCGAAGAAGGCGTCGCGCTGCGCGCAACGTTCATCGTCGATCCGGACAACACGATCCAGCACGTGACGGTCAACAACCTGAACGTCGGACGCAGCCCCGAGGAAACGCTGCGCATTCTCGACGGCCTGCAGACCGACGAGCTGTGCCCGTGCAACCGGTCGGTCGGCGGCGAAACGCTGTGACGGAGGCGACGATGGAGAACCTCGAACAACTGCGGTCGCGCATTCCGGACTTCGCCAAGGACGTGCGGCTGAACCTCGACGCGGTGATCTCGCGCTCGAGCCTGGAACCGGCCGAAGCCGCCGGGTGCGCGCTGGCCGCCGCGTACGCGGCGGGCAGCGGCGAACTGGTCGCGGCGCTGCGTGCGGATCTCGACGAAACCACCGGCCACGCCGCGCTGACGGCGGCGGCGCTGATGGGGATGAACAACGTCTGGTATCCGTTCGTCGAGATGGCCGGCGACGCCGAACTGAAGGCGCAGCGGCCCGAGTTGCGCATGCAGGCGTACGCGTCGCACGGCGGCGTGGCCCGCGAACGTTTCGAAGCGTTCGCGCTCAGCGCATCGATCGTCGGCAAGTGCCGGTTCTGCGTGCGCTCGCACTACGACCTGCTCGAGGAGGCCGGCTACACGAAGGTGCAGCTGCGCGACATCGGACGGATCGCCGCCGTGGTCAACGCGGCGGCGCTGGCGCTGCAGGTCGAGCAGCAGCCGGCGTAAGCGCCCGCCCGGATCAGCCTTCGATCCGGGCGAAAGCCGAGTGGTTGTGGATCGATTCGAAGTTCTCGACTTCGACGTACCACCGCCCGATGCGGCCGTCGGCGCGCAGCGCCGCGGCGACGTCGCGCACGAGGTCCTCGACGAACTTCGGGTTCTCGTAGGCGCGTTCGGTGACGTGCTTCTCGTCGACGCGCTTGAGCAGGCCGTAGAGCTCGCTCGATGCCTGCGCCTCGGCGATCGCGATGACCTCTTCGGGTTCGATCGGCGTGGCCGACTCGATCGAGATCGTCACGTGCGAACGCTGGTTGTGCGCGCCGTATTCGGCGATCGACTTCGAGCACGGGCACAGGCTCGTGACGGGAACCTGCACCGCAAGCGTCGCCCGCGCGACGTGCGCGGCGCCGTCGATCGTCAGCGACACCCGATAGTCCATCAGGCTGGCGACCTGCGATACCGGCGCGGTCTTGCGCACGAACATCGGAAACGAAAGTTCGATCCGCCCGTTGTCGGCCTCGAGCAGGCTCAGCATCTCGGCGTGCATGTCGGCGATTCCGGCGACGTCGATCGCCTGGGCGTCGGGGGCGAGCCGCTTCTCGAGCAGCGCGATGAAACGCGACATGTGCGTGCCCTTGCGGTCGGCGGGCAGCGCGACGTACAGCCCGAACTCGCCGACGCTCGGCTGCTCGCCCGCCGCGCTTCTCCAGCGCAGCGGATAGCGCAGATCGCGAACACCGACGCGCTGGATCGGCAGTTGCCGCCGGTCGACGCTGCCCTGCACGTCGGGCATCGCGCTGGCGAGCCGCACCCCCGTGTCACTGATGTTCATCGCTCGATCTTCCCCCTGATTCAACGCGTCACCCGGCCGTCGTTTCCTGCGCTCGAATTCGTTCTACCCCGCCCGCGACGCGACGAGCCGCGGCCCGCCGTCGGCGGCGAGCAGGTCGCCGAACCGCGCGCGGATCGAGCGCTCGATTCCTTCCGCGTCGAGCCCTTGCAGGTGCAGCAGCAACGCCTGGTCGCCGTGATCGATGAAACGGTCGGGCAGCCCGAGCTGCAGCATCGGTCGCACGATCGCCCGCGCGTTCAACGCCTCCGCGACCGCGCTGCCGGCGCCGCCGGCAACCGCGTGTTCCTCGATCGTCACGAACGCTTCGTGCGTATTCGCCAGGTCCTGCAGCAGCTCGGCATCGATCGGCTTGACGAATCGCATGTTGACGACCGTCGCGTCGAGCCGCTCGCCGGCCGCCAACGCCGGTGCCAGCATCGTACCGAAAGCGAGCAGCGCGATCCGCCGGCCCTGGCGGCGCGGCTCGGCGCGCCCGATCGGCAGCGCCGTGAGGTCGGCCGACACCGGCGCACCGACGCCTGCGCCTCGCGGATACCGGACCGCGGCCGGTCCGTCGTGGCGAAACGCCGTGTACAGCATCTGCCGGCATTCGTTCTCGTCGGAAGGCGCCATCACCACGAGGTTCGGAACGCAGCGCAGATAGGCGAAATCGAAGGCTCCGGCGTGCGTCGCGCCGTCGGCGCCGACGATGCCTGCCCGGTCGAGCGCGAAGGTCACCGGCAGGTTCTGCAACGCGACGTCGTGGATCAACTGGTCGTAGCCGCGCTGCAGGAACGTGCTGTAGATCGCCACGACCGGCTTCGCTCCTTCGCAGGCGAGTCCCGCGGCGAAGGTCACCGCGTGCTGTTCGGCGATGCCGACATCGAAATAGCGGTTCGGAAAACGCTTCTCGAACTCGACCAGTCCCGATCCTTCGCGCATCGCCGGCGTGATCGCGACCAGCCGCTCGTCGAGCGCGGCCATGTCGCAGACCCAGTCGGAGAACACCTGCGTGTAGGTCGGACGCGCGGGCGCGGCCGGACTGCGGATTCCCTCGTCGGGATCGAAGCGCCCGGGCCCGTGATACAGCACCGGATCGGCCTCGGCGAGCTTGTACCCCCGCCCCTTGCGCGTGACGACGTGCAGGAACTGCGGGCCGCGCAACGCGCGCAGGTTCTGCAGCGTCGGCACCAGGCTGTCGAGGTCGTGCCCGTCGATCGGGCCGACGTAGTTGAAGCCGAATTCCTCGAACATCGTCGCGGGAACGACGAAGCCCTTGGCGTGCTCCTCGATGCGCTTGGCCAGCTCGAGCAGCGGCGGCACGTTCTGCAGGACCGCGCGTCCCACGTCGCGCGCCTTCGCATAGAAACGCCCCGACAGCAGCCGGGCGAAATACCGGTTCAACGCGCCCACCGGCGGCGAGATCGACATGTCGTTGTCGTTGAGCACGACGAGCAGGTCGATGTCGGAGGTTACGCCGACGTTGTTCATCGCCTCGAAGGCCATCCCCGCGGTCATCGCGCCGTCGCCGATCACCGCCACGTGCCGGCGCCGCGTATCGCCCTCGTTCTCGCCGAGATTGCGCGAAGCCACCGCCATGCCGAGCGCCGCGGAAATCGACGTCGAAGAGTGCGCGGTGCCGAAGGCGTCGTATTCGCTCTCGCCGCGCTGCGGGAATCCGGAGATGCCGCCGTGCTGGCGCAGCGACGCCATGCGTTCGCGGCGCCCGGTGAGGATCTTGTGCGGATAGCTCTGGTGCCCGACGTCCCAGATCAGCCGGTCGCGCGGCGTCTCGAACACGTAGTGCAGCGCGATCGCCAGCTCGACCGTTCCCAGGTTCGACGACAGGTGCCCACCGGTGCGCGAGACCGAATCGAGCACGAAGGCGCGCAGTTCGCGCGCCAGCACTTCGAGCATCGAGCGATCGAGGCGGCGCAACGCGGCCGGATCGTCGATCGACTCGAGCAGCGGCCAGGGGTTCGGCGTGCGCATCGCGGCGGCTCAGGCGTTGCGCAACACGATGCGATCGGCCAGCGCGGCGAGCGAGCGGGCACGAGCGCCGAGCGGCGCGATCGCGTCGTGCGCCTGCCGACGCAGCCGCTCGGCCAGCGCGCGTGCGCCGTCGAGGCCGATCGTCGACACGTAGGTCGGCTTGCCGTTGTCGGCATCCTTGCCCGCCGTCTTGCCCAGCGTCGCAGCGTCCCCCTCGACGTCGAGGATGTCGTCGACGATCTGGAACGCCAGCCCGATGGCGTCGGCATAGCCGGCGAGCGCCGGCAGCGACTGCGCCTGCGGCGCGCACAGCGCGCCCAGGCGCACCGATGCCGCGAGCAGCGCGCCGGTCTTGCGCCGGTGCATGTCCTCGAGCGTTTCGCGATCCAGCGGCATGCCGATCGACGCGAGGTCGATCGCCTGCCCGCCCGCCATGCCGATCGAGCCGGAAGCGCGGGCGAGTTCGGCGAGCATCGAAACCGCGCCCGCCGGGCCGGCGCCGTCGGCAGCCGCGCCGGCGAGCGTTTCGAAGGCGAGCGCCTGCAGCGCGTCGCCGACCAGCATCGCGAGTGCCTCGCCGTAGACGACGTGCGTCGTCGGCCGGCCGCGCCGCAGCACGTCGTCGTCCATGCACGGCATGTCGTCGTGCACCAGCGAGTACGCGTGGATCAGTTCGACCGCGCACGCGGCCCGGTCGAGCGCCGCCGGCGGCGCGTCGTCGGCCTCGCCGGCCGCGTAGACGAGCAGCGGACGAATGCGCTTGCCGCCGCCCAGCACCGCGTAGCGCATCGCCTCGTGCAGCCGTGCCGGATGCTGCTGCGCAGCCGGCAACGTGCGTTCGAGCGCCTGTTCGACGCGAGCGCGCCGGGTCGCGAGCCAGTTCTCGAACGCGACCGGTTGCGCGTCGAGCGGCTGCGCAGCGAAGGCGGGCGCACTCATCTCGTGCCTTCCGCGGTGTCGCTGCCGCCGCGCACGTCGAGGTCGAAGGGCCGCAACAGGTCGGCCTCGAGAATGCGCACCTGCTGCTGCACGTCGGCCAGCGACTCCCGACAATAGCCGACCAGCGACGCGCCACGGCGATACGCGGCGAGCGAATCTTCCAGCGACAGCGAACCGCTCTCCATGCGCTGCACGATCCGTTCGAGTTCGGCGAGCGCGCTCTCGAACGATTCGGGCATCGGATCGGGCGCAGGCGCGGTCGCGGATGCACCCGACGCGCCGCCGAGCGCGGCGGGATCGGCAAGGTCGGCGGATGGTGCGCCGGTCAGCGAGTCGGCAACGGACGCGCCGCGGCTACCGGCCGGGCGGCTGGAAGGGTCGGCCATTCGATCGGGATTCCGCAGCGAAGCCGCGGCAGGACAAAGATGGGATTTTACTGTGCTTTCGCCCGGGTCGTTCGGCATGCCACCCGGGGAACGGGACACCGGGCCGCCTTCGGCGTGTCGGCCCGCCGATCGGGGTATCCTTGCGCGCTCGCGCGCGCTGCGCTTCCCGTTGCCCTCGCGCAGGAGGAAGAAAGGATGTCGGACGTGGGCCGTGGCGATCGGCTCGTCCGCTCGCACACCCAGCTGCCCGTCGGAGCGTACTTCGACGATGCATTGTTCGAGCGGGAAATCGAAACGTTGTTCCGCGGGGGCCCTGGGTACGTGGGGCACGAGCGCATGGTCCCCGAACCCGGCGACTACTGCGTGCTGCCGGCCGAGGACGACGGCCGGATGCTGGTGCGCAACGAACGCGGCACCGTCGAACTGCTGTCGAACGTCTGCCGCCACCGGCAGGCGCTGATGCTCGACGGCCGCGGCAATGCGCGCAACCTCGTCTGCCCGCTGCATCGCTGGACCTACGATCTCTCCGGTCGGCTGCTCGGCGCCCCGCGCTTCGACGAGCAGCCGTGCCTGGACCTGCCTTCGACGGCGCTGCAATCGTGGAACGGACTGCTGTTCCGCGGCCCGCGCGACGTCGTCGCGGATCTCGCCGGCCTGGGTGCAAGGCCGGAATTCGACTTCTCGGATCACCTGCTCGATCACGTCGAGATCCACGAGTGCGACTACAACTGGAAGACCTTCATCGAGGTGTACCTGGAGGACTACCACGTCGTTCCGTTTCACCCCGGACTCGGCCAGTTCGTTTCGTGCGACAACCTCGAGTGGCAGTTCGGCGAACGGTATTCGCTGCAGACCGTCGGCGCCTGGAAGGAGCTGCGCAAGCCGGGAACTCCGGCGTATCGCAGGTGGCAGGAAGAACTGCTGCGCTTCTCCGGAGGGCAGGCGCCGCAGTGCGGGGCGGTCTGGCTGACCTGCTATCCGAACGTGATGCTCGAGTGGTATCCGCACGTGCTGATCATCTCGACGCTCGTGCCGCGCAGCCCGCAGAAGACGACGAACATCATCGAGTTCTACTATCCGCAGGAGATCGCGCTGTTCGAGCGCGACCTGGTCGAGGCCGAGCGCGCCGCCTACATGGAGACCGCGCTGGAAGACGACGAGATCGCGCAGCGCATGGACGCCGGCCGCCGCGTGCTGCTCGCACGCGGCGAGAACGACGCCGGCCCGTACCAGAGCCCGCTGGAAGACGGAATGCAGCATTTCCACGAGTTCCTGCGTGCGCAACTCGGCCCGATCGGTTGACCG
>CAYZYC010000056.1:14218-16920 GCA_964481165.1 uncultured Limnobacter sp. | reverse complement strand
GCGGTCGTAGTGCAGCGCGTCCTTCAGGCGCTGCTCGACCTCGCGCTGGTTCTTCTGGTTCTCCATGTCGATGAAATCGACGACGATCAGCCCGCCGAGGTCGCGCAGGCGCATCTGCCGCGCCGCTTCGTCGGCGGCCTCGAGGTTCGTGCGCAGCGCCGTTTCCTCGATGTCGGAACCCTTGGTCGCGCGCGCCGAGTTCACGTCGATCGCCACCAGCGCTTCGGTGTGGTCGATGACCACCGAACCGCCCGACGGCAGGGGAACGATCCGCGAATATGCGGTCTCGATCTGGTGCTCGATCTGGAAACGCGTGAACAGCGGCGTGTCGTCGCGGTATCGCTTGACCCGCTCGACGGTGTCGGGCATCACGTGCCCCATGAACTGGCGCGCCTGCTCGTAGACGTCGTCGGTGTCGATCAGGATCTCGCCGACGTCCTGCGTGAAGTAGTCGCGGATCGCGCGAATCACCAGGCTCGATTCCTGGTAGATCAGGAACGGCCCCGGCGCGGAGCCCGCTGCCGACTCGATGGCCTTCCACAGCTGCAGCAGGTAGTTCAGGTCCCACTGCAGTTCCTCGGCAGCGCGGGCGATGCCGGCCGTGCGCGCGATCAGGCTCATCCCCGACGGGTGTTCGAGGCGATCCATCGTCTCGCGCAGTTCCTGCCGATCCTCGCCTTCGACGCGACGCGACACGCCGCCGCCGCGCGGGTTGTTCGGCATCAGGACCAGGTAGCGGCCGGCCAGCGAGATGTACGTCGTGAGCGCCGCGCCCTTGCTGCCGCGTTCTTCCTTGTCGACCTGGACGATGACTTCCTGGCCTTCGGCGACCGCGTCCTGGATGCGTGCCTTCGATGCGTCGGCGCCGTTCCTGAAGAACGACCTGGCGATCTCCTTGAACGGCAGGAACCCGTGTCGTTCTTCCCCGTAGTTGACGAAGCACGCTTCGAGACTCGGTTCGACGCGGGTGACGACGCCCTTGTAGATGTTGCTCTTGCGGGATTCGCGTCCCGCGGACTCGATGTCGATGTCGATCAGCTTCTGGCCGTCGACGATCGCCACGCGCAGCTCTTCGGCGTGCGTGGCATTGAACAGCATTCGCTTCATGCAAATGACTCCGTTGCGGCGCGCGGGGACGTGGCTGCGCGCGACGGCCAGCGGGCCGATGCGAACGGAAGGGAGAAGATGCCGCCGCTGGCGGCTCCGCGCCGACTTCACCGCCCGGGGGCGGCATCGACGCGGATGCTAGGTGCTTCGTGGCCGGATCACCGGGCGCGCGCGCGCCGGCGCCGGGCAGGGCCCGCGGACGTCGGCGACAGCGGAGGGCGCATCGGGCTTCCGGAAACGGGCGGGGTGTTCAGCCGCCGGATCGGGCAGCCGGTGTTTTCGCATTCTTCTCAGAAAATTTCGCATCGACCCGCGCCTGCGCGCCGCAAGGCAGCGCAGGCCGCGGTAGGGTGTTCTTCCAGTCGTGCAGCCGATCGAGCTTCGATGCAGCCTCGACGCCAGTCGCCCGGTACAATCCGGACTCTCGACACGGGGGCCGGCAGGGGTTTCCGCGGACGTTTCGATCGGGCGCAGACTACCGGGTCATCCCCGGAGTCCGGGACGGCCGACGTGCGCGGGTGGCCGTTTCCATGGGCCACGATCGCACACGACCCGGAAAGTATAGCAACATGGATCGAACCCGCGCAAAGGTGTCGGCGACGCCTGTGCCATCGGCGACGAACGTGTCGATCGACGAGGACGACGCGGGGCGGCGGCTCGACAACTTCCTCGTCGCGCGATGCCGAGGCGTCCCGAAGAGCCACCTGTACCGGCTGATCCGCAGCGGCCAGGTCCGGGTGAACGGCGCGCGGCGCCCGGTCGATTACCGGCTCGAGGCAGGCGATCGGCTCCGGATTCCGCCGATCGCCGCGAGCGAGTCCCGGCCGCAGCGGGCCGCCGATGCCGGTGCCGACGATCCCGTACGCCGTTCCCGCGCGCAACTCGCGCAGCGCCTGCCGATCCTTCTGGAGGACGACGACCTGATCGCGATCGACAAACCGGCTTCGGTCGCCGTGCACGGCGGCAGCGGCGTCTCCAGCGGCGTCATCGAGCAGTTGCGCGCGCTGCGCCCGCAGGCCCGCTTCCTCGAACTCGTGCACCGCCTCGACCGGGAAACCTCCGGCGTGCTGCTGGTGGCGAAACGCCGCACGGCGCTGGTGGCGCTGCACGCGCAATTGCGCGAACGCGATGCCCGCAAACGATACCGCGCGATCGTCGCCGGCAGATGTCCGCTGCGCACGCGCACGCTGGCGTTCGCGTTGCGGCGTCACGAGGCCGCGGACGGCGATCGGCGCGTCTCGGTCGACGAGGATGGGCTCGAATCGATCACCCGCGTCACGGGCCTGGCGCGTTTCGCGTTGCCGGAGATCGGCGATTTCTCGCTGGTCGAGGCCGAGCCCGCCACCGGTCGAACGCACCAGATTCGCGTGCATCTCGCGCACGCGGGATTCCCGATCGCCGGCGACCCCAAGTACGGGGACTTCGATCTGAACCGCCGGCTCGCGCGTGCCGGCCATCGGCGGATGTTCCTGCACGCCTTTTCGATCGAGATCCGTCATCCGCGTACGGGCGCGCCGGTCTCGGTGCAGGCGCCGCTGCCGCAGGCGTTCGCGTCGATGCTGCACGCGGGCGGCGTGCAGCGTGCCGATCCGCCG
>CAYZYC010000056.1:0-14118 GCA_964481165.1 uncultured Limnobacter sp. | reverse complement strand
CGCCCCATTCCCGGAACGAGACGATGAACGAACCGATCCCGCCGCGTAACGGCGAAGTCCCCGCTGTAGCGTCGCTTGCGGACGTCGACGGCAAGTGGCAGCGCGATGTGCTCGAGCGACTGCTGTTCGCCGCGGTGCGCGAACAGCGACGTTCACGGCGCTGGTCGATCTTCTTCCGGCTGCTGACCTTCGCCTGGCTCACGATCGCGCTGCTGCTCGCCGGCGGCTGGCTGGTGCGCGATGCGAGCGTCACGTCCGGCAGGCACACGGCGCTGATCGAACTCAACGGAGTGATTGCCGCCGAAGGAGAAGCGTCGGCCGACGACATCGTCGAGGCGCTTCGTTCGGCTTTCGACGACGGCAACACGGCCGGAGTCGTGCTGCGGGTCAACAGCCCCGGCGGCAGCCCGGTGCAGGCCGGCATCATCCACGACGAGATCCTGCGGTTGCGCGCGGAGCATCCGCAAACGCCGATCTACGCGGTCGTCGACGAGGTCTGCGCATCGGGCGCGTACTACGTGGCGGTCGCGGCCGACCGGATCTTCGTCGACAAGGCGAGCCTCGTCGGTTCGATCGGCGTGTTGATCGAGGGCTTCGGATTCACCGGAACGATGGAAAAGCTCGGGGTCGAGCGCCGCCTGCTGACCGCAGGAGAGAACAAGGGATTTCTCGACAGCTTCTCGCCGCTTCCCGAGGACCAGCGCCGGCACGCGCAGGCGATGCTCGAGCAGATCCACGGCCAGTTCGTCGACGTCGTTCGCAAGGGCCGCGGCGACCGGCTGAAGGAGACGCAGGAGACGTTTTCCGGACTCGTCTGGACCGGGGAACGAAGCATCGAACTGGGCCTGGCCGACGCGACCGGCACGCTCGATTCGGTCGCGCGCGACGTGATCCGCGTCGAGAACGTCGTCGACTTCTCGCCGCGCGCGAATTTCGCCGAACGCCTGGCCCGCCGTTTCGGCGCGACGGCAGGCGAAGCGATGGCCGCGGCGTTCCGCGGTGCCGCGACGCGGCTGGCACCGGCCTGGTGAGTCCGGCTGTAGCGGCCGGGCATCGGCGGCGGCCCGCCCGGCGGGCCGGGTCGCACCCCGGCTACGACGCCGACAACCTGCGCGGTCCGGCGTGCGCGAGCAGGACGGCGCTGCCGTGCAGCGCCTGCAGTGCGCTGCGATAGCCGATGTCGACGACTTCCTGCGCGCGGTCGTAGTCCATGAACCGCACGGCGCCCAGCGGCGGCTGGATCAGGATCTCCGGCGGGTCGAGCTGCAGCGTGTGCTGCGTGATCCGCGCCTGCATGATGTAGATCGACGCGAGCAGCACGTCGAAGATCCCGGGCAGCGGTTCGCGGTGCAGCCACTCGAGGAACTGCGCCAGCACCGGACTCTCCAGCGAGCCGAGGCCGCGCAGTGCCTGCGTCGCTGCCTGCGCGAGTCTTCCGCCGTTGGCCGCGACCGCTTCGGAACGCGCGGAACGCCCGGTCACGATGTCGTGGTTCAGGTCGACCGCGACGACCAGGTCGGCGCCCATCGCCCGCACGGCACTGACCGGCACCGGATTGACCAGTCCGCCGTCGACCAGGATGCGATCGTTGCTGCGCACCGGCGTGAAGATGCCGGGAACCGCGATGCTCGCGCGCACCGCCTCGATCAGGTCGCCCGAACCGATTGCGACCTCTTCGCCGGTAGCGATGTCGGTGGCGATCGCGCGAAACGCGACCGACAGATCCTCGATGTTCTCGGTGTGGATGTGCGCGCGCATGAACTCGCCGATCTTGCGCCCATGGATCAGTCCCGAGCGCGGAAAGGTCGGGTCGAGCAACGACGCGATGCTCGCCCAGTCGAAATCGGCGAATTCGGCGGCGAGCCGGTCGAGCTTGCCGGCGGCGAAGATTCCGCCGACGAATGCGCCCATGCTGGTGCCGGCCACGATGTCGACCGGGATTCCGAGCTCGCTGACCGCACGAAGCACGCCGATGTGCGCGAGCCCGCGCGCCGATCCGCTGCCGAGCGCGATGCCGATCCGCGGCCGCTGGGGCGCCGGGCCGGTCATCGGCGCCGCCTCGCCGAGACGCGCTGCGCGTGCGGCCGGCCGGACGCGGGCGCGGTGGCCCTTCGCGCAATCAATCCGAACACCGCCGGAGTCTTCGGCAGCTGCCGATTCGCCGCGCGCCATCGGGCCACCGTGTCGACGACGATGCGCTCGCGTGCCAGGCTCAGGTCGCTGGCGACCATCAGGCGCGTTGCCGGCGCGAGCACCAGCAGTGCCGCATCGAGCAGCGACTGATTGCGATACGGCGTCTCGATGATCAGGACCGTCTCGTCTTCGCGTGCCGAGCGCTGCTCGAGTTCGCGCAACCGGCGCGCGCGTTCGGCGGCGGGTACCGGGACGTAACCGGCAAACGAGAAACGCTGCCCGTTCATTCCCGAGGCCATCAGCGCGAGCAGCGGCGCGCTCGGTCCGACCAGCGGGCGAACGACGACTCCTGCGGCGTGCGCTGCCTGCACGAGTCGTGCACCCGGATCGGCGACGGCCGGTGCGCCCGCTTCCGAGAGCAGGCCGCCGTCGCGGCCCGCGACGATCGGCGCGAGCAGCTCGGGAATGCGTTCGTCCGGCGTGTGCTCGTCGAGTTCGACGAGTTCGATTTCCTGCAGTGCGCGCGCGATGCCGGCCGCTTTCAGGAAGGCCCGGGCACTTCGGGCGTTCTCGACGACGAAATAGTCGAGGCGATCGATTGCCGCGAGCGTCGTCACGGGCAGCACTTCGCGCGGGTCGCTGTCGGCGCCGAGCGGAACGGGGACGAGCCACAGAACCCCGGCCGGGGCGGATTCGACGCTCATCGCTGCGAATCCGCCTTCACGGCGAGCGGCGACAGCCCTGCCTTGCGCAACATCCGCGTGAGCGCGATCAGCGGCAGGCCGATCAGCGCCGTGGGGTCGTCGCCTTCGATCGCCTCGAGCAGCGCGATGCCGAGTCCTTCGACCTTCGCCGATCCGGCGCAGTCGTACGGCTGTTCGATGTGCAGGTACGCGTCGATCTCGCCGTCGGTGAGGGTCCGGAAGCGCACCCGTGTTCCGACCAGCGCCTGCTCGCAGAACCCGTCGATCGTGCGCACCGCGGCGATCGCCGTGTGGAAATGCATCGTGCGGCCCGAGGCCGCACGCAGTTGCCCACGCGCGACGTCGAAACCGCCGGGCTTGCCGAGGGGCTCGATTCCGTCGATCGTTGCGCTCTGGTCCGAGCCGATGACGAGCGCCTCGGGGAAACGCGCTGCCACCGCTGCCGCCTTTTCCAGCGCGAGCCGCTGCGCGAGTTCGGCAGGCAGTTCGCCGTCGTTCGCGGATTCGTCGATTTCCGGCGATTCGACCGTGAAGTCGGCCGTCAGCCGCGAGAGCAGTTCGCGGCGGTAGCGCGACGTCGATGCGAGGATCAGATGGGCGGGCGCGGGGTTCATTTCGAACGGCGATGCGGGATGCACGGCGGATGACAGTCGATATCATACGGAGGCGATGGCACGGGCAATCGACACTTTCGAACTGACGCGCACCGGCGGCTCGCTTTCCGGTGAATCGGCGGTCGGCGAACTGCAGCGCCTCGCATCGCTGCTGGCATCGCCCGGCGGGCGCATCGAGTGGCAGCTGCGGGGCTGGCGCGACCCGCGCCCCGAAGGCGGCTTCGACGAGTTCATGGAACTTTCCTTCGTCGCGACGGTGCAGCCCGCGTGCGTTCGATGCCTGCTGCCGGTGGAAGCGACGCTGCGCGTGCAACGCCCGTACCGGCTCGTCCGTTCCGAAGACGAGGCGCAGCGGCTCGACCCCGACGACGAGGACTTCGACGTCATTGCCGGATCGGCACGATTCGACCTCGTCGCGCTGATCGAGGACGAAGCGATCATGGCGCTGCCGCCGGCGTCGCGCCACGAAGGCTGTGCGCCGGCGACGTCGGCCCCCGGGGACGACGCGCCCGGCGATGCTCCCGGGGCTGCGGCGGAGCATCCGTTCGCCGCGCTGCGTCGCCTGCGCGGCAACGGACCCGCGAACGGCGGCGAAAGCGGCAGGTGAACGGTTATAATCGCGGATTGCCTACCGAGTTACCACCATGGCTGTCCAACAGAACAAGAAGTCGCCGTCGAAGCGCGGGATGCACCGCTCGCACGACTTCCTCGCCAATCCCCCGCTGGCGGTCGAACCGACCACCGGTGAAGTGCACCGCCGCCACCACGTGAGCCCGACCGGTTTCTATCGCGGCAAGAAGGTGCTGCAGACGAAGTCCGACGACTGAGTCGGGCGTCGGTCCCGCTGCCGGTGCCGCGGGCCGCTGCACCCGATCGATAGCGACCCGTCGTGACGGTACGCATAGCCATCGACTGCATGGGCGGTGACCATGGCCTGCCGGTCACCATCCCGGCGGCGCTGGCGTTCCTCGCGCACGAACCCGACGTGCGCCTGCTGCTGGTGGGCCCTGCCGATGCAATCGAAAGCGCGCTGTCGGGCGCCCGGCCGGCGTTCGATCGCAGTCGCGTCGAAGTCCGCCACGCGTCCGAGGTCGTCGCGATGGACGACCCGCCGGCAACGGCGCTGCGAGCCAAACGCGACTCGTCGATGCGGGTCGCGATCGACCTGGTCCGCAAGGGCGACGCCGACGCCTGCGTGAGCGCGGGCAACACCGGGGCGCTGATGGCCATTTCGCGCTTCGTGCTGAAGATGCTCGAAGGCATCGACCGTCCCGCGATCGCGTCGCAGATGCCCAACCAGAAGGGTGGCACGACGACGATGCTCGACCTGGGCGCCAACGTCGACTGCGAGCCGCATCACCTGCTGCAGTTCGCGATCATGGGCTCGGCGCTGGTGACGGCGCTCGAAGGACGCGAGCAGCCGAGCGTCGGCCTCCTGAACATCGGCGAGGAAGTGATCAAGGGCAACGACTCGGTCAAGCTCGCGGCCGAGCTGCTGCGCGCGAGCAACCTCAATTTCTTCGGCAATGTCGAGGGCAACGACATCTACGAAGGCACGACCGACGTCGTCGTCTGCGACGGGTTCGTCGGCAACGTGGCGCTGAAGACCTCCGAAGGGCTCGCGCGGATGCTCGGCGGTTTCATCCGCGAGGAGTACAAGCGCCACGTCTTCACGCGGCTGATGGCGCTGCTGTCGTTTCCCGTGCTGCGCAGGTTTCGCAAGAGGCTCGATTCGCGCCGCTACAACGGAGCGAGCCTGGTCGGCCTGCGCGGCGTCGTGATCAAGAGCCACGGGTCGGCCGACGCCTTCGCCTTCGAGTTCGCGCTGCGGCGCGCCTTCGACGCCGTCCGCAACGGATTGCTGCAGGGAATCGAGCAGACGTTGCAGCGCATGCAGTCGAGCGCCGCCGCGCCGGCAGCCGTCGCGATGCCGCAGGGCGACGCCGGCGCTCCGGCGCAGCGCGCCTGAGCGGCGCGGCGCCGGCGCGCATCGGGAATCCAAGAGAACGCAGCACATGAGCTATCGCCACACACGGATCATCGGCACCGGCAGCGCATTGCCGCCGCGCATCGTCGACAACCACGAACTCGTGCGCGACCTGGCGACGCGCGGCATCGACACCTCCGACGAATGGATCGTCGGGCGCACCGGGATCCGCCAGCGCCACATCGCCGCCGAAGGCGTCGGCTCGAGCGAACTGGCCACCGAGGCCGCGCGGCACGCGCTCGAGGCGGCCGGGGTCGCCGCCGACGACATCGACCTGATCATCGTCGCTACGTCGACTCCCGACTTCGTCTTCCCGAGCACCGCGTGTCTCGTGCAGAAGGCGCTCGGCGCGGCAGGCGGCGCGGCGTTCGACGTGCAGGCGGTCTGCAGCGGTTTCGTCTATGCGGTGGCCGTCGCCGACTCGATGATCCGCAGCGGACTCGCGCATCGGGCGCTCGTCGTCGGCGCCGAGGTGTTCTCGCGCATTCTCGACTGGAACGATCGCGGAACCTGCGTGCTCTTCGGCGACGGCGCAGGCGCGATCGTGCTCGCCGGCGACGATCGCCACGCCGGAGTGCTCGCGGCGAAACTGCACGCGGACGGCCGGCACGAGACGATCCTGCGCACCGCGGGGAACATCTCGGGCGGCGAGATCACCGGTCATCCGTACCTGACGATGGACGGCCAGGCCGTCTTCAAGCTCGCGGTCTCGGTGCTCGATTCGGTAGCGCGCGAAACGCTCGCACAGGCCGGCATCACGATGGACGAGGTCGACTGGCTGATTCCGCACCAGGCGAACGTGCGCATCATGCAGTCGACGGCGCGCAAGCTCGGAGTGCCGCCGGAGAAAGTCGTCGTCACCGTCGATCGCCATGCCAACACGTCGGCAGCGTCGATTCCCCTGGCGCTCGATGCGGCGGTGCGCGACGGGCGCATCCAGGCAGGGCAGCGCGTGCTGATGGAGGGGGTCGGCGGCGGTTTCACCTGGGGTGCCGTTCTGGTGCAGATGTGAGGCGCGGGCGCGCCGATCGAGAGGAAGGTTGCGCATGACTTTGGCATTCGTCTTTCCGGGACAGGGATCGCAGTCGGTCGGCATGCTCGACGGCTTCGCGTCTTCGCCGTCGGTGCAGTCGCTGCTGGCGCGCGCCGACGAAGCGCTCGGCGAGAAGCTCTCGTCGCTGATCGCGCAGGGCCCGGCCGAGACGCTTTCGCTCACCGTGAACACGCAGCCGGCGATGCTCGTCGCCGGCTACGCCTGCTGGAGCGCCTGGCGCGATGCCGGCGGGCCGGCTCCGATGGCGCTCGCCGGTCACAGCCTCGGCGAGTACACCGCCCTTGCGGCGGCCGGGGCGATCGCCTTCGACGATGCGATCCGGCTCGTTCGCCTGCGTGCCCAGGCGATGCAGGAGGCGGTGCCGGTGGGCGAGGGCGGCATGGCGGCAATCCTCGGGCTGGACGATGCCACGGTGCAGCAGGCGTGCACCGAGGCGATGGCCGCGGCCGCCGGAAAGGTGGTCGCGCCGGCGAACTTCAACGCTCCGTCGCAGGTCGTGATCGCCGGACACCGCGAGGCGGTCGAACGCGCCTGCGAACGCGCGAAGGCGCTCGGCGCCAAGCGGGCATTGCCGTTGCCGGTATCGGCGCCTTTCCATTCGTCGCTGCTGCGGCCGGCCGGCGAGCGCCTCGAGCGTGCGCTGGCGGAAATCGAAGTGCTTGCCCCGCAGGTGCCCGTGGTGAACAACGTCGACGTTGCCGTCGAAGACGATCCCTCGCGCATCCGCGACGCGTTGGTGCGGCAGGCGTCGGCGCCGGTGCGGTGGGTCGAAGTCGTGCAGCGACTGAAGGCGATGGGCGCCACCCGCGTCGTCGAGTTCGGCCCCGGAAAGGTGCTGAGCGGACTGGTCTCGCGGATCGACCGCTCGCTCGAAGTCTTTGCGGTGCAGGATCCGGCTTCGCTCGACGCGGCGCTCGCCGCGATGCAGGGAGGCAAGCAATGAGCCTGGCGAACCAGATCGCACTGGTCACCGGTGCGTCGCGCGGAATCGGCCACGCGATCGCGATCGAACTCGCGCGTCAGGGCGCCCGCGTCGTCGGCACTGCCACGACCGAAGCCGGCGCGCAGGCGATATCGCAGGCCTTCGACGCGGCGGGACTGCAGGGGCGCGGCGAAGCGCTCGACGTCACCGATGCGGCACGCTGCGAAGCACTGGTCGAATCGTTGATCCGCGACGGCCAGGCGCCGTCGATCCTCGTCAACAATGCCGGAATCACGCGCGACAACCTCGCGCTTCGGATGAAGGACGACGAATGGAGCGCGGTCATCGCGACGAACCTCGACGCCGTGTTCCGGATGTGCCGGCTGGTGCTGCGCCCGATGACGCGTGCCCGCTACGGGCGGATCGTCAACATCACGTCGGTGGTCGGCGCGAGCGGAAATGCCGGCCAGGCGAACTACGCGGCCGCCAAGGCCGGCGTCGGCGGAATGAGCCGTTCGCTCGCGCGCGAGATCGCGAGCCGCAACATCACGGTGAACTGCATCGCTCCCGGCTTCGTCGACACCGACATGACACGCTCGCTCAGCGAGCAGCAGATCGCCGCGCTGGTGCAGCAGGTGCCCGCGGGACGTTTCGGGCAACCCGAGGACATCGCTGCCGCCGTCGCGTTCCTGGCGTCGCCGCAGGCGGGCTATGTCACCGGCGTGACGCTGCACGTGAACGGCGGCATGTACATGGAATGACCCCGGGCTCGCACGAAACCGAAGTGCTATACAATCCGCCGCGCCCATCCCCGATGACAGCGGGCGTGGCCACCTGAGTGAGGAACTCCGAATGGAAAACATCGAACAGCGCGTCAAGAAGATCGTTGCCGAACAGCTCGGCGTGAACGAGGCCGACATCAAGAACGAGTCTTCGTTCGTCGACGATCTTGGCGCCGACTCGCTCGATACGGTCGAACTGGTCATGGCGCTCGAGGACGAGTTCGAAACCGAGATCCCGGACGAGGAAGCCGAGAAGATCACGACGGTCCAGCAGGCCATCGACTACGTGAAGTCGAACTCGAAGGCCTGAGCCGCGTCCGGGCAGGCGAAGCGCCTGCCCGATGGGCGCTCGCCCCTCCTGATTGCCGGAGCATCGAGTTGAGTCGTCGACGTGTCGTCATCACCGGGCTGGGCGTGGTCAGCCCGGTCGGAAGCGACGTTTCCAGCGCCTGGAGCAACCTGGTCGCCGGGCGTTCGGGTATCGCGCGCATCAGCCGCTTCGACGTTTCGTCGTTCCCCACGCAGATCGCCGGCGAGGTGCGCGACTTCGACGTGGGGCAGTACATGCCCGCGAAGGAAGCGCGGCACTTCGACGCGTTCGTGCACTACGGGATCGCAGCCGGGTTCCAGGCGTTGCGCGACAGCGGCATCGAGGTCACCGATGCCAATGCCGAACGCATCGGCGTGATCATCGGATCGGGGATCGGCGGACTGCCGCTGATCGAGGAGACGCATTCGGATCTCGTCGCGCGCGGCGTGCGCCGGGTCTCGCCGTTCTTCGTTCCCGGTTCGATCATCAACATGATCTCGGGACAGATGTCGATCATGGCCGGCCTGAAGGGGCCGAACTACGCGATCGTCAGCGCCTGCACGACGGGGCTGCACTGCATCGGAGACGCCGCGCGGATCATTTCCTACGGGGACGCCGACGCGATCCTCGCCGGCGGGGCCGAGGGCACGATCTCGCCGTTGGGCCTCGGCGGGTTCTGCGCAGCGCGGGCGCTGTCGACGCGCAACGACGCGCCCGAGAAGGCGAGCCGGCCGTGGGATCGCGATCGCGACGGGTTCGTGCTCGGCGAGGGGGCCGGCGTCCTGATGCTCGAGGAGTACGAGCAGGCGAAGCGGCGCGGCGCGAAGATCTATGCGGAGATCGTCGGCTTCGGAATGAGCGCCGACGCGCATCACATCACGGCGCCCGACATGGACGGACCGCGGCGATGCATGCTCGCCGCGTTGCGCGATGCGCGCGTGAACCCCGACGAGATCCAGTACCTGAACGCGCACGGCACTTCGACTCCGCTGGGCGATCGCAACGAGACCGATGCGATCAAGGCGGCGCTCGGCGACGGTCCCGCGCGCAAGCTCGTCGTCAATTCGACGAAGTCGATGACCGGACACCTGCTGGGCGGCGCCGGCGGCATCGAGACGGTGTTCACCGCGCTCGCGCTGCATCACCAGGTGTCCCCGCCGACGATCAACCTCGACAATCGCGATCCCGACTGCGATCTCGACTACTGCGCGAACGTCGCGCGGAACATGAAGATCGAGGTCGCGATGAAGAATTCCTTCGGCTTCGGCGGCACCAACGGCACGCTGGTGCTTCGCAGGGCCTGATTCCCGGGGCGAGCGCATGTCGTTCGCAGTCGAACTCGCGACGGCGCCCCCGTCGGTCTTTCGCCGGATCCGCGCGGCGCTGTGCGTCTTCGCCGCATCGGGCTGCGCCATCGCGGTCGCGCAGCTGCAGCCGGTCGATGCCTGGGCGCCCGTTGCTGTCCGATCGTCGCTTCCTGCGGTCGCTGTCGCCGTTCCTTTCGTGGTCGTCCTCGTGCTTCTCTCCGTGGTCCTCGCTGCGCTGTTCCTTGCGCTCGCTTCGGCCATCGCGCGGCGCGGGCGCGCGGCGCCGCTGCCGGCGGGACGTCTCGTCGTCGACGCAGCCGGCGACGCCGCGTGGCGCCCGCTCGGCGGCGAGGCCGCGGCGCCCGAGCCGGTAGCCATCGAACGCTGGTACGTGCTCGGATCGTTCGCGTGGATCGCGGTGCGCTTTGCAGGCGACAGGCGCGCACGCGACTTGCTGCTGGTGCACGGCGCCGACGAGTCCGCATGGCGAAGGCTGCGTGCGTGGCTCGTCTGGTACGGGCGTGGCCGGGTGGCTCGATCGCCGATCGCTGCCGCGGGAAGCTGACGCCGGGCCGGGCCGGCGCGGTCCGGCCCCGCCCGATGACCCCGTACCGGCGTCGTGCAGTTGCCTGATCGCCGGGGGATGTGTTCTGCTGATGCATCCAGTGCCCATGAGATGACGTCAACCGACCGGTTTGCCATGTCCAGGACCTACGTGATGATCAAACGCCTCGCCGTCTGCGCCTTCCTGGCCGGAGGGCTCGTTGCCGGTGCCGCTCCGACGGCGAATGCGCAATCGGCCCCCAACGTGCGCCAGCTGCCCGATTTCGCCGACCTGGTCGAGAAGGTGGGCCCCGGTGTCGTCAACATCCGCACGACCGAGCGCGCCAACGGCGATCGCACCCAGTTCCCGCAGTTTCCGTTTCCGGACGGGCTCGACGAAAACGACCCGTTCTACGACTTCTTCCGGCGGTTCTTTCCCCCGCGCCAGTCGCCCGGTCCCGGCGGGCCGAACCGCGGACGCCCGGGACAGGGAGACGAAGTACCCCGCGGGCTCGGTTCGGGCTTCATCATCTCGGGCGACGGATACATCGTCACCAACCATCACGTCGTCGACGGCGCCGACGACATCTACGTCACCCTCGCCGACAAGCGCGAGATCCGCGGAAAGCTGATCGGCTCCGATCGACGCACCGACGTGGCACTGGTCAAGGTCGAGGCGACCGGCCTGCCGTTCCTGACCATCGGCGATTCGGACGCGCTTCGCGTCGGCGAATGGGTTGTCGCGATCGGCTCGCCTTTCGGGCTCGACAACACGGTTACCGCCGGCATCGTCTCGGCGAAGAGCCGCGACACCGGGGACTACCTTCCCTTCATCCAGACCGACGTCGCGGTGAACCCCGGCAACTCCGGCGGGCCGCTGATCAACCTGTCCGGCGAGGTCGTCGGGATCAACTCGCAGATCTACAGCCGCACGGGCGGCTTCATGGGAATCTCGTTCGCGATCCCGATTGCCGAGGTGATGCGCGTCGTCGATCAGCTGCGCACGACGGGGCGCGTGGTGCGCGGTCGCATCGGAGTGGGCATTGCCGAGGTCACGCGCGACATCGCGGGGCCGCTCGGCTTGCCGCGACCTGCGGGGGCGCTGGTGCGCAGCGTCGAGCAGAACGGCCCGGCCGAGCGGGCCGGGATCGAGGTCGGCGACATCATCCAGAAGTTCGACGGCAAGACGATCGACCGATCGAGCGATCTTCCGCGGCTCGTCGGCGGCACGAAGCCCGGGACGAAGGTTCCCGTCCAGGTCTGGCGTCGCGGCGAGACGAAGCAGCTGGAGATGACGGTTGCCGAGCTCGAGCCCGAACGCAGCGCGCGCCAGCGCACGCGGCCGCAACAGCGTGGCGAGCAGGCACCCGCCGTCAACGCGCTCGGGCTGGCGGTCTCGGACATTCCGGCCGACCGCAAGGAGCAGCTTCGCGTGCGCAACGGCGTCGTCGTCGATGCGGCCGAGGGCGCCGCGGCGCGCGCCGGAATCCGGCCGGGCGACATCGTGCTGTCGGTCAACAACGAGGAAGTGACCAGCGCCCGGCGTTTCGGCGAGATCGTCGCGAAGCTCGACCGGAGCAAGCCTGCCGTGCTTCTCGTGCGGCGAGGCGACAGCGCGCAGTTCGTCCCGGTTCGCCCGGAAGGCTGACCGCAGCGCACCCGACCGGCCGGCGGACGGCCAGACGCCCGCCCCGCCGGTCGGCGGCTGCTAAAATGGCCTGTTCGGCGCCGCGCACATGCCGTCGCCATCGGGCGGCGTGTCGTGCGGCGCCAGATCCTCGATCGCCCCCCGCAGCTGCCAGCCGGCGGCGCTCTGCGTTGCGGTTCGACAAACCGCGTTTCGGTCTTCTACGGCTCCGATGCAGCACATCCGCAACTTCTCGATCATCGCGCACATCGATCACGGAAAATCGACCCTCGCCGACCGGCTGATCCAGCGCTGCGGCGGACTGAGCGATCGGGAGATGGAAGCGCAGGTGCTCGATTCGATGGCACTGGAACGCGAACGCGGCATCACGATCAAGGCGCAGACGGCAGCGCTCGAGTACCGCGCGCCCGACGGGCAGCGCTACGCGCTGAATCTCATCGACACCCCCGGACACGTCGACTTCTCGTACGAGGTCAGCCGTTCGCTGTCGGCCTGCGAGGGAGCGCTGCTCGTGGTCGACGCGTCGCAGGGTGTCGAGGCGCAGACGGTCGCGAACTGCTACACCGCGATCGAGCTGGGCGTGGAGGTGGTTCCGGTGCTCAACAAGATCGACCTTCCGCAGGCCGATCCGGATTCGGCCGCCGCCGAGATCGAGGACGTGATCGGCATCGACGCGAGCGACGCCATCCTCGCCAGCGCCAAGACCGGCGCCGGGATCGACGACATCCTCGAGGCGATCGTCGCGCGCATCCCGCCACCGCGCGGCGACGCCGAGGCGCCGCTGCAGGCGTTGATCATCGATTCCTGGTTCGACAACTACGTCGGCGTCGTGATGCTCGTACGCGTCTTCAACGGCGTGCTGCGCGCACGCGACCGGATTCGCCTGATGGCCTCCGGCGCGGTACACACCTGCGAGCAGATCGGCGTGTTCACGCCGAAGGCGACGCAGCGCGACGTGCTGGCCACCGGGATGGTCGGCTACGTGATCACCGGAATCAAGGAACTGAAGTCGGCGAAGGTCGGCGACACGATCACGCTGGTCAATCCGTCGGCGAGCGCGCCGTTGCCCGGGTTCCGGGAGATCAAGCCGTCGGTCTTCGCGGGGCTGTACCCGGTCGAGGCGAACCAGTTCGAGGCGATGCGCGAGGCGCTCGAGAAACTGCAGCTGAACGACGCGTCGCTGCAGTTCGAGCCCGAGGTGTCGCAGGCGCTCGGCTTCGGCTTTCGCTGCGGCTTTCTCGGGCTGCTGCACATGGACATCGTCCAGGAGAGGCTCGAACGCGAGTTCGACATGGACCTGATCACGACGGCGCCCACCGTCGTCTACGAGATCCTGCTGCGCGACGGGGAAGTCCTTCGGGTGGAGAACCCGTCGAAGATGCCGGATCCCGGCCGGATCGAGGAGATCCGCGAACCGATCGTGACGGTCACGATCTTCTCGCCGCAGGAATACGTCGGTCCGATCATGACGCTGTGCACCGGAAAGCGGGGAGTGCAGCGCAACCTCGCGTACCACGGCCGGCAGGTGCAGCTGACCTACGAGCTGCCGATGAACGAGATCGTGCTCGACTTCTTCGACAAGCTGAAGTCGACCTCGCGCGGCTACGCGTCGATGGACTACGAGTTCAAGGAGTATCGCGCCTCCGACGTGGTGAAGATGGACATCCTGGTGAACAACGAGAAGGTCGACGCGCTGTCGCTGATCGTCCATCGCAGCGTCGCGCAGAGCCGTGGCCGCGATGTCGTCGCCCGGATGCGCGAGCTGATTCCGCGGCAGATGTACGACGTCGCGATCCAGGCGGCGATCGGTGCGAACATCATCGCGCGCGAGAACGTCAAGGCATTGCGCAAGAACGTGCTCGCCAAGTGCTACGGCGGCGACATCACGCGCAAGAAGAAGCTGCTCGAGAAGCAGAAGGCCGGCAAGAAGCGCATGAAGCAGGTGGGCAGCGTCGAGATTCCGCAGGAAGCGTTCCTTGCCGTGCTGCAGGTCGACGACCGCTGAGCCCGCGACGCGAACGAACCACCGACCGAAGCCCCCGACACGATGAATTTCGCGCTGATCCTCTTTCTTCTGCTGGTCGTGACCTTCGTTGCCTGGCTGGCCGACCGGT
>CAYZYC010000055.1:6324-16988 GCA_964481165.1 uncultured Limnobacter sp. | reverse complement strand
GCCGCCGCGCCAACGCACCAAGTGTCGAACGCGTCGGGTGTCGAACGCGTCGAACGCCGGTTCGGCGCGGCACGTCAGCGCGTCACCGCCGCTTCAGATAGAACGTCCACTCGCGCTGCCCCTCGTCCCGGCGCAGCAACTCGTGCCCCGTCTGCCGCGCGAACGCGTCGAAGTCGCGCACCGATCCGGGATCGGTCGACATCACCTTCAGCACCTGCCCGCTTTGCAGGTCGGCCAAGGCTTTCTTCGCCCGCAGGATCGGCAGGGGACAGTTCAACCCGCGGGCGTCCACCTCACGATCGAAGTTCACGGTGGTATCGGTCATCACGAAAATTCCAGGACGGGTCGGGTACGGCGCCAGTCTAGCAGCGCGCACGACGCTCAGCTTTCATTGCCTCGCGGCCGAATCGGCAGGTCGACGAACTCGACCGGCAGGCCGCGCGCGCGCATCCAGTCGGCCACCGCGAGCCCGGTACCGGCACGCCACGGCTTGAGCCGCTCGGGAGCGATCATCCGGTACTCGACCAGTTCCTCGGACAGCGTCACGCGCCCCGATGCGATCGCGTGGTAGGCGATGATCAGTTCGTTCTTGCGCGTGAAATCGTATACGCCGATCAGGCTGGTCTGCTCGACGTCGAGATCGGTTTCCTCCTTGATCTCGCGAACGATTCCCTGTTCGGGTGTCTCGCCGGCCTCGAGGAATCCGGTGATCAACGCAAAGGTCTTCGGCGGCCACGCGGCGTTGCGCGCAAGCAGGATCTCGTCGCCGACCTGCACGAGCGCGGCGACCACGGGCGCCGGATTGTTCCAGTGCGTGAATCCGCAGCCTGCGCATACTCCGCGCTCGTGCCCTCCGATCGTGCGCACGGCAAGCGGCTGCGCGCAGCGGGGACAGAACCGATAGTCGGGGTGCAGCATCGCCGGCTTCAGTGCGCCGGGCGCCGCGCACCGATCGCGGCAACGATCGCCTCGAAGCCCGGGTAGCGGTCGGGCGTGATGCAGTACTTGCGCGCGTAGCGTCCCCACGATTCGCCGCGCGCGATCGCCGCCGCGAACCCGTCGCGGTCCACGATCCGGGTGCCGCCGAGCAGCGTGACGCCGCGCGCGAACAGCGGATCGGGCAGGCAGCCGCCGCCAGGGCCGACCAGTGCCAGGTAGCGCGCGCCGCGGCACGCGGCGATCACGCGATCGAGCGTGTCGTTGAGCAGGATCGTCGTGGTCGACAGGATCTTTTCGCAGCCGGCCAGCCCGCCCGGGTCGAGCGTGACGCGCCAGCCTTCGCGTTCGCCGGCCAGGTGCTCCTGCAGTTCGAGAACGGTCAGGCTTGCGCCCGCCTCGACGATGCGCGGCACGAGCGGCGTGAACAGCCCGACCATCCCCACGCGATCGCCGGGTTGCGGATCGAGCAGGCCGATCGAGTCGGTCGCGGTGTCGAGCTCGACTTCGCCCAGGCGAAACAGGCGCTGCGAGATCGCATTGATCGCTGCGAATCCGATCGTGCGGCGCGCCGGTTCGTCGGCAAGGAACCAGCGCGCGAGATCGAGCGCCGGCATTCCCTGCAACATCGCGGCCGGGTTGGCGGCACGCAGCGCGGAGAAGGTGTCGCCCAGCAGCAGGAACGACAGGCCGATCGACCCGTCGGCGAGTTCGAGTCCGCAGAACTCGGCCTCGCGCGAGTTCTCTTCGGCGTCGAGCGGCAGGTGCAGCTGGGCAACCGGCGGCAGATCGTCGATCGCGGCCGCCCGTTCGATCAGCGCGAGCAGGTCGTAGGCGAACGCGCGCGAGTCGTCGATGGGGCTGTTCGGGCCGGACATCGGGACAACGCCCGTCAGGCGCGCTCGCGCACCCAGTCGGCGACTCCGGCAAGCGCGGCAGGCAGGCGCTGCGGCTCGCTGCCCCCGGCCTGCGCCATGTCGGCACGACCGCCGCCCTTGCCGCCGACCTGCTGCGCGACGAAGTTGACGAGCTCGCCGGCCTTCACTTTCGACGTCGCATCCGCGGTCACGCCCGCGATCAGGCTCACTTTCGCGCCGTCGACCGCGGCCAGCACGATCGCCGCCGATTTCAGGCGATCCTTGAGCTTGTCCATCGTCTCGCGCAGCGTCTTGACGTCGGCGCCTTCGAGCGTGGCGGCCAGCACCTTCAATCCGTCGACGTCGAGCGCCTGCGCGGCGAGGTCGTCGCCCTGCGTGCTCGCCAGCTTCGACTTCAGTCGCGCAACGTCCTTCTCCAGCGCGCGCGCCTGCTCGACGAGCTGGACGATCTTCGGGCGCAATTCGCCCGGCGAGGCCTTCAGGGTCGCCGCCGCTTCCTTCATCCGATCCTCGAGCGACTGCGCCCAGGCGAGCGCGTTCTCGCCGGTCACCGCTTCGACCCTGCGCACTCCCGCGGCGACGCCGCCTTCGAAGACGATCTTGAACAGGCCGATGTCGCCGGTGCGCGCGACGTGCGTGCCGCCGCACAACTCGCGCGAACTGCCGATGTCGAGCACCCGCACCTCGTCGCCGTACTTCTCGCCGAACAGCGCCATCGCGCCGCCCTTGACCGCTTCGTCGAACGACATCAGGCGCGCCTGCGTCGGCGCGTTGGCCAGGATTTCGCGGTTCACGATCGCCTCGACGCGGCGGATCTGCTCGTCGGTGAGCGCAGAGTGATGGGCAAAGTCGAAGCGCGTGCGCTCGGCGTCGACGAGCGACCCCTTCTGCTGCACGTGGGCTCCGAGCACCTCGCGCAGCGCCTTGTGCATCAGGTGCGTCGCCGAGTGGTTGCGCACCGTTCGCGCGCGGCGTTCGATATCGACCGAAGCGTCCAGCGTATCGCCGACCTTCAGCACGCCGGCGAGCAGCGCGCCGTGATGGCCGTAGACGTCCGCGCGCACCTTCTGCGTGTCGTCGACCCGGAATCGCACCCCGCCGTCGGACGACACGAGCTCGCCCGCGTCGCCGACCTGGCCGCCGGATTCGGCATAGAACGGCGTGCGATCGAGGACGACGACGCCGCTTTCGCCCGCAGGCATCGACGGTACCGAAGTGCCGCCGACGTAGAGCGCGACGACGCGCGCCTGCGGCACGACGAGCTGCTCGTACCCGTGAAACGACGTCTGCCCGCCTTCGTATTCGAGTCCGGCCGCCGCGCGAAACTTGCCTGCGGCCCGCGCCTGCCGCCGCTGCCGGTTCATCGCCTCGTCGAACCCGGCCTCGTCGATCGTGACGCCGCGCTCCCGGCAGACGTCGGCGGTGAGGTCGAGCGGAAACCCGTAGGTGTCGTAGAGCCTGAACGCGGTCTCGCCGTCGAGCTGCGCCGGCCGCGCGGCGAGCGCGCTTTCGAGGATCGCCATGCCGTTCTCGAGCGTCTCGCCGAAACGCTCCTCCTCCTGCTTCAGCACCTGCTCGACGCGTTCGCGCGCCGCAGACAACTCGGGATACGCGTCGCCCATCGCGCGATCGAGGTCGGCGACGAGCCGGTGGAAGAAGGGTTTCCTGCGGCCGAGCTGGTACCCGTGGCGCAGCGCACGGCGAACGATCCGGCGCAGCACGTAGCCGCGCCCCTCGTTGCCGGGAATCACGCCGTCGACGACCAGGAACGCGCAGGCGCGGATATGGTCGGCGATGACGCGCAGGGACGGATTCGAGTGGTCTTTCGTGCCGGTCTCGCGCGCTGCCGCGGCGATCAGGTCCCGGAACAGGTCGATCTCGTAGTTGCTGTGCACGTTCTGCAGCACGGCAGCGATGCGCTCGAGCCCCATCCCGGTATCGACGCAAGGCCGTGGCAACGGCGTCATCTTTCCGGACGCGTCGCGATCGAACTGCATGAACACGAGGTTCCAGATCTCGATGTACCGATCGCCTTCGGCATCGGGCGATCCCGGAGGCCCGCCGGCAACGTCGGGGCCGTGGTCGAAGAAGATCTCGCTGCACGGTCCGCAGGGGCCCGTGTCGGCCATCTGCCAGAAGTTGTCCGACGCGTAGGGCGCGCCCTTGTTGTCGCCGATGCGCACGATGCGCTCGTGCGGCACGCCGATGTCCTCGGCCCAGATGCGCCAGGCGTCGTCGTCGTCCTGGTACACGGTGACCCACAGCCGCTCGGCGGGTAGCCGGTACACGTCGGTGAGCAGCTCCCACGCGAACGCGATCGCCTCGCGCTTGAAATAGTCGCCGAACGAGAAATTGCCCAGCATCTCGAAGAACGTGTGGTGCCGGGCCGTGTAGCCGACGTTCTCGAGGTCGTTGTGCTTGCCTCCGGCGCGCAGGCTGCGTTGCGAACTCGTCGCCCGCTTGTACGGTCGCTGCTCGCGCCCGGTGAAGACGTCCTTGAACTGCACCATTCCGCTGTTCGTGAACAGCAGCGTCGGATCGTTGGCCGGAACGAGCGAACTCGAAGCGACGATCGTGTGACCCTTCGATGCGAAGAACTGCAGGAACCTGTCCCGGATTTCGGCCGACTTCATGGAGCGCCCTGGCGAACGGAACCGGAAATTCTACCGAAAGCGGGACGTCTCCGAGGCAGGATTCGGGCAGGCACGGCGCCCAGGCGATCCCGAGCGATCCCCGGAACTGCCGCGAACGCGTGTCCGCGCTACATTCGGGTACCCGTCGCCGACTGCCTGCGACGCAACTTCCGGGAAGTTCCTGCAATGAGAAGCGCGCTGCATGGCATCCGTGTCCTGGACCTGAGCCGGGTGCTCGCCGGCCCCTGGTGCTCGCAGAACCTGGCCGACCTGGGCGCCGACGTGATCAAGATCGAACGCCCCGGCGACGGCGACGACACGCGCAGTTGGGGCCCCCCGTTCCTGAAGGACCGCGATGGCGCCGACACGCGCGACGCCGCCTATTACCTTGCCGCGAACCGCAACAAGCGATCGGTGACGATCGACCTCGCATGCGCGGACGGCCAGCGAGCGGTGCGCGCGCTCGCATTGCATTGCGACGTCGTTCTCGAGAACTACAAGGTCGGACAGCTGAAGAAATACGGGCTCGACTACGACAGCCTGCGGGCGATCAACCCGAAACTCGTCTACTGCTCCGTGACCGGATTCGGGCAGACGGGTCCCTGGTCGCACCGGCCGGGCTACGACTTCATCATCCAGGGCCTGGGCGGCTTCATGTCCATCACCGGCGAAGCCGACGATCGCCCCGGAGGCGGACCGCAGAAGGCCGGCGTCGCGGTCTCCGACCTGATGACGGGCATGTACGCGACCCAGGCGGTGCTCGCCGCGCTGTTGCATCGCGAGCGCACCGGCGAGGGCCAGTACATCGACGTCGCATTGCTCGACGTGCAGGTGGCGATGCTCGCCAACATGAACACGAACTACCTGGTGAGCGGCAAGCCTCCGAAACGCTGGGGCAACGCGCATCCGAACATCGTCCCGTACCAGGCGTTTCGCGCGTCGGACCAGTGGATCGTCGTCGCGGTCGGCAACGACGAGCAGTTCCGGCGCTTCTGCGCGCTCGCCGAGCGCCCCGACCTGCACCAGGACGCGCGGTTCGCGACGAACCGGGAACGCGTGCGCAACCGCGAAACGCTGGTTCCGATACTGACCGAGCTCGTCGAACGCCATCCTGCAGCGTTCTGGCTCGAGGGGCTCGAACGCGCGGGCGTGCCATGCGGGCCGATCAACGACCTCGCGCAGGTTTTCGAGAACGAACAGGTGGCCGCACGCGGAATGCGAATCTCGCTCGAACGCAGCGACGCCGGCGATATCCCGCTGGTCGGCAGTCCCGTGAAGATGAGCGCGACGCCGCCGACGTACCGCCTCGCGCCGCCGCGCCTCGGAGAGCACACCACGGAGGTATTGCGCGAACTGCTCGGCTACGACGCGGCAGCGATCGAGGCTGCGCAGGGCATGCCGGGGACACGCCCCGGAATTCCATTATCGTCCGGGGATCCGCACGACCGACAGGAGGATCGAAGGTGAACGAGCGCAAGTACGACCCGATCGCGCCGGAGCGCGTCGCGTTTCTCGGCCTCGGGGTGATGGGTTATCCGATGGCAGGGCACCTGCGGCGCGCCGGTCACGCGGTGACCGTCTACAACCGCACGGCGGCGAAGGCACAGCAATGGGCAGGCGAACATGCATCGGGCGATGCGGCACGGTCCGACGCCACTGCCCCCACCCCGCGACAGGCAGCGCACGATGCCGACATCGTTTTCGCCTGCGTCGGCAACGATGACGACCTGCGCTCGGTGGTGCTCGGCGAACACGGCGCATTCGCCGGAATGAAACCCGGAGCGGTGTTCGTCGACCACACGACGGCCTCGGCGCAGGTGGCGCGAGAACTGCACGCGGCGGCCACGTCGCGCGGGCTGCAGTTCGTCGACGCCCCGGTATCGGGAGGCCAGGCCGGCGCTGTCAACGGAATGCTGACCGTGATGTGCGGCGGCGACGAAGCGGCTTACACGCGCGTGCAGCCGGTGATCATGGCGTTCGCGCGCGCGTGCACGCGGATCGGCGGGCCCGGTGCCGGCCAGCTCGCGAAGATGGTCAACCAGATCTGCATCGCCGGACTGCTGCAGGGGCTTTCGGAAGGCGTCGCCTTCGGCCAGGCCGCGGGGCTCGACATGAAACTCGTGCTCGAGGTCATCGGCAAGGGCGCGGCACAATCGTGGCAGATGGACAACCGCGGCACGACGATGATCGAAGACCGCTTCGACTTCGGCTTCGCGGTCGACTGGATGCGCAAGGATCTCGGACTGTGCCTGGGCGAATCGAAGCGCAACGGCGCTTCGCTGCCGGTCACCGCCCTCGTCGACCAGTTCTACGGCGACGTCCAGCGAATGGGCGGCGCCCGCTGGGATACTTCCAGCCTGATCAAACGCCTGCGCGAAACGCGCTGAAGGAGGGACGACACGATGGCTTACCAGACGCTGGCCTCCGGCCTGCAGTTCGACGACGTCACGCCGGGCACCGGCGCGGAGGCGCGTGCCGGCGGCGACGTGCGCGTGCACTACACGGGCTGGCTTTGGGAGAACGGCGCGATGGGGCGCAAGTTCGACTCGAGCAAGGACCGCGGCGAGCCGTTCTCCTTTCCCCTCGGCGCGGGGCACGTGATTCGCGGGTGGGACGAAGGTGTCGCCGGGATGAAGGTCGGCGGAACGCGCCGGCTGATCATTCCACCCGAGATGGGCTACGGTGCCCGCGGCGCCGGCGGCGTCATCCCGCCGAATGCGACCCTGCTGTTCGAGGTGGAACTGCTCGGAGTGTGACGCCTGCGTTTGCGGGGGGGTTGCATAGGTTGGACGGCAAGCGGTGCTAGAGTTCGGGCTGCCCCGGGGTTTTCTTCGGGTTTACCCTAAGGATTCGGCCCCCCGGCCTGAAGGAAAAGCAATGCACCGCACCCCGGATCGGCTGGCCCGACGCAACTTCTCCAGCCGTCTGCGCGCCATCGCCTAGTGCGACGGCGAACCCGCGATGGCAAGAGTCCTGTTTCTCTGCGAAACGCACGTGCCGCGATGTCTCGTGCTCGGCGAGGCGCTCCTCCCGAATCACGAAGTGGTCTTCGCGCTGGCGTCCGAATCGCACCATGTCGTTCCTCCAAAGGGCCACCGGATCGAAAACCTCGCGTCGATCCCGGAGGCGCGCCTCGCCAGGGCGATCCGTCTCGGACGCCCGATCTACGACGAGGCAACGCTCGCGCGATACGTCGACGAGGACCTGCGGTTGATCGACGAGGTGCGACCCGACCTGGTCGTCGGAGCGTTCCGGCTGTCGCTGTCGGTGAGCGCGCGTTTGCGCTGCATCCCGTCGCTGGCCGTCACGAACGCGTACTGGAGCCCCTGGTACGAGCGTCCGCCGTCGCTTCCGGCGCTCGGCTGGACGAAGTGGGCGCCGGTCGGCCTCGGCGAGGCGGTATTCGCCCTGACGCGCCGATCGATCCTTGCGAGGCACGCGGAACCGCTGAACCGGACGCGGGCGCGTTTCGGACTTCCGCCTCTCGTCGGCGACCTGCACCACGTCTACAGCGACGCGGACTTCGTCGCGTACGCGGACGTGCCCGAACTCTTCCCCACACCCGGAATGCCGGCCACCCATCGGCACATCGGGCCGGTACTCTCGTCGCCGCACGTGCCGATCCCTGCCTGGTGCGACAAGGGCGGAGCCGCGCCGACCGCGTATGTCGCCCTGGGGCGCACGGGTAGCGCGGCAATGCTCGACACGGTCGTCGGTGCGCTGGACTCGCTGGGAGTCGAGGCCTGGGTGGCAACACAAGGGCTCCGCTTCACGCCGCGAAGCGGATCTCGCGCACGCGTCGCTCCGCACCTGCCCGGCATCGAGGCCGCTGCGCGAGCCGACATGGTCATCTGCAACGGCAACAGCCTGAAGACGCAGCAGGCGTTGGCAGCGGGAAAGCCGCTTCTGGGCATCGCGTCGAACATGGGCCAGTTCCTGAACATGCGTCCGCTCGTCGAATTCGGTGCAGCGCGCCTGCTCCGATCGGACCGCGTCTCGGCTCGTGCGATACGCTCGGCCGTCGGCGCATTGCTGTCCGAACCGGGATACGCAACGCAGGCGGGCCGGTTGGCCCGACTGTTCTCGGAATACTCGTCCGCGGGCGAGTTTCGATCGATGGTCTCCGGCGTGATCGGAGCCAGCTACAAGCCAACGGCCAGCGCGAAGTTCGATTCGAAGCGCACGGGCGCGACGATCGCCCCGCCGACGCAGACCAGCCGCACAGTGGAGGTTTCCTTCGGACACTAGGGCCGGGCGCCGTCGCCCGCAGGCGAGCGCCGATACAATGGCCCGCTTCGCCTCTCCTTAGCGCGGCCCCATGACCGACCGCCCGGCCGATACTGCGGCCTCCGTCCCGACGAACCATTTCATCCGTGCGCTGATCGAAGAAGACCTGCGCGCGGGCAAGCACTCGGTGCGCCGCTGGAGCGGCACTCCCGGCCCGCTCGCGCAGCACCGCGACGCGCCGCCCGATCCGGCGCCGATCCGCACGCGCTTTCCCCCCGAGCCCAACGGCTACCTGCACATCGGCCACGCGAAGTCGATCTGCCTGAACTTCGGCCTCGCGCGCGACTACGGCGGGCGCTGCCATCTGCGCTTCGACGACACGAACCCGGAGAAGGAGGAGCAGGAGTACGTCGACTCGATCGTCGACGCGGTGCGCTGGCTCGGCTTCGCCTGGAAGGACGAGCACGAGGACAACCTGTACTTCGCGAGCGATTATTTCGACGCGTTCTACGCAATGGCCGAGTGGCTCGTCGAAGCCGGCCACGCCTACGTCGATTCGCAGACTGCCGAGGAGATGCGCACGAACCGCGGCACGCTCACCGAGCCGGGCCGCGATTCGCCTTTCCGCTCGCGCAGCCCCGACGAGAACCTGCGCCTGCTGCGCGAGATGCGCGACGGCAGGCACGCCGAAGGAACGCTCGTGCTGCGCGCGAAGATCGACATGGCGTCGCCGAACCTGAACCTGCGCGACCCCGCGCTGTACCGGATCCGTTTCGCCGAGCACCACCGAAGCGGCGACCGCTGGTGCATCTACCCGATGTACGACTACGCGCACCCGATCGAGGACGCGCTCGAGAACATCACGCATTCGCTGTGCACGCTCGAGTTCGAGGACCACCGTCCGCTGTACGACTGGCTGCTCGAGCGCCTGGCCGACGGCGGCTTCTTCGCGCATCCGCTGCCGCAGCAGATCGAGTTCGCGCGGCTGAACCTGAATTTCACGATCACCAGCAAACGCAAGCTGCAGGAGCTGGTCCGCGGCGGAGCGGTCGACGGATGGGACGATCCTCGCCTGCCGACGATCGCCGGGCTGCGCCGCCGCGGCTACACGCCCGAATCGATCCGGCTGTTCTGCGACAGGATCGGCGTGACGAAATCCGATTCGTGGATCGAGATGGGCGCGCTCGAGCAGGCGTTGCGCGACGACCTCGAGGACAAGGCGCCGCGCGCTGCCGCGGTGCTCGATCCATTGAAGCTCGTGCTGACGAACTGGCCCGCGGACCGCAAGGAACCGTGCGAAGCGCCGGTGCACCCGCAGCACCCCGAAATGGGCAAGCGCAGCTTCCCGTTCACCCGCGAGCTGTGGATCGAACGCGAAGACTTCGCCGAAACGCCGCCGAAGGGATTCTTCCGGCTGTACCCGGGCAACCGCGTTCGGCTTCGCTACGGCTACGTGGTCGAATGCACGGGCTGCGAGAAGGATGCTGGCGGCAACGTCGTCGCCGTGCACGCCACGGTGTTCGAGGACTCGAAATCCGGCACCGAGGGCGCCAACTCGTACAAGGTCAAGGGCAACCTGCACTGGGTCGCCGCCAGCGCGGCGCTCGACGCCGAGGTGCGGCTCTACGACCGGCTGTTCGACCAGCCGATTCCCGACGCCGGCGGGCGCGATCCGCGGGAATCGCTGAATCCGCGATCGAAACGCGTGGTGCAGGCGAAGCTCGAACCGTCGCTCGCCGCGGCGCTACCCGAGGCACGGTTCCAGTTCGAGCGCCACGGCTACTTCGTCGCCGACCGCGTCGATCACCGCCCCGAGCGCCCGGTGTTCAACCTCGCCGTATCGCTGAAGGATTCGTGGGGTGCGAAACGCTGAACCGCCGGGGCGAACGCACAAACGCGTTCGCAGGCGCTTCACACGAGAACGACGGAAACGGGATAGCGCGCGAGGGTAGGATCGGCGGTCAGCAGCGTCAATCCTTCGGCTTCGGTT